>CAYSOC010000037.1:0-43100 GCA_964432445.1 uncultured Anaerolineaceae bacterium
TTGCCCCTCATTAGCGATGCGAATCGCAGCCCGATTTATGGAGCAATTACCGCAAAGGTCAATCAGTTGGGTGGCATGGTGTTGGCAATCGGTGGTATTGAAGATCATGTACATTTGCTAACAACTGTTCCGTTGAGTTTCACGTTACCAGAATTTGTGGGTCAGATAAAAGGGAATGCGTCTTATATTGCTTCCCATTTGCCGGACGCCCAACAAAAATTCGGATGGCAAACCGAATATGGAGTCATGACGATATCCGAATTGCATTTGGAATATGTCGGAAAATACATCCAGAATCAGGAGACACATCACGCCATGAATACACTGCACCCAAAACTGGAAATGGTCGCGGAACCTCAACAGTCATAGATCAAGCGAACCTGGCGTACTGAAAACGTTCTCATTGATCATAGCCCAGTGCTTCAGCGCCGGGATCAATGGGCAAAATGCTATCAATTGGCTATAATCATCAAAAGTCCTGATAAGTGTACTTATCGGAAGCAATATCAATCAAACGTGGAAATTATCGGAATATTAGAGAGGACGGACGAATCATGAAACATACATTGGTGGCATTGGTGGAAAACGAACCCGGCGTGCTGAATCGCGTGGTCAGTCTGTTTCGGCGGCGCAACTTCAATATCGACTCACTGACTGTTGGGCGCACCGATTCACCGGATGTCTCCCGGATGACCATCGTCATGGATTCTGACGTAACAAACGTTGCGCAGGTGGAAAAGAATCTATACAAGCTGATCAATGTCATCAAGGTTGAGGATGTGAGTACCGTCCCGCTGATCAGTCGTGACCTTGCACTAATCAAGGTGCGCGTGACCGACGGGGTTTCCGAAGTGTGTTATAAACACGGGGCGCGTATCATCGACGTTTCCGGCGATGTGATGATCCTCGAAATGAGCGATACCGAAGAAGACATTGAAACCTGTATCGAAGCATTGCGCCCGTTTGGAATCATCGAAGTGGTGCGGACAGGCGTTGTTTCGATGGGACGTGGCGAAAATGTCCTGCAAGCTGATTACGCCGTTTAACGAATTTTATCTATCCATTCAAGGAGCAAACCCTTTCTCATGGCAACTATTTATTACGACAAGGACGCCGATCTTAAGAATCTCGAAGGCAAGACCGTAGCCATTATCGGCTATGGCAGCCAGGGTCACGCCCACGCGCTCAGTCTGCGCGATAGCGGCGTAAAGGTCGTCGTTGGTCTGCATGAAGGCAGCAAGAGCGCAAAGCAGGCAAAAGAGGCGGGTTTGACCGTTCTCAGCGTTGCGGATGCTGCCAAAGCCGCCGATGTGATCATGATGCTGATCCCGGATACAAAGCAGGCCGAAGTTTATGCAAACGATGTTGCGCCAAATCTGAAAGAAGGCGACACGCTCATGTTCGCGCATGGCTTTAACATTCGCTACGGACAGATTAAGCCGCCCGCATTCGTGGATGTGAGCATGATCGCGCCAAAAGCGCCGGGACACCGCGTCCGTGAAGTATTCGTCGAAGGCGGCGGTACACCCTGTCTGCTGGCGATTGAACAGGATCACAGCGGAAAAGCCAAAGCCAACGCGCTTGCCTATGCAAAGGGCATCGGTGGTACTCGTGCGGGCGTACTCGAAACAACCTTCGCAGAAGAAACCGAAACTGATCTCTTTGGTGAGCAGGCGGTACTTTGCGGCGGCGTTTCGGCGCTGGTGAAAGCGGGTTTTGAGACGCTGGTAAAAGCAGGCTATCAGCCGGAAATCGCCTACTTCGAGTGTCTGCACGAACTCAAGCTGATCGTAGACCTGATGTATCAGGGCGGGATCAACTATATGTACTATTCCGTTTCCGACACAGCGGAATGGGGCGGCTATAAGGGCGAGAGTCGTGTTATCACCGAAGAGACGCAAGGCGAAATGCGCAAGATGCTGGATGAAATTCAGGATGGTCGCTTCGCGCAGCGCTGGATCGATGAAAACAAGACGGGCAAGGCTGAATTCCTCGGACTTCGCAAGACTGCCCGCAATCAACTGATCGAGAAAGTCGGAGCAGACCTGCGTCATATGATGCCATTCGTCAAGCCGAAGTTGGTTGACGATGATGGCAATGTGACACAAGGCTAGCGGATAGATTTGGCAAGCCCGATCTGAAATCAGATCGGGCTGGAAATAACGGGAAAACTCTGGATGAAAACAATCGGTCTGATCGGCGGTATGAGTTGGGAATCGTCTCTGGAATATTACCGGATGATCAATCAACTTGTACGCGAAAAACTTGGCGGGCAGAATAACGCCAAATCGCTCATGGTCACGGTAAATTTCCACGACATTGAGCAGATGCAGCGCGAAGGTCGCTGGGACGAAGCCGGAAAAACGCTCGCTGATGCAGCCGTACAACTGGAACATGGCGGCGCGGATTTCATCCTGTTGTGTACGAATACCATGCACAAGGTTTTCACGACGATTCAGGCCGCCGTAAAAATCCCGATGATTCATTTAGCTACCGCAACGGCAGAGCGGATTAGTACGGCAGGGTTAACCAAAATCGGATTGCTCGGCACGCGCTTCACAATGGAGCAGGATTTTTATAAATCTGTCCTGATCGAACATGGCATCGAAGTCTTGATCCCGGATGAAGTCGAACGAAACGACATTCACCGCATCATTTACGATGAATTGTGCTTGGGCGAAGTGAAGCTGGAATCGCGCCAGCGCTATAAAGAAATCATGCACAATCTGGAATCGCGGGGCGCGCAGGGCATCATTCTCGGCTGTACGGAGATTACTCTGCTTGTGAAGGCGGAAGATTCAACCGTTCCGCAGTTCGATACAACACGTATCCATGCCGAACGTGCAGTAGAGTTGGCTTTGTCATCGGAAGTTGAAACCGTTAAGTAGTAAAGATAAATCTGGCAATAATTTTGAAAGGGGGTGGTGTCGAGTGCTTGACGATGGTCTTGGTGGTCTTGATGACCTTAGCGATATTTGCTCAATTAGTTTAAATGTCTGGATTCAAAGAAGGAAATTATCACAATGGATAACGGTGTCGTATCGCCCACAAATCACGTTCGCATTTTTGATACTACCCTGCGCGACGGGGAGCAATCCCCTGGCGCATCACTGACCAGTGCCGAAAAGCTGGAAATCGCCCGCTACCTCGCCGCGATGGGCGTGGATATTATCGAAGCGGGCTTCCCTGCCGCCTCCCCCGACGATCTGGAAGCTGTCCGGCGTATTGCCCAGGAAGTCGGCAATGGCGAAAATGCCCCAATCATCTGCGGGCTGGCACGTTGTGTCAAAGGCGATATTGAAAAATCATGGGAAGCGGTACAACACGCTTCCAAGCCACGCATTCATACATTCCTGTCCACCAGCGACATTCACCTGAAATATCAGTTCAATATAGATCGGGAAGAAGCACTGGATCGGATTCAGAAAATGGTCACCTATGCGCGCTCATTCTGTGCCGACGTGGAATATAGCCCGATGGATGCTGGTCGCAGCGAATGGGCATTTGTCGCGCAGGCGTGCCAGGTCGCCATCGAAGCAGGGGCAACCACACTGAATATCCCTGATACGGTTGGCTATATGTCGCCGGAAGAATACGGTGGATTGATCAAATATTTGATCGAAAATACCCCCGGCGCACAAAACGTGATTTGGTCAACTCACTGCCACGATGATCTGGGGCTGGCAACAGCAAACACACTGGCGGGCGTCGTTGCCGGGGCGCGACAGGTTGAAGTTACGGTAAATGGTATCGGCGAGCGTGCGGGCAATACTTCGTTGGAAGAAGTCGTAATGGCTTTGAAGACGCGCCCAACCTATTTCAAGGGCGCGGATACACAGGTTGATACACGACAACTGTCCCGAATTAGCAGGTTGGTGGCGAACTATACCGGAATTGTCGTCCAGCCAAACAAGGCCATCGTCGGCGCAAATGCCTTCGCACACGAAGCGGGCATCCATCAGGATGGACAGTTGAAGAACCGCGAAACGTATGAAATCATGACGCCAGAATCGGTAGGTGTTTCGGAGAGCCGTCTGGTATTGGGCAAGCACAGCGGACGCCATGCCTTCCGTATGCGTCTGAAAGAATTGGGCTACGATCTGAATGATACCGAATTGAATGCAGCTTTCGGACGCTTCAAGGAAGTCGCAGACAAGAAAAAGCATATCACCGACGCGGATTTGGAGGCTCTTCTTGCCGATCAATTGCAAGGACCGACGGAATATTTCAAACTGACCGGATTCCAGGTTGCCTGTGGAACATTAGGAATGCCCACCGCGACAGTAAGGATTGTTGACGCAGCAGGCGAAGAGCGCATCCAGGCGGCGATTGGAACCGGTCCGGTGGATGCAACTTATCGTGCAATTGATCAGGTGGTCAACGTACCGAATACACTGCTGGAATATGCGGTACATGCGGTCACGGAAGGGATCGATGCGCTGGGCGAAGTAACAGTACGCATCTGCACGAAGGACGGCGAATATCGCACCTTCGGCGGACACGGCGCAGACCCGGACATTATCGTGGCAAGCGCGAAAGCCTATATTGCCGCGCTGAATCGCATGGCGGCGGCGACAGGTACGCAAGGCGTGATGCCGGAAGGTGAGTCCGCAGAAGTCAAAATGGCGGGTACAGATTAAAGCATGACGGTTTGTACTATTCGTCAGGCACATATTGACGATGCCGAGGTATTGCTTCGGTACATCAAAACAATTGCAGATGAACCGAACAACATGATCGCCGCCTCTTCATCCGATGAAATCACATTCACGCTTGAAGAGGAGCGCGACATTATCAAAAATCATATCGAAGGCGAGAACTGCAATTGGTTTGTGACCGAAGCTGATGGAGAAATCATCGCGGGGAGCAATCTCTTTGCGGGGAAACGCGGTTTTAAACAAACGGTGTCGCTTGGAATCACGGTAGCGAAGGAATGGCGCGAACGCGGAATCGGCACAACTCTGATGAAACATGCGATTGCATGGTGCAGGGCAATCCCAACCATTCACAGGCTGGAATTGGAAGTATTCACGATTAACCCGCGTGCGATTCACGTTTATCGTAAGGTAGGGTTTCTGGAGGAAGGCATCTGGCATGAAGCCTTTCTCAAAGACGGTCAATATCTGGATGTCATGATGATGGGCATGATCTTCAAACGGGAATAAGAAGGCAGAAAGGCAGGTATATCACCGACTAAACGGAGTGAAGCATTGGGAATTTCGATGTAACATCGGGTTCGACAGCATCAAATATACAAAATTCATCTCTCCTGTGGTGCTTCACTCATCCAATTTACGTTCGGGGAACACATCATGCGACGGTCTCGACTTCTTTTCACGATTCTGGTTTTATGTCTGGTGGTGGCAGCGTTCACATTTTCCGGGGTTGCGCTTCGTGTCCGTGCGGCAACAATCACGGTTACAAACCTGAATGACACAGGCATAGGTTCGCTACGCGATGCGATCAACAATGCTATCGCAGGCGATACGATTAACTTTACTCCCGGACTGACCGGGACAATCAATCTTTATAGTGGTGTGCTGAGTATTTCGCGCCATATCACGATTATGGGTAATCCAGGAATCATCCTTGACGGCCTGGATACCAGCCAGGTCATCACAGTGGCAGTAAGTGTACAGGCGACCTTCAACAACCTAATCCTTCAGCGCGGTTATGGCACTGATGGCGGTGCGCTTAGTAGTTATGGAACGCTCACCTTCAACAATTGTATTATCCGCGATAGCCATGCTACCGCACGCGGTGGAGGACTGTTTATCGGCGCGGGTTCATATGTACTGAATAACAGCACTGTGGCTGACAATTTCTCGGTGAATGAGGGAGGCGGGATCGAAGACCTCGGCACGGCGGCATCGTCTATCAATTCCAGCACGATCTCAGGAAATATTTCCAATGGCGCAGGTGCAGGTATTCGCCATGCTTCGGGGCAAACGCTCACCATCAATTACAGCACCATTACAGGCAACGGAGTTGCAAATACGTCGTCAAATTTTGGAGGCGGGGTTGCCAGCCAAAGCGCTGTCCTGAACATCAATTACAGCACTTTTTCCAGCAACAAGGCACATTTTGCGGGTGGCATTTACATTGCCAATCTTGGGACAGCTGCTACGCTGAATTTGACTTCAAGTCTGATTACGGGGAATACGGCTGTATCTGATGGTGGTGGTATGTTCGTTTTCGGCGCTACGGCGACTATTCTTAATTCAACCCTGGCCAACAATCTTGCTGATGCGGGAACTGGCGGTGGCCTCAGTATTCAAAATAGCGGTTCGGGGACGGCTGCGGTGACGGCGATCAACAGCACACTTGCCTATAATCGTTCGGGCTCAAATGGTGGCGGCCTGACGGTCATCAGCGGTGGCCTCACCTTGAAAAATACCTTGATCGCATCCAATATTGCGCCAACCAATACGGATATTCAGGCGACCTTCACTTCATCGGGCTATAACCTTGTGCAGACGCGCGGAACAAGCACAGGCTATGTTGCTTCCGACCTGGCGAACGGCACAAATCCCAACATGGGTTTACTGGCATTTAATAATGGCCCGACGAACACGATCATGTTGAATTCGGGCAGTCCGGCGATCAACGTAATTCCGGCTGCAAGTTGCGGCGGGATCGTGAAAGATCAGCGCGATTACAAGCGTCCAGCGAATAACTGCGACATTGGAGCAGTAGAGGTGAACGGCATCGTCCCAACCGTTACCGTAACACCAAGCCCTACCGGGTCGGCAACGCCAACACGCACCAGCACATCAACGAATACACCGATACCGCCGCGCCCGGATACTATCGGTGTTTATAAGGATGGAACGTTCTATCTGCGGAACAGCAACACCAGCGGCGGCGCAAACATCACTGCGAATTTCGGCGGCGATGTATCTGATCTGCCTCTCGCGGGTGATTGGAATGGCGATGGCGTAGATACGATTGGCATCTATCGTACCAGCAGTGGATTCTTCTACCTGAGCGATAGCAACACAACTCCGGCAATCAATTACAACATTTTGCTTGGCAATCCGGGTGATACCCCATTTGCGGGCAAGTGGCTGGTTTCCGCGACGCACGATGGGATCGGTGTGTTCCGTCCCTCGAACGGAATTCTTTACGAGAAGAACGATCTAACCAGTGGGTTCGATGATTACTTCGCTATCTTCGGCAACCCCGGCGATACGGGCATGGCGGGTGATTGGGATGGCAGCGGGCTGGAGGGTGTCGGAGTATATCGTCCGTCGCAGACACACTGGTATCTCTCGAACAATTCCACACCATCGGGAATCACATTCAGCGATATTGATTATGTCTGGGATATTGGCTCACAAATCGCGCTCAAGGGCGACTGGAATGCGGACGGAATCACGACAGGCGCAGCATTCAACGCGAGTTCGGCAGTATTCAGCCTGAATAACACGAATACAACGCCGGGTGCGCTGCTGGTGTTCGCGTTTGGCCCGGCGAACAGCCTGCCGATTTCGGGCAAGTGGATCGCGGCTTCCGCACCACCGCCGCTACAGGTTTTAGGTAATCCCAACGGGGGAAACAGCAATCCCGGTTTGGGCGCAGGCGATTAACGAAATCCTCAAAACCTCCCCTTTTCGTTGTCGAAGAGGGGAAGAGGTGAGGTTGCATAAAATGAATAGTTAGCATCCAACAGGTGGAGAAAATCGTGACGAAAATCTTTGTATATGATACGACGCTGCGCGATGGAACACAGCGCGAAGGCATCTCCCTCTCCGTTGAGGATAAACTCAAAGTAACCCGTCTGCTGGATGATCTCGGTGTGGATTATATTGAGGGCGGCTTTCCCGGCTCGAATCCGAAAGATGTGGAATATTTCGAGCGTGTGAAGGAACTCCCGCTCAAGCACGCGAAGATCAGCGCATTTGGGATGACTTGTCGTGGCGGCGCTGACCCTGCCGAAGATGAAAATGTACAAGCGCTGGCAAATGCCGGAACCCCGGCTGTAACTGTGGTTGGGAAAAGCTGGCTCCTGCATGTCTATGAAGTATTGCGCATCTCCCCAGAAGAGAATTGGCGCATCATCCGTGAAACGCTCCGTTACCTTAAGTCGCTTGGGCGCGAAGTGATCTATGATGCCGAACATTTTTTCGATGGTTTCAAGGCCGATTCGGAATATGCGTTGACGACGCTTCGGGCGGCGCTCGAAGGCGGCGCGGATAACCTGACACTATGCGATACCAACGGCGGCACAATGTATTGGGAGATGGAAGACATCATGCGGCAGGTACGTGCGGCACTCCCGGCGCATATCTCGCTCGGTATCCATACCCATAACGACGGTGAGCTTGGGGTAGCGAATACGCTGGCGGGGGTACGTGGTGGCGCAACGCTCGTACAAGGGACGATCAACGGCTATGGCGAGCGCTGTGGCAACGCGAACCTGTGCAGCATCATCCCGGATTTGAAGCTGAAAATGGGTCTGGATGTGCTTGGCGGTGGTGATCTGACAACCCTCACTTATCTTTCTCGTACTGTTTCGGAGATTGCCAATCTGCCCCCGGATAATCATCTGGCCTATGTCGGCAAATCGGCCTTCGCCCACAAGGGTGGGATGCACGCCGCCGCGATCCGTCGCAATGTGGACAGCTATCAGCATATCAATCCGGAACTGGTCGGGAATGAAATGCGCGTGTTGATCAGCGATCTTTCCGGGCGTGGCAATGTCCTCTCCAAAGCGGAAGAACATGGCGTTGGTGTTACGGCAGACATCGCTGTACAAGTACTGGAAGAAATCAAACAACGCGAATCCGAAGGGTACGTATTTGAGGGCGCGGAAGCCTCGGTTGCGCTTATGTTGCAGCGTGCCAAACCCGGATATGTTGCGCCGTTTGAAGTGATCGATTTTATGACGGTAGTTGAACATAGCGCGCGACGCGGCATCCTTGCTGAGGCGACGGTCAAACTCCGCGTTGGAGATCAGGTCATGCACACGGCGGCAGAAGGGAACGGCCCGGTGGATGCGCTGGATAATGCGCTGCGAAAGGCACTCGCTCCGATCTACCCATCAATCGCAAATTTCAAGTTGAGCGATTACAAAGTGCGTATCCTTGACGGCAAGAATGCGACGGCATCCCATACGAGGGTGCTTATTGATACCCAAAACCATCATAAGCGCTGGTCAACTGTGGGAGCAAGTACCAATATCATTGAGGCATCGTGGCTGGCACTGATCGATAGTATCGAATATGGATTGACGCTGGCGATGCCGGAAGAGGAAAAAACGGCGTCTGCTGTATGATGGCATGATAAAATAGAGATAAAGTGGCGAGGCTATCATGGATATTGTGGTTACCGGCAAAGTCGATAAAAATCACCGTTTGGTTGCGAAGTTGCCTGAAAATGTTCCAGTTGGAGAAGTTGAGGTTGTCGTTCGGATACCACAAGCCATAAATTCTGAATCGCAAAGCAGAGCAGCGGAACTCAAAGCGACGTTCGAGGCGGCTGGCTTTGCTCAATTTCACCCATCGCCTGAACAGGCGGCTGAAATTGAAGCATTGGGAAGAATGTCCGAGGCTGAACTTGAGGAGTTTGTCGCGTCGCTGCCAGATGATATGCCCACTTCCGAGGAAATGATCCGCGATGTTCGAGGCAACATTTGACCGATTATTTCTTTGACACCAGCGCATTGATCAAACGTTATTTGCGCGAAACTGGCTCGAATTGGGTACGCGCCGTTGTTCGTTCACCTCAAAATGGCGTTGTATTAAGCAGCCTTACAACAGTGGAAGTCCATGCGGTGGTCGCACGCCAGCAGAAAGGGCGGTGGTTAACGTTACTACGCGCGAATCGAATACGAGCGCTCTATTTGGCCCATCTTTCAGCAACAAACGGTTATCACGAATTCCAATCAACGAAGCGCTTCTTGAACGCGCCAGTAATCTTGCTGCGCATTATCAGCTTCGGGCGCTAGACAGTATCCATCTTGCCAGTGCTATCATAGGGCGCGCAGCTATGAATATTTCATTTGTTTTTGTGACAAGTGATAAGGAATTAATCAATGCAGCCCAAGCCGAAAAATTCACAATAGACGATCCTCTTCTTCATCCATAGAAAGGAATTACCAAACTTTTGAAAGCAACAATTGCTCTACTTCCCGGCGACGGGATTGGCCCGGAAGTTGTCGGCTATGCCCGGAAAATTCTGGAAGATATAGCTGCCAAATTTGGACACGAGTTCACCTTTAAGGAAGCACTCTTTGGCGACGCTGCCACCGACAAGGTTGGGCAACCGCTCCCGCCGGAAACGATCAAAATCTGTGAAGAAGCACAGGCCGTAATTATGGGCGCTGTCGGCGGGCCTCCCGGTGGTACACAATGGACAAGCGAAAAACCACGTCCACGCCCGGAACAAGGTCTGCTCGATCTGCGTAAACACTTCAATTGTTTCGCCAACCTGCGCCCGACCAAATCCTTCCCACAACTGGCGCATGGTTCGCCGCTCAAGCCGGAATTACTCAAGGATGTCGATATTTTTTTCGTGCGCGAACTGACAGGCGGCGCGTACTTCGGCCCCAAAAAAGAACCCGGCGATGGTGATGAAGCCTACGACACCATGCTATACACCACCAAAGAGATCAAGCGCGTGATGGAAGTCGCATTCAAGGCAGCAAAAGGACGCAAAAAGCATGTCACGTCGATTGACAAGGCGAATGTGTTGGCATCTTCCCGTCTGTGGCGTCGTACCGTTGAAGCAATGAAAGTCGATTATCCCGATATTACAGTTGAACATGCGCTGGTTGATTCGTTTGCGATGCAAATGATCCGCACACCGGGGCGCTATGATGTGGTCGTTGCAGAAAATATGTTTGGCGACATTTTGACTGATGAATCGGCAGTGTTGGCCGGTTCACTTGGGATGTTACCAAGTGCTTCTGTCGGTGAAGGTACGTTCGGTTTGTATGAGCCGATTCACGGCAGCGCCCCGGATATTGCCGGGAAAGGAATCGCCAACCCAACCGGGACGATCCTCAGCGCGGCAATGCTGCTCCGTTACAGTCTGAATCTGGAACGCGAAGCACAAGCAATCGAGGATGCAGTTACCCGTGCCATCGAAGCGGGTGCGCGTACCAGAGACATTGCAGGGCCGGGGGAGACTGGAGTCGGATCGCAACTCTATACCGAGATGATTCGAGATGCGTTGAAGCGCCCTGTTTCCAACATCGTTGATTGAGCGTATAATCCGGGTGTTCAGGACATCTCAGAGGATACGAAATTCACAATGACGACAGGATATGTGACCGATACCCGCTTTGCTGTGCATACAATGTCCGGGCATCCCGAAAATGCCGGACGACTGAAAACGATTCAGGAATTGATGGAAAGCAGCGGGACAGCAGCACATATGCAGCGAATCGTGCCTGTTCGCGCAACAGACGAACATATCCTGTCCGTTCATCGTCAGAAATATCTGGATACGCTCTACCGAACCGAAGCGATGGCTGTGCCTGTGATGCTGACTGCCGATACCTATGTCATGCCGGAATCCTTCGAGGCCGCGCGTTACTCGGCGGGGGGCGGGATCGCGGCGGTAGATGCACTGATGCGCGGTGAAGTGGATAATGCGATTGTTGCCACGCGCCCGCCGGGGCATCACGCGGAGATTCGACAGGGGATGGGGTTTTGTCTACTCTCCAATGTAGCGATTACGGCGCGGTACGCACAGCAACATTATCCTGATCAGATCAAGAAGGTCATGATTGTGGATTACGATGTGCATCATGGCAACGGTACGGAAGATGTTTTCTACGAAGACCCGTCAGTATATTTCTGCTCGACGCATCAATCCCCCTGGTATCCGGGGACGGGCGCGGCGACGGACACTGGACGCGGTGATGGTATCGGCGCGACGTTGAATATGCCGCTGGCAGTTGGCGCGGGCGATGAGTGCTTCCGTGCGCTCTACGAACAGGTACTGTGGCCTGCCGCGCGACGCTTCGAGCCGGATTTACTGCTGGTTTCTGCCGGGTTCGACGCGCACTGGGCAGAATCCTCTACACTTGGGCAATTGCGGCTGAGTTTGAGCGGATATGCGTGGCTGACACGGGAGTTGAAGAAAATGGCAGAGGAACTCTGTGGCGGGCGAGTCATCGTTATTCTCGAAGGTGGCTATAACCTGACTGCGCTTTCCAACGGGATGGTCAATGCTGCGCGTGTGCTACTCGATCAAACCGAATTGCTCGATCCGCTTGGCGATGCACCATCACAGGAACCTGCCAGTTTTGTCGCCCCATTAATTGCCCAATTGAAAAAGATACACGCCTTGTAGTAAGATTTCAGCGAAAAGCGGGTCTGTACTGATACACAGTATCATCTATATTCAGTCACAAGGAAAATGCAAAATGGCGAAGAAGGAAGTCCGTGTACTCGTCAAGGTGAAGAGTACCGAAAGTGATTATGTCTACTACACCGAAAAGAGCAAGCGCAATGATCCCGCACGGATTGAACTCCGCAAGTATGAACCGTCACTGCGTAAGCATGTTCTGTTCCGCGAGACCAAATAATTCATCATTCAGATGAACGCCCTTTGGGTAAATCTGATGGTACAACATCGTAAACAGAAGCGCTTCATTCAGACCGAATGAAGCGCTTTTTGTTGCTGCCAAATCCCTACGGGGTGGGCGTATTGGAGGGTCGGTTTGTTAACGTATTCGTAGGTACAGGCGTATTGGTCGGTACAGTTGGTATAGGTGTATTCGTCGGTGGCGGCGGAACTGTAGGTGGCACGGGTGTATTCGTCGGCAACGGTGTTGGTGATGGTCCCGGTGTAAATGTTGGTGGTGGCAGTTGTGTTGGCGATAGTGTATTGGTCGGGCCGGGCGTGAACGTTGGCGGTAGTGGCGTGAGGGTAACGACGCGGAATGTCGCCGAAGGTGTAAATGTGAGGGTTGGGCCGCCGGGGGTATAACTCGGTGTGCTGGATGGCGTTGGCGGGATCAGTTCCTCGTCGATCACAACATCGACAATGCTCTTGACATCTACCGAAGCATTGACCGGAACACTCGGCGCGCCTGCGGGTCGGCTGTTATCGGAAACCAGCGGTACTTCCGACTTCTGCCCGGTTTTCACTGTCCGCGTGACACCGTTGGCAGTGATTTTGGCCTCGCCCTCAATAGTCGTTACTACGAGTTTATTTTGTTTGGTGTTCCGGGTTGCCTTCGGTACAGGTGTGTTTGTCGCACCGAGTGGCGGCAGGTCGTCATCCGGCGATTCGATGAACACGGTAGAGCCAACGCTCAATTTGACTTCGTTCATTGTTAGTTCAGCTTTGGCTGCGCCTTTCGGGGTTTGTATAATCATGCCGCTGGTAGGCGCACGCTTGCAGGCCAGTGTTGCCGTTCCTGAACGGAAGTAAACAGCCTGCATCGGTTTCTGTTCGATTTTGGTCTTGTCTGCGACCTGTCTGGAGCGATCTTCCAGCGTTGTATCCCCGAACAGGAGCATGGTTACATATTGGCCGGGTTGTGTATCCGGGAAGTTGGCCTGTACGCGGAGATAGGAAACACCCCATTCGGAGCCACCTTCCTTATAGGCGGCCATTCGGAGAGATGCAATATCTGCAATATTTACAACATCCGATGGTTTGTTAAACACAAAACTATCTGGGGAAACACCATCTTTTGGGGTTGCCATGACGAGGTTGTTCCCATAACAGCCCTTGTTGCGACCTAAATCCTTGCAGCGATCCCCGGTATCTTGGAGGATTTTTTTGATCACTTCGTCGCACTGAAGTTCCTGTGCGCGAGACGCCATGATTGAGAAGGGAAGAGAAATAGCGAATATCAATATTGCCAGCTTAACGACTCTATTCCGCATAATGCCCCTATACCTGAATGAATCTCATTGCTATCGCAATAGTAGTGTACATTCAGTCGCAGGTCAACTACGTAAAGTTGCGTGAAGTGTTTTCAGACGCGGATAATTGACGCTATTCCCCCAGCAAATCCCGAATCATTTGCTCCCGATCCAGTCCCTTGCCGCGTTCGATAGCCTCCTGTGCATCTTTTTCGGAAAGGTTTGGAGACATCTTTCTTATCTTTTCGGCGGTTCGCAACGTTTCCCGGATCAAATCCTGCGCTCCCTGCACGCCTTCGAGTACCAGGCCAATCATTTCAAGCGCCGCAATCGGATCGGTTTTGGCGCATAGCTCGGCATAAATCGTAAAGTTGTCCAGTTGGCGCATAATGTCACCTGTCGAACGCGACAACCGCAACCCTTCGTTGAGGCTTGCTTTGGCAGCCTCAGCATCGCCCATGCCAATTTGCGCGATGCTTAATACGTTGAGTGTCCAGATAGCGATAGACAAACTACCGATCTCACGCGCCCCGGCAAGCGATTCCTCGGCATAGTGGCGTGCCTCTGTGAAATTTTTCGTTTCATTGTTGATGTTGGCGATGTTCTGGGCGATCAATGCGACGCTATAGCGATCCTTTGAACTGCGTGCTATTGCGAGTGCTTCCTGATAACGTGTCAGCGCATTTTCAAGATTGCCTTGATCCGCGTCAATTCCTGCCAGAGCGTTGAGCGCTTTGGCAACGGCGGCATTAAGATTCAGGCTACGCGCCAGTTGCAGGCTTTCTTCCAGAGGGGGCTGCGCCTCGACATAGTTGCCTTCATAAGAGAACACTACGCCAAGCCAGCGCAACACCTCTACCAGAATCGGACCAACCGGGAGCGCACGGGCGATTGGTGCAGCCTCTTCAAGATAGTGCCGTGCTTCGGCGTAACCCCCTTGTCGTACTGCCACAAACCCTGCTTGTGTCAGCGATTCAGCCAGTGTTGCCTTGTCTGTACCGGCGCGTGCCAGTGGTAACACTTCATCCAGTGTTTTCTTTGCCTGCGGATACAGCCCCTTTGCAATCGCAATCCTCGCGTCTTCGATCAGAATTCTCAGGCGCATAGATGCCGCTTCGCTGGTTGAGTCTCCTTCGACCAGACGTAACGCATGAGCAATCGAATTTGAGGCTTGATCATAGGCACTGATGGCGAACGCCTGTCGCGCAGTCTGTACCAGATAATCAGCGGCACGCAGTTTTTCGCCTGCGCGCTCGAAGTGTTCCGCGATCAGTGCGCTATATTCTCCGACACGCCCGCCGCTCATATCCAGCAACCATTCAGCGGTTGCC
Organism: uncultured Anaerolineaceae bacterium; assembly: GCA_964432445.1. Classification (GTDB taxonomy): domain Bacteria; phylum Chloroflexota; class Anaerolineae; order Aggregatilineales; family UBA2796; genus JBBRMW01. The sequence continues at coordinate 15,161 of CAYSOC010000037.1, forward strand.
GCGTGGTAAAGCCGCTGCTGTCGTTTCAACAGACTATCGTAAATCACATCGCGCAGGATGGCATGGCGAATGACATATTCGCGCGCCCCGGCAAAAGTCGAAGCCTCACGCTGATAAATAAATTCGCGTGCGCGTAACTTTTCCAGAATTGCGCCCACCTGTGCCGGGGTGCTATCGTCGGTCTGACTGAGCAGCGTCACGGCACTATCCCAGAAGATGCGCCCAACCACAGCCGCACGTTGCAAAATAATCTTTTCTTGGGGCGAGAGCATATCGAGACGCGCTTGCAGCACACCCACCAATGTCACCGGGACGCGCACCGTTGCGAGTTTATCAGCGGCAATTTGCCAGTGAGCATTTTCATCTGCGCCGGGTTTTGTCTTGATGATCACGCCGTCTTCAATGAGTACCTTGATCATCTCCTCGACATAGAATGGGTTGCCGTCGGCACGATCCACGATCAAATCGCGCAGATCGGCAGGAATATTTTCTACTTTCTGCAAAACTTCGCGGACAAGCCGTCGGCTATCCAGTTTGGAGAGCGGTGTCAGGTTCAGCCGATGGTGGAAAGGCTGTCCTTCGCCCCATGTCGCCCGCCGCTCATAGAGTTCGGGACGCGCCATGCAGATCATCATGATAGCAAGGTTGGTGTTCTGCCCCATCAATTGACCGAGCAGATCGAGCGAGGGATCATCTGCCCAGTGAATATCTTCCATCTGTAGGACGACAGGCGCACGGCTGGTCATCGCTTTGAAAAAATCATTCAGATAACCAAGTGATTTATCCCGAAAGCTGGCAGGGTTGTTCAACATCTCCTTGATATAGGGAAGATCGCTCATATCGAAGCCGATCAGGTGAGCGATACACTGCGCTTTTTCAAGCGTGTCTTCGCCCATGAAGCCAGCGATACCCTGTTCAAACTTGCGGCGCAGCACGGCAGGCTCATCATTATCCAGAATCTGGAAACGGAACGAGAACAGATCGCGCAACAGCGCATAGGGACGCTGGGTGGATTGCTGTGTCGCCCGCCCCTGCATCAAAAGCACTGTCTGGTCGATGCTATCTACCCATTTGTTGAACTCATAGAGCAGCCGTGATTTGCCGACTCCAGCGTCTCCAACGCAAGTGACCACCTGCATTTCTTTATCTTCGATGGTCAGCATCAGTGAATCCTGCAAGAGCTTCAATTCGCCATCGCGCCCGATCATCTTCGTCGCTACGCCTTCGATCCCGCGTGTCGCCAGACGGAACGTGCGCGGGCGGGCGCGAATGATCTTGTAAAGTTCGATAGCTTCCTTACGTCCGCGAATACGGACTGTCGGTTCGAGGTGTACATCGAAGATGCCCAGAACATGCCGATAGGTATCATAGGTGATCAGGATACTTCCCGGTTCGACAACCTGCTCAACCTGTCGCACGATGTTCAACGCCGTGCCGCTTGGCATAAACTGACCCGATGCGGCTTCCAGTTGCAGGACAACCTGTCCGGTGTTCAGCGCAAAATGCGCCGGGAGTTCTACGCCTGCCGGGAGATGTTTGGCGGCTTCGCTTTGTACCACATCTCGCAGGGCAAGCGCCGCGCGAATCGCGTGTTCGGCATCATCTTCACGGACAACTTCCAGTCCCCAGAGTGCCAACAGCGTCTGTCCCGCGCGCTCAACAACAACCCCGCCATGTTGCGTAATCAATTCTTCGAGTTGGGTACGCAACGGTTGCAGGATGATCGCCGTTTCCTCTTCGTCACGTCCGGCATCGAGAAGGGCTTCTTCAAAGTTGCCAAGACTCAGATGCAGGGCTGTTACCTGTTTTTGCTGTTCGGTAGCTGTCGTCTGCGATTTCCGGGTTGGGGTTCGGGTTGGCGTAATCGAAGTGATCGGTTTGGTGGCGTCAATCTGTGTCGGTGCAGCCAGTGAATCCACCTGCAAAGCACGTATCACTTCATCCGCAAATTGTACAGTTGTCTCAAACCGATCATCCGGGTCTTTTGCCAACGCGCGCAGCATCACAGGATTCAACGCAGGGGGCAGCGATGATTGTACGGTAGTGATCAATGGCGCTGGCTCCTGAATGTGTTTCATAGTCATCTGGATGCTGTTTTCCGCCACGAAAGGCAATCTTCCGGCGAGCATCTCAAAGGTGACTACTGCCAGCGAATAAATATCCGCACGCCGATTGACATCCGATTTTCCAAGCGCCTGTTCCGGCGAAATGTAATCCGGCGTGCCAATGGCTTCTCCCTGCTGCGTGATGCTTTGATCGGCAGAACTATCCATAAAGCGCGCAATCCCGAAATCGGCAACAACGGCGTTTCCTTCCCGATCCAGAAGGATATTCGATGGTTTTATATCCCGATGCAGAATGCCCTGACGGTGTGCGTAGTCCAGCGCGGAGGCCGTCTGGCGCAACAGATGGCTGACTTCTTCATAGCGCAAGGTGCGCTTGCGGATCAATTCTTTCAGCGTTCCGCTATCGACATAGCGCATGACAATATAGGCGGGTTCGTGAGAGCCATCAAAATCATAGACGGGCAAAATGTGCGGATGCTCCAGACGCGCGATCACCCGCGCCTCGCGTTGGAAACGCTCCAGGAATTTTGGTTGTTCAAAAATATTCTTCTGAATAATCTTGATAGCGACATAGCGATCAATATTGGCTTGATAGGCGCGATACACAACAGCCATACCGCCATGACCTATCTCTTCCAGAAGTTCATACAATCCGAGTTTTGTGCCAACCATGATGCTGCTTCTTTACTTTTTGATCAAAGGATAAGTACGACAAATAATGATGAACTGGTTTTGGTTTGATTGCCACTAACCCGGCAATCGAAATAATTACAGGGATAGCGCCGCGTCTCGAAGCCAACGTGCCACAGGTGGTGCATTTTTGAAGGTATCCCGCAAACCGGGATCGGGGATAGAGGCGGCGATTCCAGTCAGAATTTCTACCACCGTCCCCCGATGAAATTCTGCAAGCGGCGGCTGCGCTTCATAAAACGTGGAAGCCATTGCCGCGTGCGCCTGCCAGATGAGCCATTTGTCGCCAGACTTCTGTCCGCTGACAAACGCCTCCTGAAAAGCGCGTTCTGCCGCTTCATAGTCATTACGGCGTCCGGCAATTTGCCCGACAAGGAGTGCGCCGCGTGCGATGTGTCGTTCGGTGCGCAATTGTCGCGCCTCATGCAGCAATCGCTCTGAAATCTGGGCCGCCTCGTCCATGTGGTCAAGCGTAATCAGTCCTTCGGCAAGGCTATACATCGCTTGCAGCAGTTCATCGTGATCGTTGGTTGCACCCAGTTCCAGCCCGCGCCGCAAGAGCGCCAGCCCTTTTTCGCGCTCTCCAAGCGCAATCAGTGCGATTCCTTCGTTCCGATCCAGATCGCCATTGATGCCCGCCCCCAGCAATGTGCGTGCTTTCTGGATATATTCAAGCGCAGGGTTCAGCGCAAACAGGTGTAAATATTCTTCTGCAATGTTGCCATAGATAACCATCAGGCTAAAGGTGTCTTGCTGTTCTTCACACAATTTCGCTGCACGCAGCGAGACCTGGATGCTATCAAATGGACGTGCCAACAGATCGTACACAATCGACATGGACACCAGAACAGGAATTTGCTGCTCTTTATCGCGCAACACTTCCTGAATCGCCAATGCTTGTTGCAGCAGGAACAGCGCCTTTTCGATGCTGCCCTGCGCCCAGAAAACATCAGCACGCAAACGATAGGATTTCCCCAGTGCAGACTTGTCACTGCTTTGTTCTGCGAGTCGATGCGCTTCATCCAGCATCTTCAGGGCTTCAGGAATAAGTCCTCTGCGCTGGAAGATATTAGCCCGTTTGATGGTTGCATTAGCGCGATTCAGGACAGTCTGCGCTTCTTCAAGCCAGCTTTGAGAAACCCAATCCGCTTCTTCAAGCCGCCCCGCAGCGATCAACACATCGGTATAGGTTTCATAAATTTTGTCGCGGATAGCATCGCTGTAATTGCCAAGCGCAATCGCTTCCTGTGAAAGGTGGATTGCTTCGTCCATGTTCAAGTGAAAAAAGGCCTGGCGAGCCTTTTCAAGGAGAGATTCGGGCGTAAATCCACTTTCTGATAGCATAATAGCACCTGCATAAACATCATGCACGCGCTTTCCTATCCCAGTCCCCTCTGGTTGACGATGATTATATGCGGAGTAGCGTAACAACCCGCATTACAAAATTACAGACCCAAATCGTCACCCCGGAAATATCTGTTGGCAAGGCGCGTAGTTCGGATTTTCATCTTTGAATCATATCTGCGAAAGCAGAATTTAAAAAGCAACTTGAAAATGTTCCGAAACGTGGCTATCCTAATTGCCCGGTTTGAAGATTCTGGTTTCGCCATTTTAATCATTTGCAGTATTCAAAACTCCATATACAATTAATTGATCATTAAGCGAAAGCAATTTTTCCATCTTGTTTTCAGGAATTAATATCATGGATTCTTCCGCTATTGCGGATCATAATAACGCGCATATCCTGGTAGTTGATGATGAAGGTGCGATTCGCTACTCTATCAGCAAGACGCTGCAACGGGTCGGCTATCAGGTGAGTGCTGCCGCTAGCGGCGAAGAAGCGCTGGATATGATGAACGAGCAGACATTCGATGTTGTCCTCACCGATATTCGGATGCCCGGTTTGAGCGGCGTAGAACTCCTGTCGCGCATCAAGGATCGCGCACCGGATGCAATTGTTATCCTGATGACGGGCTATGCCAGCCTCAGTACAGCGGTGGAAGCGCTCCGTCTGGGCGCGCATGATTATCTGATCAAACCCAGCAGCAGTCAGGATTTACGCCAGAGCGTGCAGCGCGGTCTGGAGCGTGCGCAGAATTTGCAACGTCGGCGTATTCTGCTCAATTCGATTCAGAACAATGTCAAGGAATTGACCGGCTCGGATTTTTCGCAAACACCGCGAACAAACAACACCATGCCGCAGACACCGCCACAATCCATCGCGCCGCCGCAGGTCGTACAGCCAAACTCTACAATGCAGCTTGGCCCGTTGACAATCTATCCCGGACGGTATCAGATCAGTGTTGGCGATAAATCCATTCCCCTGACGCCTACCGAATTTGATTTGCTGCTCTATCTCGCGGCGCATCGCGGGCGCGTTGTCCCTTGCTATGAACTCGTGCGCGAAGTACGTGGATATACCGTCGATGAGGCCGAAGCCCGCGAGGTCATTCGTCCGCATATCAGCAACCTGCGCCGCAAGCTGGAAAAAGCCGGACAAGACCCGGACTTGATCCTGAATGTGCGCGGTATCGGTTATCGGCTCTCGGAACCCAATGAATAAACGTCGTGTTATTGTTTTCTCTATTCTTTTTCAATTAATCCTGGCAGGATTCGGACACGATTCACAATCCCGCGCAATGAGCAACACGCAATTGTTGCTCCAGAACATGACCCTTGAACAGAAGATCGGTCAGATGTTCATGATTACCCAATGCGGGCAGGGGATGCCGGAAGCGTCCGAAAAATTTATTCGAGAGATACAACCCGGCGGAGTCGCGCTTTTTACCTGTAACGGCACAACGCCGGAAGAGGTAACGGATACCGTAAATGCGTGGCAAAACCTCGCCGCACAAATCGGCTCCAGGAGCAAACTGATTGTTGCCATCGATCAGGAAGGCGGACCAGTCAAGCGCTTGCCAGATAAAGATGGCTATGCCCCGCTTCCGGCAGGTTGGGCGATTGGTGCGATGCCCGCGAAAGATGCGGAAATTGTCGGCAAGGTTGCAGCGGAAGAATTGCGCGCCGTCGGGATCAATATGAATCTCGCGCCTGTCGCAGACGTGCAAACTGTTATATCAAATCCAGTCATGGATCGGCGCACATTCGGCAGTTTTCCCGAAAATGTGGCGCTCAAGGCCAGTGCCTATGCAACAGGATTGCAGTCTAACGGCGTGATCAGTGTCCTCAAGCACTTTCCCGGACATGGGGACGCGGACGACAGCCACACTCTGTTACCTGTGATCGACTACTCACGCGAACGGGTTAATCAATTGCTGGAACCGTTCAAAACGGGGATTAAATCCGGCGTTGAAGCGATCATGATCGGTCATCTGGTCTATCCATCACTCGATCCCGAAAAGCGCCCTGCGTCTCTATCCCAGCCGATTGTGACGGGCATGTTGCGCAAGGAACTTGGCTTTCAGGGTTTGATTATGACTGATGCGATGGATATGGGCGCGATTGTCGATCACTACGCGAAAGACAAGGCGTCGGTCATGGCGGTCATAGCGGGCATTGATATGATTGTGACCGGGCCGCATATGCCCGCTGGCGGTCAATATATCATGTATCGCGCGCTGATTGATGCGGTTCAAAACGGAACAATTCCCGAAAGCCGGATTGATGAATCGGCATTGCGGATTTTGAACCTCAAGGAAAAGTACGGTATCAATAACTGGCAAGCGCTCAACAGGCAAGCTGCCCGCGCTCGTCTGGATAGCGATGCTCATGCCGCACAACTGGCACAGGTCTGGCGTAACACGGCTACCATTGCTGCCAACCCAAAGAAATTGTTACCGCTTTCGCCTTCCGCGCGCACCCTTCTGGTTTTCCCGGCGATCTATCCCTCGATAAGCCGTACCTGTCAGGCCTATGATCCGAAGGTCAAAACCTATGGCTATTCGCAGCAGGTTCAATCGGATGAAATTGCCAACGCGGTCAGCCTCGCGCGCAATGCGGACGTGATTATTATTTTTACCTACGATGCAGTAAATGCGCCGACAGTACGCGGGCTGGTAAACGCCCTTCCCGCAGAAAAGACGGTTGTCGCCGCGATTCAAAGCCCATATGACCTGACATTATTTCCGGGAGTTGCGGGGAGTGCTGCTTCCTATATGCCCTATCCAGCGGCATTCGAGGCGCTTTGCGGCGTGATCTATGGCGTGATCCCTGCAAAGGGTATGCTTCCAATCGGCCTGTAATTTTTCGTTTTAGCGCAGAGAAAAAAAGACCGCGCAGAATATTCTACGCGGTTTTCTGTGGGACGTAGTGGACTTGAACCACTGACCTTTTCGATGTCAACGAAACGCTCTAGCCAACTGAGCTAACGCCCCGAATTGAGGTGCATTATAGTCGACTTTTGCGACGGGATCAATACTGAATTTCAGGGTTGTTGCACGACAACCCGGCGCACTTCCTTCGCGCACTCTCCCTTGTCGTTCATACCAAGCGTATATTGCACCACGTCGCCAACCTTCAGGTTATTGAAATCACCGTCTACCACATCGCCCCAATAGAAAAACAGATTGCGGGCAGATTGTTCGGTAGTGATGAACCCATAACCTTCCTTGATTGCGGCTATGCGCCCGGTATAGGTCTCCCCAAGATTGCCGCTGAGAGGCATCAGGGGCGTTCCTGTTGGCGTAATCATCGGACGGACGCTGCCAACATTCGCATATGTACCTGCGACACTGCCAACGCCATTTATATCCGAGACTCCGAGTACATCACGCTGGGGAACAAACAAATTGGCAATAAAAGGATCGGTTCGCTTGGTCTTATCGTCAATGATATTGTGCATCAATACAGGATAAGTAGCTTCTTCGAGTAATTTTACTGAAGTTGTTGTTGCGCGTATATTTCCCGATTCGTCTGTATATTGAAAATCCCAGGCCAGTATCATGACGCGCGTGCCGAGCGCATTTATTTTACGCACCAGCGGCACATAATCGCCATCGCAGGCAATCAGAATTACAACGTTGAAATGTTTCAGGACAGCCAATTCATAGGCTTCGAGCGCCAGCCAGACATCGATCCCTTTTTCGCCCTGCCTGCTGAGTGGCAGATAATGCGTCACAACACCTTCACGCATCAGGACATCATCGAAGGCGCGTTCCTGATATAGCTTGTTACGTACATCCGCTTCCTGTGCAGAGAGACGACCCCGAAAGTAGTGTGAATCTACAACCTGGCAATATTTAAGATCAACATCTTCAAGCTGGGCGACCTGATTGCGGATAAATTCGTGGATGCCTACGATGCTCAAGCGAGATTTGCGGGGGTGTGAATAGAGGTAGAAATTACTGACATGAAAAAAGTAATTCCCATCATAAAATACACCGATCTTGATTAACTTGGAGTCAACACTTCCCATTATGGCCTCTAAGGATAGATATAACTGACAAAAAAATGAAAAATGCTATCGGGGCAAATTCCAATAGCATTTTACCACAGTAGATATGGAGACAAAAATCAGCGAAATCTACTCAGTATCTTCTGCACCTTCGTCCGGTTTCAGATGTTCTTCAACATCGGCAGTGCTGATGCCTTCGACGCTGATCATCTTGTCGCGGCTGTCTTTGCCTCCGACGATTTCTACTTTGGATTTATCGACGCCGAGACGCTGCGCCAGAAATTCGATGAGTTGATCATTGGATTGCCCATCGACTGGCGAAGCCGTCAAACGAATTTTGAGCGTCCCATCCTCGCCGATGCCTGCGATTTCCGTTTTCTGCGCGCGCGTGATCACACGAACAGTGAAGGCTGCGCCACGTTTGGCTCCAGTGATCTCGAATTTTCTTGACATGAATGAATCCTTTCTTTCAGAGTGCTACCTGGGAAACAAAGTTAGGATAAGTTGTACCACAATCTGGTTCAATATGACTGCTATTAAAATAACAATCATTGGACTGAGGTCGAACATGCCTGTTGGGGGCAATCTGCGCCGCACCGGTGCGAGGAACGGCTCCGTTGCGTTGTGCAGAAATTGCACGATGGGCGAATAGGGATCAGGATTGAGCCAACTCAGCAGGATACGCGCCAGAATCAGCAGTTCAAACAGCCGGAAGCCAAGTGTAATCAGTTCAGCAAGGGTATATCCCATTGAAGTTACATCCTTATTCTATAGTATCTATTGTACGCGCACCGAAGATAGCCCGCCCAACGCGGACATGCGTCGCGCCTTCTTCAATCGCCACCGGAAAATCGTCGGTCATACCCATACTTAGCACATCCCATGTTGCTACCTGTACATCGTTTCGCAAAGCATCGCGCAGTTGCCGCAATGACGCAAAAACCGGGCGTGCCTGCTCCATCGTTTCGACAATTGGCGCAATTGTCATCAACCCATGAATTTTAATACCAGGCAGCGCGGCAATCCGTTGCACCTCGGCGTAAAAACTGTGACGAATATTCTGATCGTTGCGCCAGTTGTTGAGTGCAAACCCTTCTTTGCTTTCCTCCCCACTCACGTTGACCTGCAACAGTATATTGAGCGTCTGGTTTTGTTCAGCGCAAAAGCGCGAATAGCGTTCGGCAATCCTGTACGAATCTACCGAATGCACCCACTGGAAATGCGCGGGAATATCACGGGCTTTGCGCGATTGAACATGCCCGATCATGTGGAAGGTCAAGCCGGGGCAAGCGTCGTTCACCGCCGCGAGTTTGTGCGCTTCTTCGATACGGTTTTCCCCGAAATGGCGTATCCCCGCCCGTGCCGCTTCGATGATTGCCGAGGCAGGATGTGTCTTGCTGACCGCGATCAGGGTGACGCTTTCGGACGGGCGGTTGACACGCTTACAGGCATCTGCAATTTGCTGTCGCACCAACGCGATCCGCTGCACAATTTCGGACATTATGGGCGCGGCCTCAATGCCATTACAGCCCCAAATCGCCCGGTCTGACCTTGTTCGGCGCGGTGCGAATAAAATTCATCCACGTTCGCTACGGTACACAGGCCACTGACTTCAATCTGCGTTTCTGGAATACCTGCACGCAACAATGCCTGACGGTTGGCTTCCCAAAGGTCGAGATAGGCACTGCCGTCCTCGGCACGGCTTACCATGCCCTCTGTCGTGCCAAAACCCGCGCGAACTGCATCCACGACTTCTTCGCCCACCTGATAATGTTCTGGCCCGATGCTTGCCCCGATAGCCGCCTGCATTGTAGCTGGTTCAGAGCCAAACGCATCCTGCATCGCTTGCACAGTTGCGCCGACAACATCCGCCACCGTACCCCGCCAGCCAGCATGAGCAATTCCCAATACGTGCTTCGCGGGGTCATAAAAGAGGACAGGCACACAATCGGCAAAACGCAGATTCAGCGGCAAATCCGGCTTATCGGTGATGATCGCATCTGCTTTATCAATCCATTTGCGGTCATCGGGACGCTGTGTGGCATAGACGACTTTATTGCCGTGAACCTGCCAGACGGTGCAGGCACGCGCCGCATCGACTTCCAGCGAATCAAACATCAGTGCGGCATTACGTTCAACCGACGCAGGATCATCCCCGACAAGAGCGCCAACGTTTAAGGATGACCAAGGCGTGTCGCTCACGCCACCAAGTCGTGTGAATATCCCATGACGCAAATAGGGTTGATCTGCCCACTGCTCAAATTGATAATAAACAGGCCCGCCTGTTTCAATACGCCGCACTATGCGCCTCTGCTCCAGTAAACAGGCTTGATTATGCGTCAGAATCGGCGGGTTTTCAAGCATCGCTATCAGGGCGCTTTATGTACGTGCTTTCAATCGTCGGCGCACTTTTTGCCAGATAATCCATGTGATTCCAGCAGGAATAGCAAAGGGAAGGCCAAATACCACGACCCAGATCAAAATATCAAACAAACCTTGTACAGCGGCGATAAGCGCAGTGAATGCCCTGTTCAGAGTGTTCTCTGCCGCCCAACCCGGCGATGTGCTGGCAGGAGCGACGTATTTCTGGGCAACATTCACGGTAATCGAGGCGTAGGCAGACGCTTCATTCCAGAACTTGATTTTGCCTTTGGCGGTTTCGATTTGTCCGCGAATGGTCGTTAGCTGATTGAAAACCTTCAACACATCTTCAGTATTTTTGGCTTCATCCAAAATCTTTTTGAGGCTGGCTTCGGCGGCTTCCAGATTGGCGATCTGGCTGGTGGTGTCTACATAATCCTGTGTTACGTCCTGTCCTGTGTTGTTTTCGGAGGTAACAGATTGCAGCGCGGCACGGATACGCGCGAGGGCATCCTGTACCTTTTCCGCAGGGATACGCATGGTGATTGCGCCGGATGCCTGTGTCTGGTTGCCAGAGGTGGAAGAATTCACCACCCAACCACCAAAATCTACCGCCAGTTTGTTGAACTGGGTAATCACGTCGGCAGGATTTTCAACGATGCCGCTCAGGGTAACATTGGTAAGGACGATCCGCTTTTGCTCCGCAGGTGAGGCCAATTCATTATTAGCCTTAATGGGTGCGACAGGAACATTTGTAGCGACTACAGGGTTGCCGTCGATTCCAGCTAAATTGTAGTTTTGACTAGAATAACCTGCATTGGAACATCCAGCCAAAGAAAAACACAGTAAACCCATTCCGATAAATTTACGCATAACTCACCTTTTAGAATAGCCTCTACTATAGCGCCGGAAATAAGGGCTACATTGTCTGGATATAAGAGCCTGCTGATAACCCATTTCAATTATCCGTTACAATTCAGTGCAAGGAGATCAGGAAAATGGACTTTTCGGTTTCATTGCCCGCGTGGGCGGTAGAAGAAAATGGCAAATTGCCGGAATTTATGCCGACGCTGGAAGAGCGTATGGAAGCAGTCATTCGCTTTTCGCGGCTGAATATTCAGCACAACACAGGCGGTCCGTTTGCGGCAGGCGTATTCGAGATTGCAACAGGTCGGCGCATCATCATCGGCGTAAACCGCGTGGTGGCGTGTTCATGTTCATCGGCACATGCAGAAGTCACTGCTCTTTCACTCGCACAAAAAATCCTCGGTACGTTTGATCTCGGCGGGGCAAACATGCCCCCGCTGCAACTTGTGGTCAACTGGCGTCCGTGCGCGATGTGCTACGGCGCGACGATTTGGTCGGGCGTGCGTTCGCTGGCAATCGCAGGGGGCGGGCCAGAACTTGAACAGATCACAGGCTTCGATGAAGGGCCAATTCACCCGGAATGGGATAAGGAACTGGCAAAGCGTGGCATCGAACTCATCACCGATGTGATGAATGATCAGGCTATCGAAGTTTTCCGCGAGTTTGCGGCAAGCGGCGCACTGGTCTACAACGGGCGCGGTGGTGCTTAACTCTGGTGTTCTTCCTGCGCAAACCGGATGAGTGCCGCCACCTGTAGTATCAATGGAATCACGCCGCGCCAGTCCCAATCCAACTGGTGCGGACGCTGAACGAGCCGATCCGCGAGGGTGGCAATCGGCTCTACCAACCGCACGAATCCCAGTGCATACCCATGTTGTGCGAGGAGTTCCCATTGCTGCCCGATACGTGCATCGACGCGATGCAATCCGATCAGACACAGTTCACCAAGCATCGTCGCAACCTGCTCCGGGTAACCGATCAATGGATCAGCATCACCTGCCTGTTCTGCTGATTGCCATCCCGTTGTTGCTTTGAGATCGCCTAACCTGTCTACCCAGGGCTGAACCATGTGCCGCTGACCATCACGCTCGAAAATGAGGGCAATAGGTGAGATCAATAAATTGTCACCGGAGCGCCGCGCCTGCCCGGAGACGAACCGCAATCCGTCGGCATGATGTTGCAGCCACCACGACAGAACGCCGAAGCCTTCCGCGCCGCGTGATGTATAGGGATGCGACAACGTTGCTGTTTCGCCGCTGTAATCCAGCACACTTACCGCTAATGCCTGCTGATACATATCAAACCCGACACCTACCGCTGATTGAATCGGGAAAACTGTCAGGTCTTCCCCGACGCGGCGCGGACGTAATGCGCTCGGCGGTTGCGCGGCACGTCTGGCGCGGCTCTCTGCGAAACTGTCTGCCAGTAGTGGCGGGCGCAATGTCTCCCACTGGAAGGCACTCGGCATAACGCTGGCAGCAGCGTGTCCGGGGACGAACACCCCTTCGGCAGTACGCTTGCCACCTTTCACGAAAATCTGTCGCGCGCCGATGTTTGCCAGCGTGTTGTCCTTCATTACCGCTCCGCCCGCCAGTTCGTGATAGGGTTGCGGCGTTTTAGCACTCCCGGCTTTGGGATCGGCGGTATCGCGCTGAATAGCGACAATTGCGCTGGAATTGGAATCAACCAGATAGGCAGAAAGGCGTGTCACTCCGCGTCGGGTTACAACGCCACAGCCCAACCCGGTCAAACGTGCTGTACCAACAGACGTAGCGTTGTCCTGCGCGTTACCACGTACAAATAACTGTGGCACTGCGCCGGATGGGTTGCGGATCGCCCGACACCGCAGAACTAACTCCCCGATCAATTCCGCTACGTGTGCCGCCGAAAAGCGCGCATCCTGATGAATATACCGTTCCGATTCTTCGATAATCTCATTCAGGATTTCGGCAGGCCAGATCAACCCGACTTCCTGACAGCGATGCACCAGCCCGCGCAAGCGTTTCAACGAGGCTGTTGATGCGCCAGATATGCCTAATTCCAATAAATCACCCAGTACAGTCTGAATTTCATCCAGCACGTCGCCGGGGATAGTCAGCGCAGCATGTCCGGTTTCTACAATCCCGCTTTCCGCGTCTTCCGGGAGCAGCCGAAACGCCCATATCGCCAGTGGAATGTGACTACACGGCGCAGGTTGGGCGCAATTGCAAACCGTGTAGTGAAAATCTCCCGGAGTCAGGAAGCGCACCACGATAGGGAGCGTGTGAAATCGCGCCAGAGGCTTCACGCCGCGCACCAGTTCGATCACCTGTGGTTCATCGAACAATTTGCGGAGTCTGGTCAGTTCCGCTTTGCGATAATGTTTTGCCAGTGCTTCATCGGGAATATCGCCGGGATTCCAAGCCTGCGGCTGGATTGCTCTTTCCTCGCTGTGTTCTGCCTCCCAGGTTTGATAGTACAGCACCGTTTGCACCAGATGCCGGCAAACGCCCACCGCCGGACAAGTACAGCGACATTCTGCCAGCGGCGTATTTGGCGGCAGTGTACACTGAATCCCTTCGCCCCAATCCACGTTAACTGTACTGTCTTCGGCTTCCTGCAAATCTGGGGTAACGGTGTTTTCCTGTAATTCGCGCTGCGCCCGTTTGACTGTGCCACGATTGCTGAGTGAGGCGAGATCGTCCGGCGTGAGTGCAAGCAAATCTATCCGCATCTCAGCCCACCTTGTCCGCTATCCACATGGCAAGTTCGCCGGGGGTCATCGCGCCGATATGCGCGCCCATGTTTGCCAGCTTTCCCGCGATTTGGCGGTTATAGTTTGGCTTCGCGCTGCTATCGAGCGCTGCCAGCCCCACCAGCATGACGCTATTGTCGATCAAACTCTTCGCTGTACTTAGGAGACGATGTTCCGGCGCACCCTCAAAGAAATCGGTAACAAGGACGATGATCGCGCGGCGCGGCTGATCGATCAGCGTTTCGGCATAAGCCAACGCCTGCCCGATGTCTGTCCCGCCGCCAAGCTGTACCTTCATCAGTGTCTCCACTGGATCGACACAATCCTGTGTTAAGTCAACTACTGCCGTATCGAAAATGATCAGATGGGTTCGGAGCGTCTTGATCCCCCAGAAAATCGAAGCCATCACCGCCGAATGGATCACGCTGTTCATCATGCTGCCGGATTCATCCACCGTAATGATAATTTGCCAGCGATCCACCTGTCGGCGCACGCGCGAATTGAAATATGGCGTTTTAATGTACAAGCGGCGCGTTTTCGGATCATAGTTCGCCAGATTGCGCCGAACAGTCGTCGCCGGATCGAAATTTTTGGCAATTTTGATCCAGGAGCGTTGCTGACGGTTGGCGCGTCCGATAAACGGCTGGCGAATATTCGTGGCGAGTTTTTCGATCAATTGCTCCACAACCTTACGCACCAGATTACGCGCCAGTGCCAGCACTTCCTGGTTCATCAGGTGCTTGGTACGCAATACAGCCTTGAGGAGCGTTTGGCTCGGTTGCGCCCGTTTGAGCAAGTCCGGGTTCGTAACCATTTCTTCCAGATGATAGCGTTCGAGAGCGTCTTTCTCGATGCGTTCAATGGTGCGCTGCGGGAAGAGTTCGTGTATCTGATTGATCCATTCTGGTACGCTCAACTGTGAATCTTCCAGGCCACCGTGCCGATCATCCGGTTGCTTCACATTCCGGCCTTGACTATATTCGCGCTTATACAAATACTCAAGGGCGGCGTCACGTTCCCCATCTTGTCCACCCAGACCGCCTGTTTGCGGTTCGGCCTCTCTGCCCAGCACCAGCCGCCAGCGCACCTTGCGTTTAATGTCGTCTGTTCTGTTATCCATCCAACACCCCGTATCGCGCCATTGCCTTGAATAACACATTCTCGAATGCCAGCGCCCGTGCTGCCTGTACGTCATCTACTTCCAACGGCGTCGAGAGAACATCATCCGCGCCTTTTTCAAACAGCGTGCGCGTCAGATAATATTTTTCACGTGGCAGGAAATATGAAAATGCCAACCGCAACGCTGGAAGCGCTGCCAGAAAATCATCCTCATCGTAGCCAACAAGAAACGCATCAATCTGTTGAATCAATTCCGCTTCGCGCTGCACAACTTCCCGCGCAAGGGCAAACATCCCCGTGAGGAAATCGCCAAGCTGCTCTGCATCTCCAAACAGTGATAATGTCCCGGCAAGCCGGGTTACCCGTCCAAGCGTCCACAGCACTCCGTGCGCTGCACCGCGCAACAATGGGGTTTGCGCCCCATCGTTTGCCATACGCTCGAAAACACCCGCGAAATCATCTGGTGCGATGTTCAGAATGTCGCCGCAACGTTCATAACTTTCGCGCAGGGCGCGCAATCCTTCGATCAATTCCTTGTCCTGCCCGGTGACGTTCCCCAGGCTTTCAAACAACCAGAGCGCCCGCCGGAACGTGGTTCGCAACAGGTCGCCTGTTTGGGCGTGACCTGCCACGCCGAGAACCGCATCAAAGCGATAGAGGTAAAGGAGGTGATCGAGTGCCAGCGCTACCGTGAAAAAATTGGCGTCGGCAACAATAATCTCCGACAGCTTTGCATAGAAAGTTTCTTCGCTGGCGGGTAATCCCATCAGCACTGCATCCATCAGCAACCCAACGGCAGTAGCGGCATCGGGCGCTTCCTGCGCGATAACTTTGCTGGCGCGTTCTTGCAGTCTGGCGCGCGCGGCGTCTTCCAGCGTCGGGCCATAAATCGCCGCTTCGATGCACGCCGCTTCAAATTCTGGATGCCACTGGATGCGCCAATGTTCCTCAATATGATCGCTGTCGGCGTCCAGCAAAAAGCCGCTGGTCAGCATGTAGCCGGGGAGTTTCAGTACACGCACCTGATGCACAATCCGACTGCGCTCCAGATCGGCGGGAAGTGCGAGCGTGATCCCGCGTTCGGTAGAATTAAATTGCAAATCGTGGGATGCAAGGAGTTCCGCGATCTGGCGTACCAGTGGCGGTAAGGATGTACCCTTTGCCAGCCGTCCGCGCTCATAACCGCGAAAGAGTTCATATACTGCTGCCAAAAATGGATGCTCTATGGTATAGGCAAATTCGTCTTTGACCAGTGCCGCGATCACACCATCGATCAGATCGCGTCGCCAGACTTTCGTGTGTCCGCGCAAATCTGCCAGCGAACGCGCCATCGCATCGACTGCAATCAAATCCGCCGCGCTGACGATTTGCCGCCGTTCACGAAGCATCGAGGCGACACACGCCAATAGTTTGCGATATGTCGGGGTTGGTTTTTGCTTCGCAGTTGCGTCCAGCCATGCCTCATGATAAAAGCCGGGGTTGGGCATCCCGGAGGCATAACCGCGCAAACTATCGAGCCGTTCATAGGAATAGGGCGTGAGCGCAATCCCGGTATGAGTGACGATAATCTCATCCCTATCATCTTCCGGCGGTTCTGCCTTCGGGGGTGTTTCCTGTGTGATCAATTCGAGCAGTGCAGAACTATGAAATCCACCTGTGACCACTAACAGCCGCCCGGAATATTGCGCTATTGCGGTGCGGATCATCTCCGCCATGAATGCTTCGCGTTTGAGATCAACCGGGCGAATATGTGTATCCGAGGCACGCATGTAGTAGCACAGGCGATGCGTGCGTTCAAGATACATCGCAGGTGTCAGATCATCGATCTCGAACAGTGTATCCCAGACATCATCGAACGATTCAACGCCGAGTTCGCGGCACAGTGTCGGGATATATTCGCTTTGGCGCAATGCTCCATCTGCATACAGGTTTTCGCTATCCACAGCATCCGCGATTTCAGCCCATTCACTATCAATAAATTGTGCTGGAATATTCAATTCCGCTGCGGTTTGTATCGCTGCCCATTCCGGCGAATAGACACAAAAGGGATAAAACGCGCCACGCCGATCATCGTCCTCGAAGCGCACATAGCTATAGATTGCAATCGGCAGTTGATGCGGCAGGAGTAATTCGGCAATCTGCGGATTAAAGTCAGATGGTCCTTCGATCAGGATGGCGTCGGGACGAATCAGGTGCGCCACTTCGCGCACCAGTCGCGCCGCTGTCGGGCTATGATGGCGCACCGGAAAAAATACGACGCGCTCCTCCAGACTATATAATGCCGGATTGATGGGCATCACAGCAGATGCCGCGCCTCATAGAACGCTTTCCACGCATCACCCTTCTTGTCCTTCACGGCATGATTGAAATAGTGCCGCAGTTTCTTTAAGTCGTCTTCGGATTCCTTCAGTGCCGAACCGATCAGGCTTTGCACCAGAACTTCCGGCGTGATGCGCTCTGTGCCGTAATAATACGCATGGATGCCCGCCGCATAACCGGTTGCAACGGCCTCGGCGGTACTCATCACTGTCGTGAGAGTTGATATAGCTTGTCCATCGGCAGTCGTGCCGCGCCGGAGTTCGTGAAATGTTGTAACCAGCAGTTCAGTAATGTCTGGCGTGAGTGTGAACGGCACGCCTGCGCGTTCCAGCAACCGATCCGTCTCTCGCTGTACCAACGCCATTTCCAGTTCAAGATCGGCAATCGAGGGAATTGTCTCGAAGTTGAAGCGACGTTTGAGCGCCGCGCTCATCTCGTTCACGCCACGATCCCGCGTGTTGGCGGTGGCAATCACATTGAAGCCCATTTGCGCGTATAGGGTGCGATCTGTTTCTTCTGGCAATTCCGGGATCGCCATCACACGCTCACTCAGGATCGAGAGCAATATATCCTGAATTTCCAGTGGACAGCGCGTGATTTCCTCGAATCGAACGATCTTGCCCGCATTCATCCCATGATAGAGCGGCGCGGCAACCAGAGATCGCACGCTCGGCCCCTCGGCAAGCAGCAGCGCATAGTTCCACGAATATTTGATGTTATCTTCGGTTGTTCCGGCGCTACCCTGAATAATCAACGTTGAGTCGTTACTGATAGCAGCCGCAAGCAATTCGCTAAGATAACTCTTCGCCGTACCCGGTTCGCCAATCAGCATCAGTCCGCGATTGGTCGCCAGCGCCACGACGCAGCGCTCCACCAGACTACGTGTGCCGACGAATTTGGGCGAAATCCCGGCTTTCTCATCACCGAGGACGAATTTCAAAACTGATTGTGGCGTAAGCCGCCACCCCATTGGACGCGGCTTATCCTGATCGCTATCGCGCAGGCGGGCGAGTTCGTCGGCATAGAGTGTTTCGGCAGAGGGGCGCTGAATAGTTTCGTTCATATCTCCTCGATCAGGCTTTGAAAACGAGCGACAAATCGCGCAATATTTCGCTGATAATCAGCGGCGGAACATCTTTTGGAGGCACAAAGGGTGTATTGTACGGAATATGCTTATCCAACAACCCTGCATGGAAACGTATTTCCTGAAAGTCAATATAGCCGTCATTTTGCCCGGAAGCATCAGAATACAGCACAGCCGTTAAATTCGCGCTCGCATAGAGACGACGCAGACTGTAATTCTCGCTCCAGCCCAGTTTTACAAAGTTATTGTGAAAGGCAATGATGTGTACCTGTCTTCCTTCGAAGCGGGTTAATACTTTGGCTTCCTGTTCTTCCGGCGTCAGGCGGAAAATTTCGCGTCCGATCTGGGAGAATGGCGGGATGATTTCATAATCCGCGAAGAGTTCGCCCCATGCACTCCGTTCCGTGTCTGCCAACTGGATCGGATGCACCAACCCGATTTGAGCATTCTGGTCAGGTTCGATGCTGTGATCGTGCGCATCGGTAAAGGCATAATCATGATTCAGCCGAAAACTGGCTGCAAGTTCGGGCGCATAGCATCCCCAAACGAAACTCTGCGCAAAATGGCGCATGAAAGGATGAGACAGAAAGAATTTATTGAATTCTTCCCATGTCCAGCGCCGTTGATCCACCAGCGCGCGCTCCAGCCGCAACGCCTGCACCTTCGCCGTATCGCGTATCTGTTTTTTGATGAGTTTCCATTCATTCTGCGCAAATTCGGCTTTTTCGGCATCATCGCGCGTAGTGGGCTTGGGAAGGTCGGGGCGCGGTTTGCGTTGTGTACCGTTTTCCTCGCGGATCATCGGGATCAGTTCGTTGTTCATCAGGAAATGGAAACGCCGCGTGCCATAATCAAAAGTGTGGTTGCCATCGGCATCCAGACCACAATCCGGGACGATGCGATCCCCAAGCTGATCTTCGGTCATATTGCGCACTGTCAATATATTGTTGATCTGTTTGCGCGCCTGTACTCGATAGCTTTTGATGGGCAAAATTTGTTCCAGCCGAAATAGCTGTGTCAGCGCGACATCGCTACCGATCAACGCGATACATTCCAGCCCGATACGAACCATACTGGTTTTCTTCTGCGCTGCCCATTCCCGAACCACCGTATATAACCGGGATACAACCTGATCACTTCCGAGAAGTTTGATACTGTTGAGCATCCAGCGTTCGCGCGGGGGCGTACCCGCCGTGATCCAGCCATCAACGATTGCCCACGCAAACTGGTCAAGATTGGGCGCTGTGCCGTGTGTTTTCAGTGCGGTGGCAAATCCCAGCGCGGCTTCCTTTGCCTTCGCATTTTTGGATTGCGAGAGCAAAAACATCAAAATGACTGCCTCTAGCTGCGTCTCGTTGAATGACCGATTTTTAATGATGAGTGGGGGCAATCGATCCAGATCGAGCGTGCGTTCAATGTCGGCCTGGCTGAAACGATGGATCGCTTTGGTATGCATCTTCAACCAATCGGGAGAGTTTGTATCGTCAAAAACAGGCATTTCCTGGTTTGGAGTTTTGCCGAAGAGTCTGGCGCGCAATTTGGCATCGGCGTATTGTTCAATCAGATCACCTTTGCCTGCACGGATCAAGCCTTTCAGATAGCTCTGTGCAAATTCGGCAGTCTTGCCGCGCCCCTCTGCCAACGGGATCAATCCCGTCAGCGACTCATGCGGGTGCATATCCAGCCAGTCTTTCGCCACCGCGCCACCACGCGAACTCACCATAATTTCCAGCATCAATGGCGCAACCACTGGAGAAACGGCGCACCCCAGCGCCCTCACCAGTTCCTCGCTACGGCGCGGGCTGGTTTGCGCCAGAATACACTGTTGAATCATATCCAGTCCGCTGAGTTCCGTATTCGCCAGCCATGCCCGAATCGCTTGCGGAACACGCAAGGGAAGGTTCAACCGCCGCATGTGAAACAGCATCTTTTGCGGATCGCCTAGCCCCATGATCAGGTCATAAAGCGAATGCTGCTCATACTCTTGATTGCGGTAGGCGTTTTTCCCAAATTTGAAATCAGGCCAACTGGTGATCAGCGCTTCGATAGGGGCATGTAATCCCAGAAAAGCAGCGAATCGGTAGGCAGCGGGCGTAAATGTCCCTCCGCCATATTGGGTTGGTTTTGATTGCGGCGTTCGCGCTATATAATCTGCGACAAGGTGTTGCAGGGATTTGCGTTTCTCGCGCGACAAATAGGGCAGCATATGCTGCGTAAAATATGCTGTAAATTCCTGCGATTCACGCTCAATGCTTTGCTGAATCAGTTCTTCCGGGCTGAGGGATAGCACAGTACCACGAAAATCTTTAGCTGGCTCAACTACATCTGGACACGGTAGCGGATCAACATCGCGCCATGTTGCCCGAAACCAGTCCTGCGGTTCGATGAAGATATTCGTTTGTCGGGCAAGTTCGTGTACATTCACCATGTTTTTCAGCTTTTACCCTTGCTTGCAATCAATTCCAGATCGCGCAGGACTTCGCTCATGATCACCCGATTCACTTCACCCAACGGAATACGCTTTTCGTGCTTCGGATAGGCCTCATTTGCTTTATAAACACCCGGCACGAGGAAACAACGTTCAATCTCCTGATTATTCCATCCACCGAGATAGCCAATCGGGATTCCCTCGTATTGCACAATTGCTGTAACATTATCCTCCGGGAAGGGCTTTGAGTGTTCATAATAGACCCCACCATCACCGGGTACGCCACGCTGCCAGCCAAGTTTTTGCAGGATACCAATAAATGCTGTTACTTCAATGCTCACATCTTTATAGCGGATGATTTCCGTTTCTTCGATTTCATCCGGGTTCAGCGCATAGGTTTTGCGCCCAAGTTGAGCGAATGGCGGCAGGCGATCATAGTCATTCAAAACCTCTCCCCACACGGCAATCTCTTTTTGGGTTAACTGTAGAACATGCACCAGACCAACCCGTGTGAATCCATCCAGTGAAAGCGGTTCGTCGTCAACTGTCGCATAATCCTTTTCATCAGTGACGCGAAAGGTCGTTTGCAGGGTGCGCTCCGCGTTATATCCGCACCAGACCAGCGAACGCACCAGATGAATCATTAAGGGATGATCCACCAGAAACATTTTAAATTCATTGGGCGTCCATGTGCGCCGCGACATCATCGCCATTTCCAACCGCAGGCTTTGCAGTTTGGCGACACTGCGCACCTGCTTTTTGATCAACTTCCATTCGGCCTGTGCAATGGTGGCTTTTTCGGCATCGTCGGAACGATTCGATTGAGGTAAATCGGGTTTGAGTTTGCCATCTTCGCCGCGAATCATCGGTTTCAATTCCGGGTCAACTATCAACGTAAATTGACGCGCACCGTAATCAAAAGTGCGCTTTCCGTCTGCATCCAGACCGCAATCCGGCACAATCCGATCTGCAAGCTGTTCGGGAGTCAAATTGCGTTCATCGGCAATTGATTGTATTGCCTTCTGCGCTGCGCCCCGGAGTCTCTTGAATTGTGCTTTCTGGCTCAGGCTGTTGATTTGCATCAACGCTGTATCTGTGCCAATTTTACGAAGAACATCCAAACCCAGAACTGCGCGCTGATGACTGAGTTCCCCCGGCCATTTGCTGATTAGCGGAATCAGCTTCAACACCGAGGTGTCGTTGCCAAGCAAACCAATCGCAATCAGCGCCCATTTCTCCTTCGTATCTCCGCCACGTTCCAGCCAGATCGAAAACAATCCCCAGGCAAATTGGTCGCAAAACACCGGCTCGATATTGGCTTTGATCAATATTACGAATGGATGTGGTTTATCCAGCGTGCTTTTCCGAAGGGCAATTAGTAGCGCGTTGATGTGTTCCGATGTCAACGCCTGTTTATTCAGAGGAATCTGAGGCAAATCCTCTGGTTCTATCCAAAGTGGACGTTTTGCCTTTTTATCTTTCTGAATCGCACTAACTGCATCGGATAGCCACATGGGTGTTTGATCGGTGGGCAACAGCGGCAACAAACGATTATCAGTGTGATCCAGAACTTCGGCTTTGAGACGTTCCTGTGCATCTGGCGCAAGCTGAAGCGTGTTCAGCAGTTCCTTGTACCCTTTGCGTTTGAGCAATCGCAGATAATCGCGTGCTTCATTGGCGTCTTTTCCACCTGCCGAAAGCGCTATTGCCGCACCGTGTGCGCTAAGTTCGCGGTGAGTATTCAGCCATTTGTTCGCTTCTGCCGGGATGAAGCCAGGAGCGTCTTTTTGTAATTTCAGCATCCAGGGAATAACGGCTTCATCTTCAATCAGTTCAAAAATTTTAAAAAGAGAAGCAGCCGTTCCTTTATCATAGTGAGTAACGATGCCCTCATAGGCATGATCCAGTGCTGTGGTTTCAGTGTGCGCCAGCCAACCGATCAGATGCTCAGGCTTATATAAAGGATGACCCAGACGTCGTGTTTCACGCTCGACTTTTGCGGGATCGTCCAGCCCGAAAATCAACTCGATACCATTGCTGCGCCAATAGCCATATTGCCCCTTCGATGAACACGCCCCATCGGGTAATGTTGCAATTTTCTCTTGCAGTTCTGCCGAAAAACCACCAACTGCCGCCGCCAGATAGAGTGATAGGTGTGCGCTGTACTGTTGGGGAATAGCCTGTTTCTGTACGTCTTCACGTATAATTTCCCGCAGCATAATCCGTTCTGCCTCGGTCAGATATGGTGCGACGTATTGCTGGAAACCAACTACCAATGGGAGTTTGGAATCTGTTATCGGGTAATTTAGCTGAACGGTGAAGCTATTGACGATGTGATAGACTTCGGCTGGCGAGAACAAATTCCACAAAGGGATCATCAGTTCCGCTGCAATACGCCAGTGAATCATGCTGGAAAGTTTCTCAATTGCGCGTTCGACTGTCCATTCGCTGGTTTCTTGCAAAAATTCCCGCAGCTGGTGATTAAATGATTTGGATGAGTTATTTAGATAGGGCAAGCACATCGAAGATAACCAGAACCCGGCTTCACCACGACTCATGGTATGCGGCAATGGATGTATCGGCCACGATGTCCCGGATGAAACAGATTTTTGAGTCGCCCTGGCAAGATCGAATAGGGCAGGTTCCCGGCGTTGCAACGGCGTATAGGGTCGCCATGTTGCCCAGCGCCAATCGGCGGGTTGCAATTTGATAGTAGTCGGCACAGTCATTGAAGCAACTTCCTTTGGTGCAGGCTTCACTCACGTGTCTGAAACGCATGTTCTGTATATAGTATATTGAAAATTCCAGAATGAATGCGTAAAAAAATGATCAATTTGGGAGACGATTTGTATACATTCGACACAAATTCTCTTTTCCGATCCGACAAAACGGACTATAATGCTTGCGCCTTTTCCCTATCGTTCACTCAGAAGTACAGGTTTGCCCTTTTATGGACATCGTGATCACTGGTTCGGTTGCGTTCGATTATCTGATGCGGTTTCCCGGACGTTTCCGCGATAGTTTGCTGGCGGAAAATTTACATCACATCAGCGTGAGTTTCCTCGTCGATGAAATGACGAAGCGTTGGGGTGGCATCGGCGCAAACATCGCCTATAGCTATGCCCTGCTTGGCGGGCGTCCGCGCCTGATGGCAACTGTCGGCGAGGATTTTGGAGAATATCGCGCCCGGTTGGAAAAAACAGGAGTCGATACCAGTGCCACCATTGTGATCAATAATGTTTTCACATCTTCATTTTTCGCCAACACAGATATTGAAAATAATCAGATTGCTGCATTCTATGGCGGCGCGATGCAGTTTGCGCGCAACTACACACTCCAGAATACATTGACCAAGCTCCCGGATTATGTGGTTATTTCGCCTAATGACCCGGTAGCGATGCAGCAACTGGTGGAAGAATGCCACCGCCTCAACATTCCCTATATGTACGATCCGAGCCAACAGGTTCCACGCTTCGAGGGAGAAGAATTGCGCAAAGGCATCGAACATGCCCACACGCTGATGGTGAACGAATACGAGTGGAACATGATTGTGCGTAAGACAGGCATGTTGCATGAAGACGTGTTACGTTGTGTGAAAGTCCTGATCATTACGCAGGGCAAGCGGGGCGCAGAAATCTACGCCGACGGAACGCGCTATGATATTCCGCTGTTCCCTGTCCCGGATGCCGATATTGCCGACCCGACGGGTGTGGGCGACGCTTTCCGCGCAGGCATCCTCAAGGGTATGGCTTCCGGCTGGAGTTGGGAAATCAGCGGGCGTGTTGCCGCGCTGTGTTCAGCCTACGTGCTGGAAAAGGTCGGAACACAGGAACATCATTATACGCCGGAAGAGTTTGTCCAGCGCTTCCGCACGGCTTTCGATGATGGCGGCGTTCTGGATGGAATGATCCGCGAGGCTGTGCGCCGTTGAGTAAATTTACTGTTCAGCGTATCACTGATCACGCCCTGCTGTACGATTTTCTGGATCGGCGGCAGGATGCCTATATGCTGGGTGATCTGGCTGAGCCGTACTGGTCAAACGCAGAATTTTACGGAGCATTTGATGGATCACTCCTGCGCGGAGTGGTCTTGAAATATCCCCCCATCGATCCCCCACCGATGATCAGTTCCGGTGATCCAGAGGCAGTAGCCGCAGTCTATACCCATATCGCGGAGACAACACCCCGTTTGTTTTATCACGCAGCAGATGGGCATCTGGCTGGAATCCTCGCGCATTACATCATCAGGAAAAACGCACATCTGGCACACTGGCGCATGATTTGCGAACCGAATCAGTTCCAGCCTGTTGTGAGCGACTTGCCCCGCCGGGTTACTTCTGCTGATCTGGATAAGTTGAAAAACCTGATTCAGCCGCCCGAATCATTACTCGATTCCACGCCATTTTATGGGATTGAGCAGGATGGTCGATTTATCTCAATAGCGGGTACACATATCGTTTCGCCAGAGACAGGGATCGGCGTGGTGGGGTGGGTATTCACAAACCCGGAACATCGCGGCAAGGGTTATGCGACGCTGTGTACGAGCGCCGTATCTGCGGAGTTTTTCCGTATGGGGCTGACGACGCTGGCGCTGAACGTGCGGCAGGATAATCAACCCGCCATCCGCGCCTATCAAAGAATCGGCTTTGTAATCAACAATCCACTGTGGGAAGGCGAAGCCGCCCGAAAATAAGCAGTTAATCGGAGAAACAAAAACCGTCGCGCGGGGCGACGGCTTCGATTTATTTGGCCTGTGTTTCAGTGGTGGTCTCGGCCTGAAGTTGTGCGCGATACTGCTTTTCGTATTCGCGGTTGATCTCACGCTTGATCATGGTGCGCTTGCGCTGGACATTGCGCCGATTGCGGTTGTGCATGATTGCTCTCCCAATATTATATGTGTTGTTTCCAGCGGAGAAGTTTATCACGCCGTGCGAGCGCGAATCAAGGGTCGAGGTAGTGCGTTAGCTGTGGAGAGGCTGCAATGCGCCTTTTCCTGTTTGTATTTGTTTCCGTTATGTTTTTGATAAAAAAACAGGGCGATCATCGGATCGCCCTGCTCAACATTCAGTGATGTGTAACAGCTAGTTCAGCGAAGCCTGCATCCCCAATTCAGGGTTGGCAGCATCTCCGCTATCATCGCGGGAATCACGACCATCACCCAACAACAATTCCGGCTCGCCGCTCTCGATCTGCGTCAGGACAATCTCGTTATCAACCGCATCGATACGTACCGTCGCACCCAGCTTATACAACCCGGAAAGGATGCCATCGGAGAGGCGATCTTCGACCAGATTGGTGATCACACGGCGCAACGGACGCGCACCATATTCGGCGTCATAGCCCTTGACCGCGAGGAAGTCCTTCGCTGCGTCGGTCACATCCAGAATGAGCGCCTGTTCAGCGACACGTTCCGCAACCTTCTTCAGTTCCAGTTCAACAATCGCCTTGATTTCTTCGCGGGTGAGCGAACGGAAGACAATCGTCGCACTGACACGGTTCAGGAATTCGGGACGGAAGGCACGGCGCAGTTGCTCCATTACCTTCTTACGCATATCGTCGTAGGTACGCGCCTCATCAACGACTTCGCCTGCGCTCGGTGCAGCGAACCCAAGCGACAGATTGCGCTTGATCGTATCCGCGCCGACGTTGCTGGTCATAATGATGATGGCGTTGCGGAAATCAACCTTGCGCCCGCGTGCATCGGAGAGATGACCCTCTTCCATGATTTGCAGGAGCATGTTGAAGACTTCCGGGTGTGCCTTTTCAATTTCGTCAAAGACGACAATCGAATAGGGGCGACGACGGATGGCCTCGGTCAGTTGTCCGGCATCTTCATAACCGACATAGCCTGGAGGCGCACCGACCAGACGCGCTGTCGTATGCCGTTCCATAAACTCGCTCATATCCAGTTGAATGAGCGCTTCTTCGCTGCCAAACATGAATTCTGCCAGCGACTTGGTGAGTTCACTCTTTCCGACACCTGTTGGGCCGAGGAAGATGAATGAACCAATCGGGCGACGCGGGTCTTTCAGACCAGCACGGGCGCGACGAACCGCCTTCGAAATGGCTTCAATCGCTTCATGCTGCCCGATGATGCGCGTGTGCAGATATTCTTCCATACGCAGTAGACGCTCGGATTCTTCGCCGGCGATGCTTGTGACCGGAATACCTGTCCACATGCTCACGACTTCGGCAATGTCTTCGGCAGTCAGGCGCGGCTTGTTTGTTTCAGGATTCCAGCTTGCCTTGAAACCGCGCAACTGGGCTTCGAGTTCCTCGCGGCGGCCTGCCCACTCTTCACGCTGCTTCTCGGTCATATCGTCGCTGAGTTCTTCGAGTTCAGCGCCAATATCCGCGAGTTCCTGTTCAGCACGACGGACACGGATCGCTTCCGGCGACTTGTACATGCGGACACGACTCGCGCCTTCATCGATCAGGTCGATGGCTTTATCGGGCAGGAACCGATCCGGTACATAGCGGGCAGAGAGACGCGCGGCGGCGTCAATCGCCTCGTCGCTGATTTCCAGACGGTGGTGCTGTTCATAAGGTTCTTTGATGCCTTGCAGAATCTGGATCGTTTCCTCGATGCTGGGTTCATCTACAAAAATTGGCTGGAAACGACGGGCAAGCGCTGCGTCGCTTTCGATATGCTTGCGATATTCGTCAAAGGTGGTCGCGCCGATGCACTGCAATTCGCCGCGCGCCAACGCAGGTTTCAGGATGTTGGCGGCGTCTACACTGCTGCCCGCCGACCCTGCACCCACCAGCATATGTACTTCGTCTATAAAAAGGATGCTGTCGGACTGCTTGAGTTCTTCGATCACGCGCTTGAGGCGTTCCTCGAACTGTCCGCGATACATCGTCCCGGCGACGAGGCTGCCAACATCAAGCTGCAAAACACGTTTGTCGAGGAGCGTTTC
>CAYSOC010000038.1:0-42892 GCA_964432445.1 uncultured Anaerolineaceae bacterium
AAACCTTTGATCATTGCACTCGAAAGTTTGCTAACGAGTTCGGTATTTTCGCCGTAGCTTTCATAGGTGCGTCCCCATCGAACATCCTGCACGACGGCGACCACAGGCGCATAGTCCCAATAGATACCCGTTGCGACAGTCACATCGCCAGTCGCCATGCCGATCCGCTTCACGAGGTCGGGATCGTTCGCCGCGCCTAACCCAATGTTATGCGGGAAAATGACTGTTCCCTGCATGTTATTGTGACCATGTACGGCGTCGACACCGTACAGCAGCGGGATACCCAGACGCGAGGACATGGCTTCTTTCTGGAATCCATCGACCATCTGCGCCCAGGCTGTCACAGTGTTGGGCGAGGGGAAGCCGCCGCCACCGCTCAACAGCGCACCAATACCCATCGGGGCAATATCCGGCTTTTTGATGCTGTTCTTTTCGACCAGCGTCATCTGCCCGATTTTTTCATCGAGTGTCATGCGCACCATCAAATCCTTGACGCGCTCCGCTACCGGACGCGACGCATCCTTGTAAATCGGCGTATCGGTCTGCGCGCGTACCGCCAGATTGCTGCTGACGATGAAAACAATCAGCCCGATTGTGACTATTCGTTTTAACATTAGTTCCTCAATCCACCACAAAATACGTTTATTTGCCGGATCACGCCGTCGCGTTGAAAGATATGTTTACTCAACGCTTCATCAACAACATTACCATTTATCGTTTGCAGATGATCGGCAAAATCCAAAACAATCTGCTGCTTCTCCGATTCGGTCAGGACAACGGGAATCTGGCAGAATGTGAATGCCAGCGAACCCGCCTCCAGCGCGATTTGCTGTGCTTTACCGTCAATATCTATATAGTTGAAGGTCGCAGGCTGGGTTAGGAGTTCCTGCTTGCGCACCAGCCCCGGATCGAAAAGCAGCGTGCCATGTTCGACCAATAGCCCAAGTTCCGCCATACGGGTCAGAATTTCTTCCTTGACCATCCCGGTCATTCCCGGTTGCTTTGCGCCCTGACCTTCCGGCGTGTGCGAATAGGGATCAGTCGGGAATGCGCCATAGACTTCTGGAGGTTTGTTGAAGCCTAGCCCTAGCCGAATGTCATAGTAGGCGTCGATAAGCTGATCAACTATTTCCTGTGCCGCGCCCTGTTTGATCGCACGCAAAGCCGTTTCCTGTGCCGCCAGCAGCAACTTGGACACCATATGCCAATAGATGCTGCCCAACCCTTCATAAGCGAAAAATGTACCGGAGCGCCCGGTGAAGGCATTGTGATTGAATATTTTCTCGAACAGCGCCAGAATCGCGCTGGATTCGGCCTCTACCAATTCCGCAAGATGCGCCTGCTTTTTCAGATTGGCGAGGGCGTGGGTTACTTCTTTGGCGTTCCGCAAATGCCCGCCGAAATGATAAACGCCGTTGATGTCTCTGGTGATCAGGCTGGTGTCCTTCTGATTGACCAATGCCTGCACCAGCCCCAGATCGCGCACCTGTGCCTCATTAATCCGATTTTTTGCGAGGAATCCGGCAAGGTTGCGATTCGGATACAGTAAGTAGCTATGTTGATCGGCGCGATACAACGCACTGTGGCGCATCGTTTGCAGCAACGTCAGCGATTCTTCAGCAGTCAGCATCCCTGACGCGAGGATCGATACCTGCCCTTCCAGCATTTCGTACAGATAGCCGATGGTGGCGCGATTTTCGCTCAGGTGTAATACGTTGTAGGTGTGATACAGATTGTCGGCGCGTTTGTTGGCGCGCAGCGTATGTTCTACATAATCCTGCGCCATATCCAGAAATGCCGTAATCTGCTCGATGGAGACAGGCACAAACGCGCCCGAAATACCATTCTGATAATAATTCCAGCGATAATCACTGCCGACCTGCCCCAATGCGTCCATAACGGTGCGCCGTTGCTGCTCATCGAAGGAACTACCTATTTCGGCGTGATGTTGTGACAAGATGCCCGATATACCATCGAAGAGACTATGGACTTCTTTGGTGATCGAGAGTTCGCCTGAGTCACTGCCCGCCAGTAGCCCCTTCATAAACGCAATGTAGCGCCGCAGGTGGCAAACTGTCACAACCGATAAGCCCTTACCAACCAGTGCATTGTTCGCGTCGTTCCATTCCGGGCGCTGCGTCACCATCCAGATGCCGCCTTCCGGTACGAAATTGGAGAGTTTGGCAAGCAGCAGAATCAGTAACTTTTCCGCAAGGTTGATATGAAATACATTCCCGGCGGCATCATGTACCAGCTTACCGTCACTGCCGATTTCACGTACACGCGCCTTGATTTCGCGCTCGACTTGCCAGTCAAACTCGATGGTGTTGTATGGGTCGTTGACAATCGACTCATAGGCTTTGAGGCGATATGGCACATTCGCACTGCTGAATATCGCTTGATTAAGAAGCCTGTCTAACTTGCCAGGATGCACATTCGCGCAGACTTCCATCAGCTTTAGCAGGTAGACAATCTGGTGATCGCTCCAATAGCCGATATTCGCCCAGGGATTATCTGGCTCCGGCACTTCCCAATCGATCCCACCCATCGTCACACGATAGGGGTTGTAGCCATCGACAGTGACTGCATTCAGGAACGTGCTGATCATCCCCTCGATGAATTCAGGATAGGAGTAGGCCAGCGCTTCCCAATTCTGGAAAATATCACGCCAGTTGCCCTGAAAATCGAACTGCTGTGAGCCATCGGCACGGCGCACATTGATCGAAAACCGATTCCAGGGACGGCTCGGATCACCGTGCCGACGGCTGAACGTCAGCGGCAAATAGCCATAGCACAGGCGCAGTAAATCGGTTGAATCCACGCTAGCGGCACGTTCCCGCAGATCATCCACCTGAATCGCATCCGGCAGGGAAGTGAAGAAATTTGCGTGAGCCGTGATCAGATTGGGATGATGTTGCGCGATGTATTCAAGCAGTGCAGCTTTTTCAATCCAGTAGTGATTTGCAAAGACGCCACCACGCATCACATTAAACAGGACGTTGGCGAAATGATGCGCCGTACCGAGATGATCATTGGAAAGCTGCAACCCATCAGCGCTGGCAATTATCGTTTCCAGTTCTTTATCACTCTGGATGATGCTCTGTTCCAGCCGTTCGCACAAGGCGGCACGATCCCCGCCGAGTTCCTGTAACAACTGAGCAACTGCGTTGCTATCCTGATCGACTTCTGCGACCAGATGCCACGATTTTTCATCGCCCGGATTGATGGCGAAAGAATTATTGATGAAATATGCGCCGCGTCTACCGCGTATATCTGTCTCTGTGGTTGCCCGTTCGCCCCGGCGAATGTTATCCAGTTGTGTCGAAGACAGCAGATATTGACTGCCATCCAGTCCAATTTGCCAGACCGTATTTGCCTTGAGCGATTCGCTCGGTTCAGCGAGGTCAGTTAATGTAGAACTCAGCGCAAACAGTCCAAGCCCCGTTTCGGGTTCTAACTCGCTGCGCTTATAGGCATCCAGCAACGAACTGAGGTGCAGTTGTGTCCCCGAACTGACGTTAGCGGGCAAGAGGTTTTGTACCCCGTCGGTGACTTCAACGTGATAGGGCGTATTGGCATGACTGATCAGCCACGACGTTTTCACGAAGCCATATTGGTTACTAGTGCGCCAAGCATAGCGCCATGTCAGACCAAGATAGTGATTTATTTCCTCAAAAATAATGGCTGTACCTGAAATATTTTTATATAAATTGCGCTCGATACGATAGATATTGCGTTGATAATCAGATAGAGGCTCCCAGAGGAATGTCTGCGAATCCCGTGTCACCAGCAGAATGGTTTTGTTGCCAGTGTTCTCGCTGTTTTCGGTGATCTTATCTACCGTATAGTATGGAAACAGCGCGTGTTCCGTATCGACGCGGCCTGCGGAAAGCCCGCCTGTAGACGCAATAAATAGCCAATGGTTGGAACTGCTGATCAGTGTCATAAAAAATGGCGGCATCGCGTCATAGTTGTGGATGCGATAAAACGTATCATTCAACAGCGAAACATATTCGCCTTCGACTTTCATATCGGAAGGCTGTTGCATCGCATTTCCGATAAAAATTGTACGCTCCAGTGCGTTCATGTTGTTCAATCCTTCATAGAGTGCAAATGTCGCCCGGAGGACGACAAAATTAAAACCGCAGGCACGCGGATTTCCCGCGACCTAAATCCTGTCTACGATTACTGTTTCCAGACCCGGCTCTGAAGCAACGGGCTAAACTCAAAGAATAGATCACTGCCTGAGAAGAAATCGGCACTTGCTCAATTCTGGCAGCATCCTCACATATTTGATAAAAAGCTCACGCCTGCAACTCTATCCTTGAGTTTAGCCCTCGGCTTTAGCCGGGGGTTACATTGATAAATCAGCCTTTGAGCGATCCCTGTGTCAGACCGGAAATGATGTACCGTTGCAGGAACAGATAGAGAATCGCCATCGGCAAAGCCAGTAGCAACACCGCTGCTGCCAATGTAGGCCAGTTGTACCCGTATACACCCTGAAAGACAATTAGCCCGCGCGTGACTGGATAGTAATTCTGATTGGTCAGGTAAATCGTCGGCAGGATCAACTCATTCCAGATGCCAATCGCGTGCAGCACTGTCACCGTAGCGATTGCCGGGCGAATCAGCGGAAAGATGATCGAAATCAGGAATCGGAAATAGCCGCAACCGTCCAGTGCCGCCGCCTCGTCCAGTTCTCTCGGAACGGACTTGATGTAGTTCACGAGGATGATCACACCGATGGGATTCACCAGAAACAGCATGATGTACCCAGCCTGCGTGTTATATAACCCCAGACGCAGCATCAACTGAAACTGTGGAATCAACGCTGGCGGCAGGAACAGCGCGATCAGATACAACGTGAAAATCAGCACGTTGCCTTTGACATATTTCCGGGCAATCGGGAACGCTACAAACACCGAAGTGATTACGCATATCGTCGTTGCAACGGTAGCATACAGCAGCGAGTTGGCGAGATACTTGGGAAAGCTGGCTTTCGTCCACGCGGTTGTAAAATTGGCGAAATTCAGCATCGGCGTAACAGCGGTGGCGTCGCGCGCGAAACTTGCCTGTGTGTTGAATGCAGTATTCACCAGCATCAGCAGTGGCCCAAGATAGATAATGGTGAATACCAGCAGAATCGCGTAGGCAAGGATATGCCCATAGTTGATTGTCAGCGTGAACGGCTTGCGTACCTGCTTCGCAGATCGAAGTTCGGTTTCCATTACTGCGGTCATCCTAGCAACCTCTCCTCTCTGCGGCGCAGAATATATTGTGTGGCTAGCCCAACCACCAGAACGAGCAGGAACAGCACAATCGAAGCAGCAGCGGCATAGCCTTGTCGGAAAGCGTTCGATGTACTCCCCGATGTCTGACCAAAGCCCTGTGCGTAAATCATATAGCCAAGCACCTGCGTCCCGTTTCGGTATCCCAAAAGTACGAGGAACAATTGCCACGCCTGCAATGAGCCGATGATATTCAGGATCAGATTGGTATTCACACTTGGCGTCAACAGGGGCCATGTCACATTGGCGAAAACCTGCCATGTATTTGCACCGTCGATGCGCGCCGCCTCTGCGAGTTCATCCGGGATGGTCTGCAACCCCGCAATGAAAATCACCATCGTGATCCCCATATTCGCCCAGATTTGGATCGCAACCACCCACAAAAATGCTTCGGTTGGCTTCCCTCCCAGAAATTCCGAGTGTGTGCCAAATAACCTCAACAATTTATCGACAGGCCCGCCGAGTGGATACAGGAAGAGGCTCCAGATCAAGCCCTGTATCGTTACGCCCAGAATGACTGGCATGAAAAACAGCGTGCGGAAGAATTTCGTACCACGTAACCGCATGTTGAGCAGCAGCGCGACCAACAAACCTAGCCCAAATTGAATCGAAGAGACGAGGGAGCAAAATGCAACTGTTCGCACCAGTGCATCCAGATTATCTCTGGCGGCCTGTCCCTGAAACAGAAATTCATCGTAGTTTGCCAGCCCGATCCAGTTCGAGGTTGCGCCTGCGATGCCATTGGCATCGGTGAAAGAATAGACACCTGTAGCAAGCGACGGACCCAGACCAATAAGGAGATAGAAGAATAGCCCCGGCAACAGGAGTAAATAAGGCAGCAATCTGGCTCTGCCGCGACCAAAATAATAGGACATCTTAATCTTCTTTCAACACTGATAGTTATCAATATATCATCGAATTCAGAGCGATTATTTTTTCTGGTTCACCCCTCGTTCCATGCAGGTGAGGGGTGAAAGCTGATTCAGGATTATCCCGTGCTTATTTTGCCGGGGTTGCAGGAACGAGGGTGGCCTTGCCGCTGACAACATCCAGACCAGATTGAAGGTCAGCCTGTACCTTATCGGCGGCTTCTTTTGGTGTCTGGAATGTGCCGAACGGCGCGAAGTAGGAAGCCCAGGGATTGGCGAACTGACCAACACCCGTCGGTGCTACCCAATACTGCTCGTATCCAACGCGGAAGTTGGCAAGATACGGAGCAACTTCCTGACCAATTCCAGTGTTCAGCTTGGCGGTGGGCTGTGTTGGGATGAAGCCGACAGCGGTCACGAACGCCTGATAGTTTTCCGGTGCAGAGAATTCAGTCAGATAGAGCAGCGCGGCGTCCTTGTTTGTGGTCTTGGCGGCAACTGCCCAACCCTGATCGTACTTGCCGAACAGATACTTATTGTCATCAGCCTTGTCGCTGCCGGGGAAGGGGATATAGCCCCACTTGAATGCTGGTTGAGCCGCGTCAATTGCCGGAGCCATCCAGATACCGCCAGGGAGCATACCGACTGCGCCCGAAGCGAAGCGACCCGGAGCAGCATCGTTGGCGATACCGCTTGCACCCTGCTCCATCATGTCGCGGGCATAAATCTGCATCTTCGTCCACATTTCGAGCGATTTGGCATCGTTGTACTTAATCTTGCCTGTCCACAGCCCCTCGACCAGACCAGCCTGATCAGGATAGATCGAGCCGAGCAGACCATACGCGCCAACGAAGATCGGCCAGCCATCCTTACCACCAGCGGTCATACAGGCGGTATTGGCTTTTTTGAGCGTTTCGCAGGCAGTCACTAGTTCAGGCCATGTGGTTGGAACCTTGATCTTGTTGGCCTCGAACAGGTCTTTGTTATAGAACACGCCGCTGTAGATCACGCGCCCAAGATTGATGGCATACACTTTATCTTTGTACGAGCCAGAATCCTTGATAGCGTTTGCATCATAATTCTTGACGAACGGCTGTCCGGTCAAATCCATCAGCAGGCCAGCGTCGATCAGTGCTTGCCAGTTCGGAGGAGTGACATTCTTCATGTAGGGTTGGGCAGCGTTCGAGAAGCCGAAGATGTCTACTACATCTACATCGTTTGCAGAGAGGCGGGTTTGGGTCGTGGTGCTAAGATCGTTTGCATTCACAACTGCCATGTCAACGGTGATATTCGGGTGGGCAGTGTGGAACTTTTCATTGAAGGCTGTGAGGAAATCGACCATCGGCGGGTTCTGGTGAATAAGTACCCGGAGCGTTACCGCATTTTGTGCTTTGGTCTGTGCGGAACCACCCATTGCCATACCAATGAACGCCAATGCAACTACAAAAGACAACAAAAATCTACGCATTTCAAAACTCCCTCTTATTCTTGGCAACGTTTTCAAATAAACTCAAAAAAATTGGCAAAATTTGAATGATATTTGAAAACGTTTTCAAAAAGAATAGAGCAAAATTCCCGTTTTGTCAAGGGATTTTTTACGTGAGGACAGTTAATTTCAATAATGATAGAGTAATCGGAGAGGACAAGAAGAGCATCAGTCTGGCCCGCCGCTAAAGCAGCGGGCTAGATTCAAAATCAGGGTTGCAAGTGTGGGTTTCTATCGAATTGCGGGGGTGTTGTCAGTGTTGCTTACCGATACTGTGTTGCCGGGTCTAGTGGTAACGTTATCGGACGCCCTCCCTCTGAGGCCGACTGCCGAATCGCCGTGACAAGTTCCTGATCGAGCCGCGCCTGATATGCACCATAGCTTGGTTCTTTGTCTTCGCGCACCGCTTTGACGAGGCTCAGGATGCAACCTGCTACGCCGATTTCATCATCGTGCCATTGCAACCCCGGATCAGGATTGGACGCCTTGACCGGGTTATCCCAACGCACGAAAGGTAGTTCCGGGTCGCCTGTATGAGCGATCATAGACTTGAGAGCGCCGCCATCGGTACGGTCCAGCCGACGCTCCAATGAAATGAAGCGTGCGGCTTCCTGACCCGGTTGCAGAAGCGACAGACGTTCTTCCAGTTCGATCCCCATACCAATCGTGATCCCCATACCTTTTTCGGCAAGGAAGCGACTGCTGCGCCACCAGCGCAAGGGCGAATCGTAGGCGACACTCGTCCAGTGATAGATGCCAACCTGCCCACCCTCGAACTCGATAATGCCATGTTCCTGCGACTCATTGCGGGCGTTATAATGACCGCCCAACCGCGAATAGTGCGCCATCAGCGGATATTCATGTTCCGAGCCAACGACGCGGATCGGCCTGGCATTGAACCCCAGATAGCTGCGCATCACGCTGACACCGTGATAGCCGTGTCCAGCGAAGTCGTTGAAGGAAGAATAAACATGCCCAAACAGGCCAGATGCAATTAACTTCAGCTTAATTTGTTCCAATGGGCGACGATGGAATTGTTCTGCGACTTCGATTTTCAGACCGCGTTCTGCCGCCGTCTGGATGATTCTGTCGGCTTCGCTGAGTTTGTGTGCGATGGGGGTTTCCAGCAAGACGTTCATCCCGGCTTGCAGCACTGCCAACCCGATTTCGCCATTCACACCATAGCTGACACAAACGATGCCGATTTGTGGGGCAGTCTCGCGGGTAAGTTTTTCCAGATCAGTATAGTAGGGGAGATTGAACGCTTCGCCTGCTTTTTTGGCGGATTCCTCGCTGCGACTCCAGACGCCGACGAGTTCGACTTCCGTCAATGCGCGCAGGATTGGATAATACATATTGTAGACGCGCTTGCTTGTTCCGATCAAAGCAACACGAACAGGGGTATTTTCACCAGACATATTTTTCCTCAATTAGATAAAAGGTGATCTTCATCATCTATAAGATGCAGATAATAACATTCCAAACGGCCAAAAATCGCGTTTATAATTGCTATCTGTGTATTGTTATGGAAATTGTATTGATTAAATCGCGTCCAGAAATAGATCGCTTCGACGTGATCGTTGGCGTTTGTATCCTGATAGTGGCGCTTGCAATCGCGGGAACAGTGATTGCCGGAGATCGCGCGGGCGTCAGCGTCGGGTTGATCGATCCGCGAACCGATGAACTCCTCACTATCGCGGAACTTCCTGCCACGCTCCCGATTTATCTGCGATTCAGCGAAGCAATGAACCTGGATACGGTGCATCTTTCGATCTCCCCGAATATCTCCGGCAAAACAGATTGGTCGGGCAGTCTATTGATCTTCCAGCCAGGTATGGCGTTCAGCGGAGGAACAACCTACACTGTCACCGTTCAGGAAGGCGCACAAGCCACCAACGGAAGGCGGGTCAACGGGCATCCTGCGTGGCAGATTAAAATCACTGCACCGTCCGTCGTCTTTCTATACCCGGCAATCCCGACCAGCAAACGGCTCGATCCACCAAACCTATACCGTGTGATCGCGCCGGGGCAGCCCGAAAAACTGACCGATGCGCCGCGCGGCATTGAAGATTTTGACCCTTCGCCAGATGGACGCACCATCGCTTTTACGCAGCGTGATACAAGCGGCAAGATGGATGTATATCTGCTGACAGTAGCAACGAAGGCGGTTCGTCGCCTGACCAACTGTGTTGAGGCATCGTGTCGCGCGCCGGATTGGTCGCCAGATGGACGACGGATTGTTTACGAGCGCGCGGATAGCAGTCAACCGGAAGCCGACAGCCGCGCATGGATTCTGGATGTAAACACCCTCGCCACCGAGCCACTTTTTGTAGAACAGCGCTGGCTTGGTAAAACGCCACGCTGGTCGCGCGACGGACGCTGGATCACGATGGCAGATCACGAACTTGGCGGTGTGTGGATTGTTGAAGTTGCTACCGGAAAACGCTCTTTCATTCAGACAATGGAAACTGATCCGGGGCGATTTTCGCCGGATTCAACCCGGCTCGTCTATGGGCAAATCACACTCACCGATTTCGGCGCGATACGCGGGTTGGAGATCGCCAGCTTTGTTGGTGAGAATCCAACGGTTCACCCGATTAAGGAAAGCGATGGTACATTTACCGATGATACCGACGCGGAATGGAATCCCGATGGCAAACGGCTCGCAGTCATGCGGCGCTATCTGAACGATGATCGCTTTACCGAAAAGTTTCAGGTCTACGAGGTGGATGCTACAACGGGAGTCAGTCGCCCGTTGGTGGTTGATCCTGCCTTCGCACATGGTTATCTTTCGTGGAGTTTCGACGGAAACGAATTGCTGATGCAGCGCTATCCGTATAATGCGCCCGATGCGCAACCGGGTATCTGGATTTTCGATAGTCGTTCGCGCACACTCACAAATATCGCTCAAAATGGCTTTATGCCGAAATGGTTACCTTGAAATGTCTGAAAATAAACAAGCATCAAATGGACTCAACCCGGTATTGCTGATCTTCCTGATCTTCCCGATTGCTGCGCTCGTCATTTCCTTTGCGACAGCCGGAAATAGAAGCCCCGGCTCCAATGAACCACCTCCGATTGCCGTTACTTCGGATACCCTGATAGGACGTGCCGCGCCGGATTTTGAACTGCAAACACTGGCTGGCAAATCGGTACGGCTGTCAGAACTGCGGGGTAAACCCATGTTTCTGAATTTCTGGGCGGTATCGTGCGCCCCATGCAGGCAAGAGATGCCCGCGTTTCAGGCGTTTCTGGATGGCAAAATCC
This sequence comes from uncultured Anaerolineaceae bacterium, assembly GCA_964432445.1. Lineage (GTDB taxonomy): Bacteria > Chloroflexota > Anaerolineae > Aggregatilineales > UBA2796 > JBBRMW01. The sequence goes on from CAYSOC010000038.1 coordinate 10,911, forward strand.
TCGGTGATGCCAACATTCTGACGGTGAATCAAGGCGATGATGAATCTGCCATTCGTGGGTTTTTCACCGAAATCAAGGTTAACCTGCCGACAGCGCTGGATTACAAAGGCAACGTGCGGGATACCTATCGTGTCGTGAATCTGCCAATCACCTATATAATCGACAAAAATGGCGTGATTATTGATCGGCATATCGGCGGGATGGACGCTGATACAATCATTGCCTATCTGGACAAACTCAAAAAGCTGGAAGGTTAGCGGATGAATCTGGCGCGCGCATTTACCTGGTTTCTGGAAGATGAAGATTGGAAAGCACGGCTAGGTATTTTATTGTTGATCTCATTGGTTCCCGGCCTGAATCTGATCGCACTGACAGGCTATACCATTTCGATTGCGCATAACATTGTACGCGGAGCAACCCGCCCCCTGCCAGCATGGAATGACTGGATCGATATTTTTGTACGCGGCCTGATGGCGCTCGTCGCGTCGGCGGCCTATTTTCTGCCGCTTGGGTTGATCCTGATCATCGTGGGAGTGGCGAATCTTGCCAGTGCCGGGAACTTCTCTGGTGCAATCATTTTGTGCCTGCTGCCATTCTCTATTTTCTATGCGGTGCTTGCGCTCGGATTGTTGACTGCCGGACACGTCCGATATGCGCGAAGCGATCAATACAGCGATTATTATCAGATACGTCGTCGCTTTTCCGAGTTTCAGAAAAATCTGGGCAACTATCTTCCGGTTGTCGCAGTACAAGCAGTGTTGACCATTGTTGTCGTGGGGCTGTTTTTAGTCCTTGCGCCGACTCTGCTGGGTGGGTTCGCGGCATTCTGTGGTCTGAGTGCCGCGAATGGATACCTGATCGGGATGCTGGCACGTAATGCCCGTCGCCATTTAAGGTGAATTTAAGGTGATATAAGTCTCCATTAACCTCTTCGTTCCCCTTTTTCTCTAAACTATAGAGAGTGATTGAGAAAACTGGAACAGGGTTATGCCTCAAAATTCAGCCACGTTCAAGCAAAAAATTGCGCTATTTGTGCGCAAATTTTGCGTTTCTGCGTTTGTCATATTTTCATTTGCTGCCTATGTTATCCATGAACGTACCACCAATGTGGGAACTCGTTCGGATACTGTTCCATTCACAGGAATAATCAGCCCAACATCCCCTGCAAACAGCAACGCAGGGCAACCTCCGGTTGTAGTGATAACGCAAGTCCCATCCAGTTCGGTAAACAATATCAGGCAGTCGCCGGCAGCAACCAGGACTGCGCCTGCAACGGTAACGCCAAAGCCTGCCGCCATTGCAGGGAGTCAATATCATGATGGCACGTATACCGGATCGCTTGCCAATGCTCATTTTGGTTGGGTTCAAGTCCAGACGACAATTCAAAACGGCCAAATCGCCAATGTTCAATTTCTACAATATCCGAGTGATCGGCGCACCTCGCAACGTATCAATCAATATGCGGCTCCTCTCCTGACTCAGGAAGCAATTCAGGCGCAAAGCGCAAATGTCAACATCATTTCCGGCGCAACCCTGACAAGTCGTGCCTTTACGGAATCTCTCCAATCTGCATTATCGAACGCGAAGGCCTGACGATCATGAAGGAAACGCGCCTGTTGATGGGAATGCCTGTTACTGTCGAAATTGTGGATGCACACGCTACACAACGCGATTTGGATTGCGTCTATGGCTATTTTGAATATGTAGATGCCAAATTCAGCACGTATAAGGAAGCCAGCGAAATTTCACAAATCAATCGAGGCCAGCTTGCCATCGGACAAGCCAGCGATGATATGCAACTGATATTTGCGCTGGCTGACCTGACGCGGCAGGAAACAGATGGATATTTCGACATTCAGCGCAACGGATATATCGATCCATCTGGCCTGGTAAAGGGATGGGCAATCTACAATGCCGCACAATTGCTTCGACAGCATGGATTCTCCAATTTTTATGTGGATGCAGGCGGTGATATTCAGATAGCGGGTCATAACGCCGAGGGTAAACGCTGGCGAGTTGGTATCCGCAATCCATTTAATATTCATGAGATTGTCAAGGTATTGGAATTAACGGATTGCGGCGTGGCAACGTCTGGTACATCGATCCGGGGGCAGCATATCTATAACCCCAAACAGCCTGATCAACTCCTTGAATCCATTGTGAGCCTGACAGTGATCGGCCCAAATATCTATGAGGCAGATCGTTTCGCTACGGCGGCTTTTGCGATGGGGACAGAAGGCATCTGGTTTATTGAACAACTTGAGGGTTTTGAAGGCTATATGATCAATAAGGAAGGCATCGCAACCCTGACCAGCAATTTCGGGGAGTTTGTCGCTCATGACTAAATTCATTGACAACGTACTCAATCGTATAACAATGTATCGTCTGATCCTCTACTATCTGATAGCATTGCTGGCATTCGCGTTTGTCTTGTCTGCGGCAAATATCCTTCCCTATGACCCGTTTGGGTTGCTCTTCAGCGTCGGATTTCTTACCGCAGTATGTGGAATTACCAATACGATTTTCGCCAGAGCGTTTCGTATCCCGCCCAACGTTGAATCGGTGTACATTTCTGGGCTGATACTGGCATTGGTTATCGATCCGATTAAAGGCTATTCCGACTTGTGGTTTTTGGGTTGGGCGAGTGTTCTCGCAATGGCATCCAAATACGTCCTGACTATCAAAGGCAAGCATATCTTTAATCCGGTTGCCATTGGCATCGCCCTGACAGCGGTCACGGTTGATCAGGCGGCGACATGGTGGGTCGGAACAACCTGGATGTTGATCCCGGTTCTAATTGGCGGCGTCCTGATTATCCGCAAGATTCGCCGCTTTGATCTTGTGTTGAGTTTCCTGATTGCTGGCATTATCACCATTGTCACAATCGGAATTTTCAACGGCGAAAATGTGATTGACTCGGTTCAGCGCACTGTATTGTATTCGCCATATTTCTTCTTCGCGTTTGTAATCCTCACAGAGCCATTGACCACGCCCCCGACACGCCGATTACAGATAATCTATGGCGCATTGACCGGCTTTTTGTTTGCGCCACAAATCCATATCGGATCGCTCTATTCTACACCTGAACTGGCAATATTGATTGCCAACGTGTTTTCGTGGATCGTCAGCCCGAAGCTAAAACTGGTCTTGCACCTCAAGGAAAAGATTCAGGTAGCGCCGGATATTTACGACTTTATCTTCACTCCTAATCGCAAACTCGCCTTTGCGCCCGGTCAATACATGGAGTGGACACTTGGACACCACGACCCGGATCGGCGTGGCAATCGGCGTTACTTCACGCTGGCGTCTTCACCAACGGAAAACGAGTTACGGCTTGGGGTAAAGTTTTATCCAAAATCCAGCACCTATAAGCAATCTATGCTATCAATGGGAGAATCGGCAGAAATTGTAGCGTCACAACTTGCAGGCGATTTCACCCTGCCCGCCGATCCTGACCAGCCTTTGGTGTTTATCGCAGGCGGCATCGGGATTACGCCGTTCCGCAGTATGATTAAATATCTGATCGACAGGCAGGAGCGCCGTCCGATTACACTGCTGTATGCCAATCGTAATGTAAACGATATTGTCTATCAGGATGTGTTCGATATTGCGCATAATAAACTGGGGATAAAAACGGTCTATACTGTCAGCAACAGGCAGAGCGTTCCGGCAGGATGGCGGGGCAGAATCGGACGCATTGATCCATCTCTGATTCGCGCCGAAATCCGGGATTATCAAAATTGCCTATACTATATTTCCGGACCAAACGAAATGGTTGAGTCCACTTCCCGGATGTTGCAACAGATGGGTATCCACCGTAACAGCATCAAGACTGATTTTTTCCCCGGTTTGGCATAAGCTAATGGATGAACGCGACCTTGCCTACGCTGACATGCTCGTTACGCGCTTGCATCTGTGAAACCATCACACTTTTCCTGCGTACTTTTTAGCTAAAGAACATGAGGCGATGAACACATGAATAAATTAATCGAGGCATGGTGGTGGCAGGATCAACCTGTGCTGGAGGTAAAGGTAAATGGCAGCATCGAAAATCGGGATCAGGCCTATCAACTGACTAAAACAATCGTGGATGCCATAGAAGCCTCGAATTACAAACAGATTGTTGTAACGCTTGACCTGACAGCGCTTGGACAGTCTCCATCAGCCGCGACGCTGCTGGCGGGCAATATCCCTGAGACGTTCAAGATTCAACATCTGGTGTTTGTGAATGCACCGATGCTGATCCGCATGGCGGTAGTGCCTCTGCTCCATTTGCGTGGAAAACTACATTTTGAGGGGAGCGCGGCAGGCGCGGAACGGAAAGCTGAATCTCTGCTCAAGGCAATTTCCAACTGAAGAAACTCCACCCTCTCCGCGAACGATTTACAGTCCGACAGTTATTCCAGACCCGGCGCTGAAGCACCGGGCTAAACTCAAAGAGTGGACGACTGCCTGAAAAGGAATCAACACTTCTGCAACGTCGACAACATCCTCCCCATTCAATTGAAACCGATGCTTACACCCCTATCTTTGAGTTTAGCCCTCGGCTTTAGCCGGGGGTTTTCTGCCCTCAATAGGTGTCGGATTCTAAACCGCGAACGAAGAGGGTGAACCAGACAATTCGAGAGTTTTACTGCGGCGTGAGCGTGTTTATTGTCTCACCGTTATCGACAATCTGATCAGCAACCCAGCCCTCATTGCCGCTGGGTGCTTTCACCTGCCACCAGCGGTAACCTTCGGCGCTCACCGGGCCGCCCGTGATCGTCACGATAGTATCCTTTGGCAGGAAGCCTTTGATCTTCGCGCCAGTGCTGGCACTCTCGCGGAGGTTCATTGAACCTTCCTTCACCGTTACCTTTACCTTCATGCCAACGGCGAGATTCGGAGCCAGACTGCCAGCTTCCGGGGCTGTCCCACCGAGTACAACAGCGACAGGTTGTGCGATGAACAAACCGCGCGCCGTAGCGAACTTGCCACCGCCCACCAGCTTATAGGCTGCGCCACCATTCAGCGGGATCACATTGATTTCCGGGCGTGTCGCCGCAGCCAGCACTTGTCCCGGCGCAGCGTTCCGCGTGAAAGCATCGTCCATTGCTTTGTAGGACGTAACAACGGTAATCACAACATTCGCGCCATCTGGCGTAAAGCCAATATGTCCGATGCCGCGTGCCTCACGGCTATACAGACGAACAGGCGTTCCCCCGGCAACCGGAACACGCCACAATTCTGCGGTAAACAACTGAACCGGGAATGGAGCCTGTGGGAAGAACGAACGTGCCAGTGCCGGATTCTTTTCGCCAACATTCAGTACCCCGGCAGGTGTCAGCGTTGAATAGTAGAGCGAAAGCATATCTGGTGACCACGCCACATTGCTGACGTTGGTTACGCCGTTAATTTTTGTACCAATACCTGTATTCAGATCGACCAGTTCGAGAGCCGTACCAAGGTCTGCCGGGCCGCTTTGCGTACTCTTGATGATTGCCGCTAACCTGGAACGATCCGGGGAAAGAGCGGCTGCAGTCAGATCAGGCCGCCGCCATGTTCCAGCATTGGTCAAATTGGTGAGGCCGATGCCAACCCCCATGCAACTGGATGAATAAAGATAGCCGTTGGCAACCTGTGCCAGAATCTTTGGATTGAACGAGTAGCCGAGTTCATCCTGGAGGGCGGCAGAGGAACCATCAATGCCACCGCCGCCGCATCCCACACCAACCGGGAACTGCCCTGCCGCGCGCGGTGCGCCGCCATTCGCCGGGATCGCCTGAATCTGATAGAAAATCTCGGTGCTATTCGGGTCATTCGGATTAACGCGGCTCTGTGTAGAGACTGCATAGGCAATTTCACCACCATCGCTTGACCATGCCGGTGGATAATCTGAGGCTATGCTTGCGGCGATTTGTGCTGCGGGTTGCCCGCTTCCGGCGAGATAGAGCGTGTTCGCCTGTTCATCCATCCATGCCAGCTTTGTGCCGTCGGGTGACCATGTAAGTTGTGTAAAGCGCTTCTTCGGGTTGTAGTAGGGATAGAAGTTCTGTGATTGCCCGGTTGCATCTCCCGTCAGCGGACTGGCAACGGTGATCGCGCGCGCAGTGAAATCGGAGACGTAGACATTACCATCCATCGCCACGAACGCCAGCGGGTTGTTATAGGTTGTGGTCTGGGTTTGCAGGGTAAGACCAGCCAGCGGCGAAGAATTCCCCACCTGCGGTGCAACCGCTGTAAATACAGGGGTCGGGAATTGTGTAGCACCAGCCGGGAGCGGGGTTGCGCCGACGGCAGGTGCAGGTTGACCATTCACACACAGGAAAATTACCGAACCGTCATTCCGGGCACGATAATCATAATTGACATCCTGTACGCGCACAATCACCTGGAAACCAAGTGTCAGCGCCTGATCGTAGGTTTGGCCCGGCGCGGGGCATTCCAGGGCACCATTTGCAAATTGTTTTTGTTCCCACTGATAGCTTTGCACGTTATGACGCGAAAGGCTGAGTTTCAGACGTGTGCTGAGATCGGACAGGATTTTATCAATAATAGCAGTTGGCTCGTTGATTTGTGCCATCGTCCCAACTGCGCCGGAAAACGACATCACAAACAAAAGCGCCACAATCATCAGGCGTTTCATCATCAAATTTCTCCACTGAACCCGGTAAAAGATAAAAATTAGCGTGCAAGCGTTGCGGAATACGATGTAATAGTCGTTTGCAAATCCCCATTCGGGCTGATTGTTGCTATCACAGATCGGTTAGTGGCGTCTAGTGACGCCGCTGTTGCTGTTCCTGCCGCCAGCGTTCCTATGATGGCATCTCTATCAAGTTTCGCATCAACGGGCGCAATTCGACTACCCGACGCCTGCCCAACAGCGATCAGTGCTACGATCAGGAAAATGATGCCGATGGCAGCCAAAACACCACCAAAGATCAACGGGCGAAAATCCATGACGACTTCGCGCACCTGTGGGTTATCGGGATTTTGGGATACGTCCACAAACTTGCGTGTACTGACTGCGATGCGTGAGCCTCTCACACCAAGAGCCTGATCAAGGTTGACCATCAACTGTCCGGCATACTGATAGCGTTGCCGCCGATCCCTCGCCAATGCTTTCTCGAATACGGTTTGTACGGCAAGTGGTAGTTCCGGGCGAAAATCCAGAATGTTTGGAACCGGATCAAGCGTATGCGCGCGGAAAAGTTCAGCGATTGTATCCCCTTTGAATGGGTGATCCCCGGTCAGCATCTCCCACAAAATGACGCCAAGCGCATAGACATCCGTCCAGCTTCCGGTGAGTTCTGTTTTCCATTGTTCGGGAGCCATATAGAAAGGCGTCCCGGTAATTTTTTTCCCGTCATCCTTCGGGGCTTCTGTTGTCAGGGTGGCGATCCCGAAATCGCAAAGAAACGCATTACGGTTTTCATCCAGCAGGACATTGCCTGGTTTCAGGTCACAATGAATAATCCCCTTCTGATGGGCATAATCCAGCGCATCGGCAATCTGGCGCATGAACAGGCGTGTTTGCTGCAAGGTAAACGGCCCGCGTTCAATGAGATCATCCAGCGTCCCGCCGTTGTATAACTCCATCGCAAAGTAAACCAAATCCTGGCGTGCGTTTGCCTTTTCATCCAGCAATTTCAGATAGAAACCACGCAAGACACCGACGCCGAACACCTTCACAATATGCGGATGACTGAGCGAGGCAATCACACGCGATTCCTTCTCAAATTTGGCGATAGCCTGTGGATTGGTGTTGGCGGATTCAATCACTTTCACGGCTACTTCACGGTTGATGCTGCCTTGTCTGGCACGATAAACATTTGCCATGCCACCTTTGCCGATAAGCGCCATAATTTCATATTCACCGAGTTTCTGCCCAATCAAATCGATCATTATCCGCCCTTTCCCCTGTCGGGATTATCCCGCACCAGACAGGCTGTTGCAATGATTTTACAACATGCAAACTGTAACCAGATTGTGATTTTCCTGAAATATAAAAGCGTGGATATACTCTTGTATTGTGTTTTTTCCCGCAGGAGATAGATTTTCATGGAAAAGCAGAAGAACGTTACACCCGCCGACTCCAACACAGACCGCGCCTTTCTCAATCGTCGTCATTTTCTCACCATGCTTGGCATGACGGGAGCGCTAACCGCAATGGGGATCACGGGATTGAATCCCGTCGATGTTGCCCGTAACCCGGAAAAAGCACCTGCCAAAATCCCGATGGCGGCGACACCGCAAGCCAGTAAAATCTCTCCTGATGAAGCCCTTGCCAAACTGCTGGAAGGCAACAAACGGTTTGTCGAAGGCAAGGCAACCTATCCACATCTCGACGCGGCACGCAAGGCTGAATCCGCAAAGGGGCAGGCACCATTCGCCGCAGTGATCAGTTGCTCCGATTCGCGCGTCCCGCCAGAATATGTTTTCGATGTTGGCCTCGGTGATATTTTCACTGCACGTACAGCGGGCAACATTGCTGATGATATTGTGATTGGGAGCATTGAATACGCGGTAGCCGTACTCGGTGCGCCATTGCTGGTGGTGTTGGGTCACGAGCGCTGTGGCGCTGTCGTGGCGACTGTCGATGGTCACGAAGTTCCCGGCAAAATTGGCGAACTCCTGCACGCGATTCAACCGGCGGTGGATAAAGTGAAGGAGAAAGGCGGTGACGTTGTAGATGCCGCTGTCCGCGAAAACGTCAAGATGACTGTCGCACACCTGACAGAAACCGGCCCAATCCTTGCGGATTATGTCAAGGCGGGAAAATTGAAGATTGTCGGAATGCGCTACGACCTGGATGATGTCAAGATCGAGGTCTTGACCTGACAGCCCCACCGGGAACTACAAATTTCTGTTCTGCCCCGACAAAAACGTTTTTGTCGGGGCAGATTATTTCTCCCTCTGCTTTACTCTCACAAAATACGATGCAACCCCTCGTTTCGATTCGGAGTAGTATAGATACGGTTGGCGTAAGCATCTGCAAAAAGGGCAAACAATGTCACTTGAACTATATATGGTTGGTGTGATTGTTGAGGATATGGCGCGGTCTATTGAATTCTATCGGCGGTTGGGTCTGGAAATTTCCGAAGGGAGCGAATCAAAATCCCATGTTGAAGTGAAGATGGGAAATATGACCTTCTTCCTGAGTACCAAACCGCAAAACAAGCGCTGGGACCCGGCAAAAACAGAGCCTTCCGGTGGATACCGCATTATTCTCGAATTTTATTTGAAAACACGCGAGGCTGTTGAAGCTAAATATGCGGAGATGATGGGTTATGGCTATCAAAGCCACGTTGCACCCTATAATGTTACGCCCAAGCTGAATTTTGCGATGATCGACGACCCGGATGGAAACACGATTTTGCTGTCGGGGGAAGTAGAAGAGACGGTATAAAAACCCTGCCCCCACGTCTGCAATGAAAGTTACATGAGGGGGCTGGCCAGGTGGCAATTTTCGGCTGGATTTAGATACGGTTCGTTGATATTGCGATGTTGCGACAATGTACAGCAATGAAAGTGTAATGTTGGCTGGATGTTGTTGTAATGTTGCGACAGTGCGATTACGGCGTGACAAGGTGCGGCGACGATGTAGCTGGAATGATTTTCAGTGTTGCGGCAATGTAGTCAGGATGTGAGTGCGACGATCTGCGACGAAACTTCAGCGTGACGACAATACGACAGAATGTGGCTACGATGATCTGCGATGTAATTTCAACGTGATAACAATGGAATGAAAGTGTAGCTGCGATGATTTTCAATGTTGCAACGATGTAGTCAGGACGTGAGTACGACGATCTGCGATGAAATTTCAGTGTAGCTGTGGCGATTCTCGATGCGGTCAGGATGTTGTTACAACGATCTACGATGTGGTTTTAATGTGGCGACAATGTTGCTGCAAAGAGAGATAGTGTGACTTGATGTGGCAACAATGTGTTGTGGCGTGATAGCGATGAAACAATGATGAGGGGTGTGATGTTTTGTTTTATCTATATCCGGTTGGAAAAGTGCTATGAACAAAGGATACAACAAAACCGGGATAAATGTTGTGAAAAAAAAACGAATTTTTTAGGGGATGTTGTGAAGTTTTGATTTGATCAGTTTGGGGGCATAGGCTGAGATTTGGCGCTTGCGAGAAGTCTTTGCACTTCTTCATCTGTCGTTGGTGAAAAATCCTGATACCATTGCCCAACCCCGGAAAATGGATAGGGTGTTTCGGCGCAAACGACTTCATCCACCAGCGAATGGAAGTGTGAACAAATCGATCTCTCGGCGACAGGGACGGCAACAACGATCTTTGCTGGCTGTTGTTGACGCACAGCAAGAACAGCCGCATACATCGTCGCCCCGGTAGCCAACCCATCATCAACAAGGATTGCTGTGAACCCTTGTATCCGGGGTATAGACCGCCCCTGTCGATAGAGTTGCTCCCGACGTTGCAATTCCAACCGCTCTTTTGCCGCAACCTGCTCGATGTTTTCTGGCGTAACCCCGAAGGCGCTAATGATGCTTTTGTTCAAAACACGAATATTGCCCGTAGCAATCGCGCCCATTGCGAGTTCTTCGCTGCCCGGAACGCCCAGTTTGCGAACCACAAAAACATCTAATGGTGCTTTCAGGAATTGGGCAACGCTGAATGCAACAGGTATGCCACCGCGCGGAATACCCAGAACGATCACATCCTCCCGGTTGCTATATGCAGTCAATCGTTGCGCTAAAAACTTCCCGGCTTCGATCCGATTCGGGAACTTTACTGTTATTTTCGGTACATCTCTTTAATCCCACTGCCAGGATATTTTTAGACTATAACTCAAAACGCAGATTGATACACCTGTTTTGAGGCTAATCTTTCCGCCTGTTGCTACATTGAGCAAACTATCTTCCTGTCACTACCGGATTTATCATCATCCTGTTTTTATTCGCTCTTTTGTGCTAATGTTTTCGAGAGTTGGGAAGGCATAGCCTGTGAATTCTGATCTGCTATCTACACTAGAACGATTGCGCGACGATCCCGAATTTATGGAAAATGTAGTAGCATGGGAGCGTCTCGCGCCTCGTTTGCCACGCTTCGCACCTTTTCCTGCTGCGCTTGATCCACACCTGATCGAACTTCTGGAAGATCGCGGCATTCATGACCTCTATACCCATCAGGCTGAGGCTATCAAGTCGGTGCTGTCTGGTCGGAATACAATCATCGTCACCTCTACTGCCAGTGGCAAAACGCTTTGCTATAACCTGCCGACACTCCAGGCGTGCCTGCAAGATGATCAAGCCCGCGCGCTTTACCTTTTCCCCACGAAAGCACTGGCACAGGACCAAGCAGCAGCGTTGAACGAACTAGGCGCAAACGTCCCGGTGAATATTTATGATGGAGATACGCCAACCAGCCAACGCAGCAAAATACGCACCGCCACCGGAATTATTATCAGCAACCCCGATATGTTCCATGCCGGGATTCTGCCGGGACATACGAAGTGGGCGCGATTTTTCGAGAACCTGCGGATTGTCGTGATCGATGAACTGCACGCCTATCGTGGGATATTCGGCTCCCATGTCGCCAATGTGATTCGGCGGTTGCGCCGGATTTGCCGCTTCTATGGCAGCGATCCGGTTTTTATTTGTGCCTCGGCAACCATTGCCAACCCACGCGAATTGGCCGAAACATTGGTGGAAGCACCATTTGTTATCGTAGATAATGACGGCTCACCACGCGGCGAGAAAAACATCATCCTCTACAACCCGCCATTGATCAATCAGTTGAGTGGTGTGCGCCGTCCCTATACGCTGGAAACGCGCCAGATTACCCGTCAGTTTCTGGATGATGAAATACAAACGATTGTCTTTGCGCGCGCACGTCTGACCGCCGAACTGCTCCTTTCCTATATCCGGGACGCTTCTCCCGGAGCAACGGTACGCGGCTATCGTGGTGGGTATCTGCCTACTGAGCGGCGCGAAATCGAACGTGGGTTGCGCGAAGGCAGTATCGACGGGGTTGTGACGACCAATGCCCTTGAATTGGGTGTTGATATTGGGCAATTGAGCGCGGCAATCATTGCTGGCTATCCCGGTACGCTGGCGAGTACGTGGCAGCAGGCAGGGCGTGCCGGACGCCGCGCGGGAGTGAGCGCCGCCGTGCTGATTATGTCTGGTGCGCCACTGGATCAGTATATTGCCCTGCATCCTCGCTATCTGTTTGAAGCACCTGTTGAGCAGGCACGCATCAATGCCAACAACCTGATTATTTTGTTGAATCATGTGCGTTGTGCAGCCTATGAATTACCTTTCGCGCAGGGCGAAACATTTGGGGCATTTGGCGATATTTCGGCGTTGCTGCAATATCTGATCGAGGATGAGAAAGTGTTGATTGCCGCCTCCGGGGGGTATCGCTGGATTGCGCCAGACTCGCCCGCGATCAACGTCAGTCTGCGAACGGGAACCAACCAGCCAATTTTGATTCAGGACAGCAGCACTGGTTCTCCATATTTGATCGGGCAGGTAGATCGGGAAACTGCCCCCATATTGGTCTATCCCGGCGCGATTTATCTCCACGAAGGACGACAGTATCAGATCGCCGCGCTGGATTGGGAGCAAGGAATCGCGGATGCTACCCCTACCGAAGTGGATTTTTATACAGAACCAATGAGCGTTACCGACACTCAGATTATGGCAGAGATCGGTTCCGATGTGCTGGGAGATGTTCTGGCTGCACATGGGACGGTGACCGTTGCCAACCGTGCGGTGGGGTATCGTATCATCAAACGCTATACGCATGAAAATCTGGGCATGGGCGAAATCAACCTGCCGGAACAGCGTTTCGAGACAACCGCCTATTGGCTTTCATTGACGCCAGATTTAACAACAACGCTGGAGCAGGAAGGGTTGCTCGTCAAGCCGAACGACTATGGTCCAAATTGGCAGGAGCAACGTAACCGCGCTCGCGCCCGCGATGGCTTTGCCTGTACGCGCTGTGGTATCCCGGAGGCATCAGGGAGAGAACATCATGTTCACCATATCCAGCCGTTTTACACCTTCAATTACGTTCGTGGGCAAAATAAAAATTATCTCACTGCGAACAAACTGGAGAATCTGCAAACGCTTTGTCCATCATGCCATCGCATTGTTGAGACAAGTCAGCGCAGCAACGCGGCCTTGATGGGGGTTGGAAACGTGTTACGCAACATTGCTACGCTTTACCTGATGTGTGAACCTGCTGATTTGGGGTTGATTGTCGACGCCAAAAACGACTATACGCAAGCGCCGACAATTCTGCTTTATGATAATCTGCCTGCTGGATTAGGCTTCAGTGATCGCTTGTACGAACTGCACGCCGAACTGATGAGCGCAGCCCGTGAACTGATCCGCGATTGTCCGTGTGCAGAAGGTTGTCCGGCTTGCGTCGGGCCAGTAATCGAACTTGGTGATTCGGCAAAATCCGGCGCGTTGCGGATGATCGCCGCGATGCAGGCCTGATTCAGACGCCGCTAGACAAGCTAGAATACGCTTCCCAGAAATGGTACAAGCGCTGCTGCATCTTCAACAGGTTTTGCTGCATCAAATAATAGATACTGCCCCGCCTCACGCGGGGTGGCATGTTTGGCGCTGGCGATTCGCAAATGGCGCGGCAAAACGACCTCATGCCCTCCGATCACGTCAATATGCCCGGTGACGAGGATGTTCTGTGGGGCAGGTGCGCCTTCGGAGAGCGTATTCAAAAATTCTTCGAGAACACGCCGATACATGCTGATAGGTGTTCGCTTCTCGCAACGGGTAAAGAGCGCATCCCACAGCAGGCTAAACTCGCTGCTTTTGGATTCAATGATATAGCTACGGAGCAGATCATCATAGCGGGGATCGTCGCGCCCTTCGACAGCAAGATAATATTTGGCTTGCATTTCATAGGGCAGCCCGATTCCGCTGGTTGTGGCAAACAGTTCGCGGAGTTCATCCGGGTTCGGGTGGGTGCGGATAACATGATCATATTCCCGAATGATGCTCCGATGATCGAAATTGGCAAGTGTTCTGAAAAGCGCAATCGCATTACCATCGGCTCCGGCATGTGTGAAACTCACTCCCGCTGCCGTTCGCGCATAGAAAGGCAAACTATCCAGAAAGGCGATCACCTCGTCGCGCCTGCCGCTGGCAGAAAGCGCCTTCTCAAAGCGTGGCGTATATTCGTAGTTGCCCTTGCGCAGTACCAAACCGTAGAGGTGCGGCATCTCGTGATTACCAAGCAACATAATCACATTTTCCGCACCGAGGCTTTTTTGCGTCCGCATCATGTCAAAGAGCATTGGCAGGCTGCCGTCTTCGCCCTCTGCGCCTTCGCTATGGATCAAATCGCCGAGGAGCAGGAGTTTTTCAACCTTGCCCCGGCTACGATATTGCAAAAACCGCCCCATATGGCGCGCGAACGCATCCCGATCCCCATGAAGATCGGCAACCACCATCACCAGCCCGGAGGGTATATCAACAATGCGTGAAGGCATCAGAAATCCATCTGCTTGTGTCGCATAACAACGCTCTGCACCAAACCAAGACCGAACAGCAATGTCAGGAGCGAGGAGCCGCCGGAGCTAATGAAAGGCAGGGTTAACCCGGTTACAGGCAATAGCTGCAAATTCATCCCGATAGAAACCGTCGTCTGGAAAAAGATATTCGCCGCGACGCCATAACAGATGAGCGAACCCAATGGATCACGGGCAAGCGCTGCTGCCCGCATGATTCGCCAGAGCAGAAGCCCGATCAAGACCAGAACCGCAACTGCGCCAACAAAACCGAGTTCGTGCGCGATAACGCTAAAGATAAAGTCGGTGTGACGCACGCGCAAAAAACGCAACTGGGTTTGCGTTCCGTTGGCATATCCCTGTCCGAAAAGCCCACCGGAACCGATACTAATCTGGGATTGCTTGATGTTATAGCAGTTACCCTGCGAGTCATCGCAACCGAAAAACGAATAAATACGTCCGCGCTGGTAATCCTGCATATTCGACCAAAGGATAGGCAGTCCGATCAAAATTATGGTTAGACCGAGCGCAATATGTTTACCCCGTAGCCCCGCTGCCCATACCATCACAAACCAGGTGAACATCACCAGAAGCGTAATTCCGAGGTTGGGTTGAATAAAAATGAGCATTGCTGGCAATCCAACATAAGCCAGCGATATTAATACAGTACGAACTTTGTCCAGTTTGCGATACTGATGTTGCAGATGCTGCCCCATCACGATGATTAACAATATTTTGGCGAGTTCCGAAGGTTGTACCGGAATACCGACCTGTAACCAGCGTTGCGCGCCCGCTGCACCCACAACACCCAACCCAACGACCAGCGCTAACAACCCGACCAATACCAGATAGATATAACGATGGAGCGATCCGAGCAGGCGATAATCTATTGCAGCGGTGAATAGCAATACAACGATCCCGATAGCCGCATACTGTTCCTGACGCACGACACGATTCTGCAAATCGGTGTCCACTGCGCCAATCGTTGCGGATCGAATCATCAGCACACCGTAAATAATCAGGATTAGCGTCACACCCATCAGCACAAAGTCGAAATTGCGCCATAGACGCGCCGCGTTGCGTGTACTCGGTTTCGCTTTTGGTCGGGCAGAATTAATTACAGTATCCATCAAACGCCTTTACAATACACCAGACTAATTGTAACGTGTCTGTCAAGAGCGGGATTCAGAGAGAAGACTCTTGTCGACTTCGATCTGCTGGATTTCGATCTGCCGGATATAGACGGGCGAAATCTGGTTCGACTCTTTATAAAACAATTGGGCGGGAAAGTGTCACTCCCTATCGTTGCCGTTACTGCTCGCACCAGCGATGCAGACATAGAAACTGCGCAAAGGTTTGGATGCGCCGCATTTGTCGCCAAACTGTTTTTGCCTGAAGACTTGCTAAAAGTTATTCAGCAGTTTCTCCAACCCTCCCGGAATAGTTGATGGTTCCAATAAATCAACGGATATTCCCGATTCTTCCATGCAAGGCGCTCGATATAGATGCAGTTATTGTGCAGGAACGCCCCAAAATATAGAATAAATGGTGCAATAATGAAGGTAAGCTGATGAATACATCTTTGATCGGACGGCGCTACCTTGTACGCGAAGTTATCGGCATGGGCGGGATGGGGGAAGTTCTTCGCGTCCATGACCGATTGACAGGCAAAGATATTGCTCTCAAGCGTGTTTTACCTACCCTGCCCATCCTCGATTTTGACACTGTGCCAGATAACGCCGAAATGCTCAATCTGGCATTGGCGCGAGAATTCCAGACCCTCGCGTCATTGCGCCACCCAAATATCATCAGCGTATTGGATTATGGCTTTGAGGGTGGGAAAGCATCGTGGTTCACGATGGAATTGCTCGAAACACCACAAACGATTCTAAGCTATGGTCGAGAACAACCGCTATCCGTAAAAATTGAACTGATCAGTCAGGTATTACAGGCACTTATTTATTTGCATCGACATGGGGTGTTGCACCGTGATCTGAAGCCAGGCAATCTACTGGTATGCGATGGTCAGATCAAGGTGGTGGATTTTGGGCTGGCAGCGTATTATGAACGCGAAGATTATCATATTCCCGCTGGCACGTTGCGCTATTTGCCGCCAGAGATCGTGAATGGAGAGGTTGCTACGGTGCAATCCGATCTCTATTCACTCGGTATCATTTTTCATGAATTGCTGACAGACAACGTTGGGAGCGATTTGCAAGGCATCCAGAATGTCCAGCAACTTATGGAAAACATCTCCCAAATAGTGCCGGATTTCGATACCCCCGCGATCCCGCGATCCCTAAAACCCATACTCGAACGGTTGCACAGAAAAGAACCTGGGGATCGCTATGCCAGCGCCGCTGAAACGTTACACAGCTTGCGGCACAGTACCGGGCAGGAAGTCGCGCCGGAAACGCCTCTTATCCGCGAAAGTTTTATTCAGGCCGCGCCGTTTATCGGACGCGAAAATGAACTTGCCATATTGCAGAGTACAGTGCAACAGGTTGCATTAGGGGAGGGCGATGTCTGGTGGATATGCGGCGAAAGCGGTGTCGGTAAAACGCGCCTCGTAAACGAGGTACGGATACGGGCGCTCGTCAGCGGACTAGCGGTGGCGACAGGTGAAATCCGCGACACAGGAAACGCGCCTTATGATACATGGCGCGAGGTGATCCGGCGGTTGGTGTTCAACGTAGAACTCCCATTGGAAGAACTCAGCGCCCTTTCTGAAATTGTCCCGGAACTGGGCGAACTGCTCGGATATGAACTCCTAATCCTGCCCGACCTCGAACCGCGCATGGCGCGTTCCCGGTTGTTCTCGGCAGTTGCAACTTTGCTCCGGCAACATACACAGCCTCTGCTGATCATTCTGGACGATTTACACTGGGCAGATAGCGGCACACTCGATTTACTACATTGGCTGGAAGCTAACATCTCTCCCCTTCCAGTCCTGATTGTGGCCCTTTGGCGTGATGATGAACGTCCTCATCTGAATGAGCAGGGGGAGCATGTCTTGCACCTCAAGCGTCTGACCCGGCCAGAGATCGTAGCCTTGAGCAGCGCTATTTTGGGTTGGCAGGATACGACGCCAGAGGTTGTGAATTTTCTGGTTCGGGAGACGGAAGGCAATACATTTTTCCTTGTCGAGTTTATTCGCGCAATGGCAGAAAATGCCGGGACACTCGACCAAATCAGACATACTGCGCTGCCCGCGACAGTGAGTACGGCAAACGTGCAGCAGATTATTCAGCGTCGGTTGAATCGCGCTCCAGCCAGCGCGCGCCCACTACTCGAAATGGCTGCTGTTGCCGGACGTGTTCTGGATTTGGATGTCCTGCGTGCCGCAGGAATTACCAATCTTGAAGTGAATCTGAATGCCTGTACCGAGGCTTCTATACTCGAAATACGCGATACTCGCTGGGGATTCAGCCACGACAAACTACGGGAAGGAATGCTTGCTGTTTTACCTGAAACAACGCACGCAACGCTGCATGAGCGCGTTGCCGACGCTATTCAGAAAGTTCACGCCGATGTGTTGGAGCCATGGTATCTTGAACTAGCCTATCATTATCAAATCAGCGGCAATGCCGAATTGGAACGTCATTTCACGGTACTAGCCGGGAAGCAGGCCGCCGAACTCGCCAGTCGTGGCAATCGGCGCGTCTCGGATAGCGATGATATAAAGGTCATTGATGCGCGCGAGATCACCCAACAGGCGATCAATCTGTTGACACGCGCATTGGAACTGACCCTGCCAGATGATCTTGCTGCAATCTACGATCTGTTGTTTGCGCGCCAGACTGTCTATGAACTGGTGGGGAGCCGCGAGGCGCAACGTGGCGATTTGGATCGGCTACATACCCTTTCAGTTCAGCTTGGCGACGAACGGCGCGAAGCCGAGGTTGCCGCCCGGAACTGCACTTTCTACGAGATAACAGGCGAACTGGCAAATGCCGCAGATGCAGGAAAGCGTGCGTTGGCACTTTGCCAGCGGATCAACGACCCTGGTCTGGAAGCGTGGGCAAGCTATCGACTGGGGCGCGTTGTGCGGACAATGGGAAATATGCAGGAAGCCACCGATTTATATAAACGCGGCATTGGCATCTCCCGACAATTTAATTTGCGCTATCTCGAATGCCAGTGTTTACGCGCGTTGGCGTTCCTCACAAATGAAATACGCCACGAGAAGGAAGCCCTGCCATATGCGCTGGAATCGCTGGCGATTGCCCGCGAAAACAAGGATCGTGTCAGCGAAAGCTGGGCGCTGATTGTAGTTGGTGAAAGTAAGTTGGGTCTCAATCAGCACGAACAGGGCGAACAGCACCTGCTGGAAGCCCATCGCATTTGCCGCGAAACAGGCGATAAATGGGGTCAGGGATGGGCAACACGCCTGATCGGGCATTGCGCCATGCAGCGCTATGATTGGCCTGCGTCGCGGGCATGGTTTGAACAAGGGGTAGCATTGACAACCAGCATTGGAGACATGAGTAATCTTGTAGCCATCTGGCTACATTTGGGGATTCTCTATCTCCTGACCGGGGCGCTGGAAGATTCGCGCAGCATCTATCAGCGGGTCGTTGCGTTCAGCCTGCAAAGCGGTCATAAATTATTGGCGACCTATGGCTATCTGGGCGAGAGCCTCGTTTTGTGGGTAGAGGGCAAACCCCGCGAAGCGATTGAACGTGGGCAGGAATGTATTACATTTGCGGAACAACTCGGCTCCGATACGCTTGTCGGAAATGCGCTCGTCACGATAGGCCAATCGTGGTTGAATCTGGGAGATATTCAAGCGGCACATGATGCTTTTTCACGCGCTGCTTTGCTTCTGAAAAAAGGTGAACACCCGATAGCAGGGCTGGATGCTGACGCTGGATTAATTCGGGTGGCGTTGGCGCGTGGTGAGATACTAAGCGCACTGGAGTATGTCGAAAATATCTTGCGCATTTTCGCCCGGAACGACAAACGCAAACTGATTGTGGAATTGGGCGACCTGTGCGAACTCTATCTGCTCTCCTATAGAACACTGCGTGCCGCAGGAGATGCACGCGCAGCCCAGGTTTTCGCGGAATCCCGACAATACCTGATGTCCATCATTGCACATCTCTCAGATGTTGCCGCGCGTACCCGGTTGTTGAATGGGTGGCCTGCGCGTCGGGAATTATGGGCGCTGTGTGGACTCGATTTGCATCAGATGGAAACAGTTAACGGCATTGCAGCTTTGAATGTATCCAACAGCGCCGCACAACAAAAGTAAACAGGTTTGGCTTCCTCCGACTCTCTCTCTAACGGAGGAAGGGTTCGTTATGAGACAGGGCGACTGGTGATCCAGATTCGTTCTGTTGTGATATTGCTGACTAGGCTGAACACAGTCCGCTTCTGGCGTACAGCATCCTCAAAGGTAGGCCAAAAACTTAGCACGCGCTGCTTTTTCTGCGCCAGTTTGCCGAGCGTTGCCATCACATGGCTGCACGCGATTCCGCCATGTTCCGCCCAGGGGCAGGTACAACGCGCGACAATCGACCCATCGGGCTGGAATTTTACAGTGACAAAGTGATTGAACACTGCATTCGATCTGCTCCCTACGATTGCGGTATACGGCAGGTGATCAACATCCGGGGCGATTATCCGCACCGACAGCCGCTTGCCTTTTTCTTTGAGGCGATGGAGTTGTTTGGGTGTCATGATTTTATCTGCTCTCACCTCGATTAACATCGAGCCACAGGATATACAATGGGTGTAAGCTCAAATAAGATCGCAAGGGGATTTTTATCTCTATTCAATAAATATTATAGCACATTTGTTTTGTTTTTAAAAGATACAAACCTGTAAGATATTGGTATGAAGCAATAAAAAAGGGCGAAACCATCGTGATTTTTCACCCTTCGTGCTGCTAGTGCTGTCGTCTATTTGACGATGCGATAGCGAAGATGAACAATATCAATGCCTTTGACGACATCCATCATTTCCAAATCGACTGGTTCTGTGCCGAAATGCTCAAACAGGCGTACCCCGCTGCCAAGCAGAGTCGGCGCAACGTTGACCCGGATTTCATCCATCAATCCGGCTTTCAGGCATTGCTGCGCGATATTAGCGCTGCTCACGCTAACGTCTTTGTCCCTGGCGGCTATTTTCGCCTGACGAATTGCGCTTTCGATGCCATCGTTGACAAAAGTAAAAGGTGAGCCTTCCCTGAGCCATTCCTGTGGAGGGTGATGGGTCATGATAAAACACGGGCCGCCGCCCGGCGGGTAACCGTGCCATGCGTTGGCAATGTCGAACATACGCCGCCCCGCTACCATTGCTCCAACTGCACCCCACTCCTTCTCAAGGAGGTCAACACTGGCACGCGAAATCCTGAACGACATTTCCGTACCCGGCAACGGCATATCAGTATCGCCACTCTGATACCATTTGAAAAGCCGTTCGCCTCCTTCGCCCAATGGATGTTCGGAATCATCGTTTGGCCCAGTGACAAACCCGTCCAGTGACATGGAGAGTTCAACGAAAACAACGCTCATAGGAAATCCCTTCGATTTGGATTTGCGATCTCACTAGAACATTTGTATTGTAGACTGGGATAGGAATGTTTGCAATCTATCAGGCCAGCGCGTTTTATGCCAACCGCAACCAAATCTCAATCAGGAGCGCCAAAACCGTCGCAGCAATTGAAATATAGCAAATGCGACGTACCAGCACCTCGAAGCGTTCTACGCCATCGGAATGCCGAATCCAGTTTCCATGCTTGCGTTGCTTTTCTGGTTCCGCGTAATTCGTCACCCACATGAACGGCAATTGAACTGCCAATGGCGCGAAGATCGACCAAACCAGATAGCCTACCGCCACTACAAAAATAAATTGAAACCTCGCCCGTTCCTGAATGAAGGGCAACATGAGAAACGTTATCAGCGCTGTCCAGAGGAGAATCATCAGCGCCTGAAAATAGCGGAATACCAAACGGCGCAAGTGCAACGAATGGCGCACCAGAGATACTTCCTGTTTGGCAACCTCTTCTCGCAATGGACGCTCAATAAAACCTGATAATCCCAATGCAGCGTTGAACCGATCTATATCTTTCACCGTGCGTCGTTTATAGGCTTCGGTCAGCACCATGTGATCACCGCTCTCGTCAGAATAAATGCCATTGATGAGCAATGGGTCATTTTCTGTCAGTTCGTGAATCGGCTTTTTATCGTCGCTTTCCACGATTCCGCGTATCATCAGTTTCGGCAATTTGCGCGTTTTCGGGACTATCATATGGTTTTCATCGATCAGGTCACTGTATCCGGCAGCACGGCGTTCATTGAAGGGCAATACCATATTGATCAAATCCGAACCATATTCGTGCATCAGGATTTTGGTCTTGATGGGTTCGGATTCATCGGGCGAGAACGCAATCCCGGTCAGAACAAAACGTGGATTGAGCGATTCTTCCGGGAAGCCAGGGGCATGGCTCAGAAAGTAGAAGCGTACTGTATCGCGTACCAGCAGGACGAGTGCCACCGCCGGAATCCCAACCGAAAGTGCAAACGGAAAAAGTAGCAGCAAATAGCCGATGATGTTGGCGATTTGTCCAGCTACGCCCAACCGCGCCGGGGCGTCCAGCGAGAACGTAATGTATTCCCGCAGAATCGCCAGAATAGAATCCTTGAGGAAAACCGGGAAGAGGAAGAGTAACCCTGCACCGGAAATAAACCCGACTGCTACGCGATGGATGGTGGATAGGCGTACCTCTGAGCGCTGGAGATAGGCACGCATCGCATTGCGTTCCTGTTCGGTGGCGCGGTGTCCGTGTGTTTCGGTGGTTTCGTGTTTGATCTGCATGGAGTATATACTCGATTCGGAGTGATTTTATTCTACTGTACACCCGGCAAGTTTTCTGGTCAATTAACGCTTTTGCACCATCGGCACGATAATATGAAATAGTTATTGTCGATCTGAAACAATGTCCAAACCTGTAAATACAACACTTAGTATCCCTACTATCAACATACGCTAAATGGGCGATATTTGACGCTGTGATTCATTTCTGAGTACAATACAGCCTTCAAGTTGCGCACTGTCAAGGATGCTCACCATGTCCACACAAAGATTTGGGGAAGAAAAACGTCCGGCGATGCCGGGGCAACGATCAGGATCGGCGGGGAATCCTCCGGGAAATTCCGGGTCACCTCCTCCTGTACGGCAGCCACGCAGCCCGCGCAGCGCACCACACCTGCCCCGTACCCTCTCCCAAGTTATGTCCGAAGCCAACGAGCAGGTCATGCGCGGCGATTTGAGCGATTTTGTTCCAATGCCTACTGGCTTTGATCCGCTGGATGGCTATATCGGCGGGGGGTTGCGCAAAACGGAACTTGTCCTGCTGGGCGGGGCGCAGGGTATCGGCAAAACGATTGCAACCTTGCAGATCGCCCGTAATATCGCTATGCGTCCTGATCAATATGCGTTTTACCTCTCCTACGAACACACTGAAACGCATCTGATGAATCGCCTGCTGTGTCTGGAAAGTATCAACCCGCCGGAAATTGATCTCAAGAACGGGATGAAACTGAAAGACCTCTACGATGTGATTATTGCGCAACGCGCCAAAAACATTATTCGGGCAGACGAACACGGCGCATCAGGCGGCTCACTACAGCAGATTTTACGCGAGAATGCCAAAACGTCGATGGCGCTGGCACGTATGGGCAAGTATGCGGATCGCCTGATTCTGGTGAAGGCAAGTCCGGCAGTGACGACGCTCCGGGCAATCCGCGAAATGACGGCGCGGCTCTGCGAAGCGACAGGCGGCAATGTCACTGTGTTTGTAGATTACCTGCAAAAAGTGGCGATTCACCCGGAACGTGCTGCTGATGAAAACGATAAGGTGACGATTGTTGTGGAAGGGCTGAAAGATATAGCCCTGACGCTCGATGTTCCGGTTTTTTCGATTGTTGCGGCAGATCGGGAAGGTCTGCGTGCCAAACGGTTGCATCTGTTCCACTTGCGTGGATCATCGGCGCTGGATTATGAATGCGATATTGCCGTGATCATGAACAACAAATATCACATTCTGGCGAAGGATCATGTCAGCTTTAACCCCTATCAGGCCAAGCAGTACCGCGATTGGGTGGTCTTCACCATCGAAAAGAACCGTGCGGGACGCGCGATGAGCGATATGGAATTTCAACTGCACGCGCCCTATTTTGCGTTCGATACACGCGGGCAAAGCGTCCAGCAGCAACTAATCGACGACAAAATTATTGAATCCTGAGCGCTACGAATGCGAAAGGCTCACGAGCGTCGCTTGACTACATCCAGAATCGCCTGATCCATGTCATCCATAAGCGCTGGTTTGACAAGATAGCCGTTTGCCCCTGCGGATTTTGCCGCATCTTTATAGGCCTGTTCGCTATTGGCAGAAACAATCACTATGGGAATGTCGTGGGTGAGTGGGTCGCGGCGCAGATAGCGGCAAACTTCCAGCCCATCGACACCCGGCATACTAATATCCAGAAATACAACATCCGGGATCACTTCGGAAAGGATATGTAGCGCACTGCGGGGATTGAAAGCAATGCTAACGGTGTGTCCCAACATGCGCAGTGCCTCAGCCATATCAGTCGCGGTTTGCTTGCTGTCATCAATGACCAGTACGTTATATCGGTCACTCATATTCCCCTCGCTGTTTCCTAAACTGTGGCGCTGTCGGCGGCGCTATCCAGTTCGATATGCTGTTTGCGCAAAATTTCCAGCATTGTTTCGGAATCGGGTAGCCAAAACCCAAAGGTGCTTCCGATACCTTCTGTGCTGCGCATCCAGACTTCGCCGCCGTGTCGCTGGATCACCGTTTTTACCATGCTTAGTCCCAGTCCCGTTCCGGGGATTTCTTCCGTCCCCGGCTGCTTGGCCCGGTAAAAGCGCTGGAACAAACGCTTTTGGCGTTCCGGTGAAATTCCATAACCATTATCTTCAACTTCAAAATAAATGCGATTCCCGTCCTTACGCAAGCGCATAACAATCCGCCCCTGATCGCGTGTATATTTCAATGCGTTTCCGACCAGATTGGCAGCAGCCTGTCGAATTTGCGTGGTACTGCCGAGAATACTCATTTCTTCGCCGTTATATTCAAACAAAAAGGTATGATGTTTGAGTTCAGCAGTTGCCTTTTGTGCGTCATAGACACCGTGAATAAGTCCACCAAAATCAATTTTTATCCAGGCGTGCTGGCGTTCGGATTCAATTTTTTCCAATGTGAGCAAGTCGTCGATGATTGACTTCATCGTTGTTGCCGACTTGCGCATATAGATGAGGTATTCTTTATCTTCATCGGTCATGAAACTGCTGAGGGTGACATTGATCAAGTCAATGTAGCCGAGGACGTTTCCAAGCGGATTACGCAAATCGTGCGAGGCCATACGGATCATCTCGGACTTGAGATTTTCGAGTTCCCGCACTTCTTCATAAAGTTTCACCTGCCGGAAAGCAACGGCACTCTGTGTAGCAAGGGCCTCGAACATGAGGATTTCGTCGTGTGAGAAGGTATGATCGGGACGGGTTTCCAGTGCCAGCACCAGCCCGATAATTTCATCTCCCACATACATTGGCAACGCGAGCGCTGATTGTACACCCCAGCGTACCAGAAACTCGCGTTCCAGCGACGCCAGTTCATTATTCGATAAACTGATTGTGGCAGTCCGGCGCTTTTGTATTGCCCCGGAAATGGAAGGCATCATATTCAAATCAAGGGTCGTTCCTACGGTGGGAAACGTTTCACTGATGTTGTTACGCGCAGTTGGAATGTTATAAACGCTCAGGATAGTGCTGGTGTTCCGGTCTGCGCGATAGTCCGCAATCACCGCTGATGAAACATCGACCACCAGTGCGATTGATTGCGCGATCCGGGGCAAAATTTCTTCCCGTTCCAGCGTCGATGTAATGGCGCGTCCGGCGGTATAGAGCGAACGGGCTTGTTCGGCGGCAACTTCGGCAAGCCCGTAGAGACGGGCGTTATCCAGCGCAACCGAAGCGCGCGTCGCCAGACGCTTTACAAATTCGATGTCTTCTGCGCCAAAATGGTTTTCGCGTTCACTCTCCAATGCCAGCACGCCGAGCAACTGGCTTTGCATTTCCAGCGGCACAGCGATTTGTGAGCGGATATTGGGCAGAATCTTCTTGCCATCAGCCTCTTTGGTAATATCTGGAACATAAACGAGTTTGCGCGTGCGCGCCGCCTGTCCAATCGCACCGAACGTAAACGGCATTGGCTTACTGGCGTTATAGGGAAGCATCCCGCGCGGAAACCCAAGCGAAATAAGAGGCACAAGACCATCGCCTTCGCGGGTCGCAACGGCAACGATGACCGAACGTGCGCGCGTTCGGCGGAGCGCCCAGTCTGCCGCCAGCATCATCACATTTTCCAGATTGAGCGACGAATTAAGCTCTTCATCCATACTCTGGAGGATCACCAGTTCATCGACCTGCTCCGTGAGTTGATCGCGGGATTGTTGCAACATCGACTGAATACGGCGGTACTCGAAAACATTGCCGATGTTGAACGCGATCAGGTCTACCGCATTGCGATTTTCCGGTGAGTTGACTTTATTATTGGCGGGTGTTTCCAGCCGAATCATGGCGATGAGCGTGCCATCCGGGAGGCGTACAGGGGCAGTGATAGATTGTTCATCGTCTGGCGGAATATTTTCCAGCTTCCACGCTTCCATATCGCTCGGTTTGGCGGTATAGAGCGCACCGCCGGGAGTTACTACCAACAGACGAAAGGCCGATTCGTATCCGATGATCACTGTGTGCCGCCAACCGAGCGTCTGGAGCGCTACCGCTGCCAGTCGTAAGCGTTCGGTGGTGTCCGAGGTGCTGTTCATTTTCTGAAGCAAAGTCAGAACGAAGTCGGCCATTTACAGAATTCCCTTCAGGGCGTTCCCTGATACAAGTTGATCAGCGCGCGGGTTACTGCGGATAGTACATCGCCCTGTAAGGGTACTGTATCAAAAGCCATTGTTGCAATAGCGTATTGATCGCCA
This sequence comes from uncultured Anaerolineaceae bacterium, assembly GCA_964432445.1. Classification (GTDB taxonomy): domain Bacteria; phylum Chloroflexota; class Anaerolineae; order Aggregatilineales; family UBA2796; genus JBBRMW01. Next base: position 37,423 of record CAYSOC010000038.1, read on the forward strand.
TTCGGCAGAGTGAGCAAACCCGCGTCGGTATTCACGTCATGTCCATAGGCGTCCGGGCTGTCTGGTGCAAAATATCCAATTTTGCTGGCAACGATGATTCCGGTATCGGCAGTGTACCCTTTCAACATACTCAAAATGTCGGTTTTGGTCGTTAGCAACTCCATCGCCGTATTATAGTATCCCGCACGTTTGCCTGTTGTGGCAAGGTGATAGTAAAACAATGCCAGATCGTGCGGTGAAAAGGTATTGTCAAATGGCAGCAACCGTCCATTATCAATGAACTGTCGGCTATCCAGCCGATGATCGACAATCGCAGCATTCTCGGTACGTCCTGCCAGCCATCGGTGTAACCCGGAATTGGCGGTTAACCCTACCACCTGCTGACTCCAGTTATTGAACGCGACAATTGCATTCGGCGCAGATTTCCATTTGGAATTACGCCAGACATAATCGATCACGTTGCCCGCTTCATGATTGCCGCTGAATACCCCGGCAACATATACCCAGCGCAAAATCTCGTTATATTTGGCGAAGGCATCCTGATATTCGCGGGGAATGCGGTTGATGTTGCGGATATTCCAGTATTTCACTGGAATGCTCGACCAGATCGCTGGATCGATATTTTCAAAGAAATAGACAATTGCACCGCCTTTCCATGCCGAAGCTACCGGAATTTGCAGGTCGGCATTCACATCGACAGTATCCGCAGGGCTGGCAATCGGTACTACCGAAACGCCCAGGCGTTTATCTCCGATGATATCCCGCAGGTTGGAGCCAAGAACCAGCCCTTTTTCGTGTAACGAAAGTTTGCGGGAAGGGGGTTGCGTTTCGTCGTCATAATCTACCGTCAGTGATGCGATTCCGCGTTCCGAATCGAAACCAACGATGAATTTTGGTAGCGAACCATCGTAGTTGAGATTCAACCGCCACGTATAATCCACGTTCGGACGCCGAATATTCACTCCATAAACATCATAGGTGCGGTCAAATCGCAGCGGATCGGACTGCTGACGCTGGAAAAGCGGCTTTTCGATCCCGTCTATATCCCAGAAGGCGGCGGTATAGATCAACTTGTTGATCAGAACTGCACCCGCATTGATGCCATAACCAAAACCCTGCGGTGTATCAACATAGCGTGGCTTGGGATCGACAGGCAGATCGAGGATATTCCTGATAAAAGAATAATCAACACCTTTCTCCCACGCCACCGAATTGAAGAAGGTTTGCATCTGGCGGAAGGTCGCGCCCGCATTCGCAAGGCGTCCCGGATAGGTGTCGTTATCTACAAAGGTCAGAAAGACGGTTGTCTTGCGCGGAAAAAATCCTTGTGCGCGGGTCTGCCCGGCACTATGGACTATCGTCAAAGTGAGCAGGACGATCAATAAAACGCGAAACACTCCCCGTTGTTTGGGTCGGAAGAGGGAGAGATCAATACGTTTCAAGCGTAACATTACAATACGTTTGTGCATCTTTTCCAATTAACTGGTGTTACCAACAGTACATAAGTTTATCGCGTCTGAGGACTTCGATGAAAAACCGTTTCCTTTTGCTAATCAGCATCTTCGCATTCGCGCTTTCTGTTGCCGCGCCGCGCGCAAAAGCTGCCGATGCTGTCGAATTGCGCTTCACATGGTACAACGATGGGCAGGAAGGGCAGGTTCTGCGCACCCTGCTCGATCAATTTGAAAAAGAAAATCCTGATATTAAAGTTGTTGTAGATACGGTTGCGTTCAAGGACTTGCATACTGTCCTGAGCGCACAGGCCGAGGTCAACAAAGCGCCTGATCTGGCGCGCGAAACCGAACCACAGCGCTACTATGGCAAGTTGCTCGACCTCACCCCGAACCTGAAAGACCCGAAAGCGATTACCGATAATTACGCCCCAGCCTTATTGAGCGTCCTTGCCGGGCCAGAAAAGGGGACGCTGACGGGCTATCCACTGGATTTCACCAGCAGCGGGCCATTCGTCAATGTCACTCTCTTCAAGAAAGCGGGCGTCGAGATTCCAAGCGACAAGAGTGATAAGGTCACATGGGATCAGTGGATGACCGCCGTGAAGCAAGTCCGCGAAAAGACGGGCGTCCCCTATGCCGTTGCCATTGATCGTAGCGGACACCGCTGGTTCAGCACCGTGTTACAGTTTGGTGGCAAGTTCTTCGATGCCAACGGTAAATTCACTATTGATACGCCACAGTTCCGCAAGGCCGCCGAAATGCTGATCAACTGGCATAAGGATGGACTCGCCCCGCTGGAAGTCTGGGCAGGTGGCGGTGGTGGCTATGCGGCTGCCGTTGATTTCTTCGTAAATCAGCAGGTTCCGTTTTACTATTCCGGCGTGTGGCAGGTTTCCAACTTCGCAAAGGTGATTGGCGATAAATTTGAATGGAAAGCTGTTCCGAATCCCTGCATCGAAACCTGTACCGGGATGCCCGGCGGTGGCTTCGTCATCGCGTTTAAGAACACGCAGCACCCGAAGGAAGTTGCGCGCCTCGTTGAATTCCTGACTGCAAAGAAGAATGTCGCGGAGTTTTCGGTGAAATCGCCGCTACTCCCGGCACGTTCCGATCTGGCGAAGGAAGGGCTGGATTATGCGACCCGTCCCGACGATCTGAAAGTATTTCTCGGCGCTGTCGGCAAGACAACAGATGAAGCATTCAACCTGCAAAATCATCCGTTGATTGGTGCGGTGAATGTCGAAACCCGTGACCGCCTGAGTCAGGTCATCGTTGGCGAAATCAGCCTCGATGAAGCGATCAGGAAGATTCAAGCCAAGATGGATGAGTTGCAGGTTCCGAAGAAGTAATTAAACGTTCCCCGCGCTACAGCACCGGGACAAGAACTGTTGAGGCTTGACTTGTGATAATTGTTCGCTTGATCTATTTCCACTGAAAATCATCGGTCATAGATCAGCGATCTCAATAAGCATCACAGTATTCATATTGATCATAGCCCGGTGCTTCAGCGCCGGGAATGCCGAAAATTTCAGGACAAATTTATCCGGCTCGTGTAAAGATTTGCACAAATCAATCCATATCGAGATAAGCAATGACACCATCCATCGCAGATGTACGAATCGACAAATTACTCTTCCAAAGCCGACGCCAGCGTCGCCTCAAACCACGTTTTGCGCCCTATCTTTTCCTGCTGCCGAATTTGCTCATCTTCGGCATTTTCATTTTGTTCCCCGCGCTGTATAACTTCGCATTGAGCCTTTTCACCGGGACATCGCTCACGGCAGAAAATTTCGCCAAAGCCAGCAATTATGAAACGCTCTTCAAGGACGATTTGTTCTGGCGCTCCGTACAAAACACATTCTATTTTGTCAGTATGGAAGTTGTGACGACAGTGCTGCTCTCGCTGGCAATTGCGCTCCTGCTCAATCGGCGGCTGAAATTCCGGGCGTTTTTCCGTAGTGCGTTTTTTTATCCAGTACTGCTCTCGCCCGTCGTGATTGCGCTGATCTGGAAGTGGGTACTACAACATCAATACGGGGTGTTGAATGCCGCACTCGCCGGATTCGGGATGGGCAAAATCCCCTGGTTGCTCAATTCACAATGGGCGATGTTCTGGGCGATTGCGATCACAATCTGGTCATCGGTGGGCTTCTATGCCCTGATTCTGCTGGCAGGGTTACAGTCGATTCCGTCGGTGCTATATGAAGCGTCTGCGATTGATGGCGCGAATGATCGGGCGCAATTTTTTAACATTACGTTGCCTATGCTCGCACCAACTCTGCTGGTTGTGGTCATTTTGACGCTTATTCGCGCGTTCCAATCCTTCGACCTGATTTATGTGTTGACGAATGGTGGGCCGGGGACAGCGACGCTGATGCTGGTGCAATACATTTTCCGTACTGCGTTCGAGTTCCGGCAATATGGCGTGGCGGCAGCCGCTTCGTTCCTGTTGGCGATGGTCTTGCTCATCCTGACTGGCGCGCAGTTATTTCTGGGTCGGCGCATCAACGACGCAACGTAGACGAGGTAGCGAGAATGAACACAGCAGTTGTGCAAAAAAAGCAGGGCTTTCTGCTGGCGCGGCAGGGCCGAGAATGGCCTACCATTGGTGATGTATTGACCTACATCATGCTGGTGGTCGGGACATTTATCATGTTTGGACCGGTGGTCTGGCTGGTATTGAGTTCATTCAAGGAAGCGGGCGAACTTTACAAACTCCCGCCCGCGCTCTTCCCGGAAAAATTCACCCTGAGCGGTTATACTGAAGCGCTGGATCAATTCCCGTTCTTGCTCTATATGCGCAATTCAGTATTTGTGACGTTCACCTCTACCCTTCTCACGTTGCTGGTCAATTCGATGGCGGCGTTCGCGTTAAGCAAATATCGTTTTCGCGGGCGCAATGTCTTGTTCATGGTGATCCTGAGTACGCTGGTTGTCCCCCTCGCTGTGATTATGATCCCGGTCTATTTCGTGATCGCCAATCTTGGCATGACAAACAGCCTGCTTGGGTTGATCATTCCACCTGCCGCAACCCCAACAGGCGTTTTCCTGCTGCGCCAGTATATGCTGACTATCCCCGACGAATTAATTGAAGCCGCGCGCATCGACGGAGCCAGCGAATGGCGTATCTATTGGCAGGTTGTACTGCCACTGGCGAAACCTGCTCTGGCGGTATTGGCAATTTTCTCGGTGATGTGGCGCTGGAATGACCTGCTCTGGCCTCTGATTGTGACCAATCGCTCGGAACTGTTCACGTTGCAAATCGGCCTGTCGAGTTTTCAGGGCGCAAATGTCACGCAATGGCAGTATATCCTCGCTATGACCGTACTCAGCCTGATTCCGATGACACTGGTTTTCGTTTTCCTGCAAAAATATCTGGTGAAAGGCATTGCCACAACGGGACTCAATGGCGGTTAAGCGCCTTGTCTATCGAACGGAATTTAAGGATTATCATTCGACATTTTGATTAAAAGGCACAAGACACTTAGGAGATATTTGCAAATGACATCAGAAGCAACTTTTAGAGGAATAAAGATTAGCTATGAAATGGCACATCAAGCACTTCGAGATTTCGCCACAGAGCACCCTGACTCAGACAACGGGGAATGGCTTGAGAAAAATGGGTACAAATATGTAATCAAATTTGATGGTCGCCAATATCCAGCTAAAGATATACTTCATATCATAACTAAAATCCCTAAAAACAATTTTCGTTCCAGTAAGCAAATAAATCAGATTTTCCAACAATTGGGGTTTGTGGTTGAGGAAATGGTCGTTGCTTCTCCTTCAACATTTTCAAATACCGAATTCATAACCTATTTGCTGACATGGAATCCTAAAAAATTTGATTGGAGTTTTGAGGAAGATTGGAACAATTTCCTGGTTGGGCATAGACCTAGAATTCGCTGGAGCTGTGGTAACACTAAAAATATTAAAATAGATGATCGAATTTTTTTGATGTCTCTAGAGACTGTCATGGACTTTGGTAAACTGGAAGGATGAATAGAAAAGCATAT
>CAYSOC010000039.1:0-30082 GCA_964432445.1 uncultured Anaerolineaceae bacterium
CGTCGTTGTTATATTCAACCAGCTTTCAGCTTGGTAAGTCCATGACAGACTCTAAAGCCGAGGGCTAAACTCAAAGATAGAGTTGCAAGCACAAAATTCTATCGAATGTATGTGTAACCTGGAGACAGGTCAGTGTTGATTTCTTTTCAGACAGTTGTCTACTCTTTGAGGTTAGCCCGGTGCGTTAGCGCCGGGTCTGGAAAACCTGTCGGACTGTAAAGCGCTGGCGGGGTGGGATTTATTGGTCTTCCCGGACAGCCTCTCAGGCAACCGAATCGGTTTCGAGCAACTTTAGCGCTTCGGCTTCGGAGGCGGCGACCTGCATCTTGATATTTTTTGAGGAATATACCTTCAGAAACGCGCTGATGATCGCAGATGCAAAAAGACTATATTTTCCTACCGTGATCATCGCTTTGACATTCGGAGGCAGAACCGATTTTGTATACCGAAGGTGCTGCATCGGGCTACCTTTGGGCATCCTCTCGCTCCGGGAAATGTCGCTGATGATACCTACATCATGACTAACTTCGCGGATCATTGCCGCCGCGCGATCTACCATCGCATCATATTCTTCCCACGTCCACTGACCAACTGCGTCGGAGCGGAGAATTTTCTTCTTGTCGTCGTGCCAGTAAACGTTGAGCGGCATTGGTGAACCCTAATGTGAATGTGTTTGATTGATAGTATTACATCTTTTCAACAGATGCAAGTACCATTTTGTACTATCATTAGCCGAACTCATAACGCTAGGGATTTACTTATCCCAGAATGCGCTGCAACGGTGTCCGGCGATCAAACCGTCCGTGTACTTCCGGGGCATCGAGGATCACCGTAAACGCATTCGGATCAACTTCCCGAATCAAGCGCTTTAAGTCTGTCACCTCGAATTGTGTGATTACACACAGCAAGATTTTCATTTCAGAATCGGTATACGCACCGCGCCCCTGAAACCATGTTACGCCACGTCCCAAATCTTCAATGATTTTGTCGGCAATCGCTTCGCCCTTATTGGAGATGATCAGCACGGCTTGTCGCGGGGTGACAGATTGCATCAGATCAATCACCCGCGAAGAAACGTACAACATGATCAGCGTATACATCGCAAGTTTCGGGCCGTCCTTGCCATTCACGAAGGCGGCAATGGTAAGCAGAATCCCGTTAAACGCCATAAATACCTGCCCTACCGCCAGATTGAAACGTTTGCTAACGATCAGGCCGAGAATATCGAAGCCACCCGTAGAACCGCCTGCGCGCAGGATCAACCCGTCGGCAATCCCGGTCAGAATGCCGCCAAAGATTGATGACAGCAAAATATCATTATCCACCAATGGCGGCAATTTTAGATTATCCGTAATGATCGAGAATGACACCACGCCGATCAGACTCAGGACGATGAATCGCCGCCCCAGCAACCGATAACCGAGGATGAAAATCGGGATGTTATAGATCAGTGTCTGCACACCAATCGGCAAATGCGCCAACTGGTTGAGCAGCAACGCGATTCCGACGACGCCGCCACTGAGCAGCTTTTGAGGAATGATCAGGCTCTGGAACGCATAGGCATTCAAAAGTTCACCGATGAGAACCAGAATGACCTGTGTCAGGAAGATCAGCGCAGCGCGGCGATTCGGAAATTTCATCAACGATCCTTTTTAACGATCAACAACCAGGCTCAACACGTCATCCTGAAATGTCTGGATAGCTTCGTCCTGTTCCTCTCCGGCAGAATTTGTCCAATAGGCAATGGTGATGTCTAAATCTGCATAGTGCATTTCCATCGCCGTATATCCATCAATCCCGCCGTCATGTTCATAGCGTTTACCGTTACCGGTCTCCGTTATAAAGATATGGTAGCCGATCCCGGAACCATCGCCCGTATCAGCGCGCGGCGCTACCATCCTCTCCATTGTCCCCTTGTTCAGCAGCTTTCCATCGACAAAAAGCGCCCGCATGAACTTCACCATATCTTCGGGAGAGGTGACGATCCCGCCATCGGGCAACCCACCACCCTGATATTTATCGCCAATTTCGGTAACGTCATCGCCATCGAACTGGTAGCCATGCACGATTTTCACCGGAACAGGCTCGAACACTTCGATGTATGTATTTTTCAATCCGAGCGGCTCGAAAATGCGGGAACGCATCACCTGTGCGATTGGCTTACCAGTAATTGTCTCAACGGCCTGTGCCAGTAGAACCGTGTTGCTATTGCTATAGGCGTACTTTTTCCCCGGACTGAATACAGCGGGTTTATCCCAGATATATTTGAGCGCTTCATCAATAGTGAAGTCCATCTTATTGGGAACATCCTGCCCGAAATCGGCATCGTTATAGTAGTCCAGAATGCCGCTGGTATGCGTCAGTAGTTGCTCTATGGTGGCGCTGTCAGCATTGGCGATGTGCTGCGCGTTGGCTTTCCCGATATATTTCTGAATCTTATCCGATAGGGAGAGTTTGCCCTCCTGAACAAGCTGCATCACCACCGTGCCTACCCAGACTTTAGAGGCGCTGGCGATTCTGGCGATGTCTGTTGTCTGGAGTTTGGCTTTCGTTTTGCGATCCGATACGCCGGATGTGACAAGGAACATGCCATCATTAGGCATATAAACCGCCAGCGATACTCCTACCAGGCCATTCTTCACCGCCTTATCCGCCAGTTTTTGCAGTTCTGCCTTGCTCACCCGATGGGTGGAGGCGGCGACAGGTTGCGAACTCATAAAAACCAGTATGAGTAACAGGGTGATGATTCGGGAATATCGCCGCATGGTTCACCTCTCGCTAGTCTAAAGAAACGCGCGCAAACAAATCATACTCCAATGGCTCACCGGGCGCGACAGGTGGCACGACGCGACAGAAGCGCTGTTTTGCCGAAAGCGCACGCCCGATCATCCTGAACAACGGGAACTGTGTACGCGGGCTGATCTGGCTGACGTGGCAGGCGGCAGCTTTCTCGCCAATCTCCCGATAACGGTTGTCGTTCACATCGATTAGCGCTGTGACCGGCTGTGCATTTTCCAATACGGCGACGAAATCCATATCGCCATTCACGCCCATCTTGCGCGGGTTGCGTCCAGTCAGGCGTATCAGACGCACGCCAACCTGCACCAGTTCTTTTGGAAAGACGGAATAGTACAGCTTTTGCGGGCGTACCGGATCATCCTTCAACATCTCGAATGCGGCGTGGGTAGCGAGGTGCATTTTGATGTGATCCGGGTGTCCATAACCACCATAGGGATCGAAAGTGATCACCACTTGCGGCTGAATGCGCCGGATCGCCTCGATGATTTGCGCAGCGACTTTTTCGGTGGGCGCTTGCCAGAGGCTATCCGGGTGATCTTTCTCCGTGTTCTGCATCATACCGCTATCCCGATAGCCGAGTTTGATCACCTCCTTGAACCCAAGCACTGCTGAGGCACAATCGAGTTCGGCAAGGCGCAATTCGGCAATCGAGTTGTATCCGTTGAGGTGTTCCGGCGCGACAGTCCCAGCCTCGCCATTCGTCCCGCAGATGAGCGAAACCTCGATGCCTTCCGCGACATAGCGCCCGATGAATGCCCCCAGGCCAAAGGATTCATCATCCGGGTGGGCGTAGGTGATAAGCAATCGCTTTGTTTGTGCCATGTTTGAATTGTGTTCCTTATCCATATGTAATTATGTGACTTTTTTCCCATGTAATTATGAGTCAAAGAGATTATGATTTGCATATCTTTCATCACCGGACTCGTATAAATCATCCTATCCGGGAGAAAGTTCCTAAAAATGTCTCACACAATCTCACAATATGACGGCGTAGTCACTGTTCGGTTGCAAGGACGGTTGAACGCCAATGAATTGTATCAGGATATGCGTAAATATCTGGATAGTGATTCTAATGGCCCCGTCATGGTTTTTGTAGATTTTTCGCTGGTATCGGGGACACTGGGGCTGGCGATCAAGCAGGTTCTCTTTCGTGGTTTGCAACATCACAATGTACTGAAGGTCGGGTTTTTCGGTGCGGCTCTGGAAATTCAGAAAGAACTCGCAGACGTAATTCCTGTGCTTTCAAGGGTTCGCCCGGTCTTTGCAGATGTTACGGAGACTGACTTGCGTGCCAAAATGGGGCTGATAGAAAAACAGCCGGAGCGTAAACTTGGCGGGATGCTGAAATATTTACAACAAAAGCCCGCGTAACTTCCCATGTGAACCCCCTACGGAACACCCGGTTGGTCTAAAAGCCAGCCGGGTGTTTCCGTTTTAGCTATTGTTGCCAGGGTGCTTGTAGCGGTTGTAGTCTGCACTATACTTGTCTCGATAAAATGGTTAGTTGCGTCTAAAGCCTCAATAGTTCTACGACCTATTAAAGGGGGATGTCTATAAGGAGGTTGGAGGACTATTAAAGTAATTGCCGCGATATTGGCAGCAATCATGATATATAAAAGAGACAAAAATACCTGACGCTTTTTGAACATGACTACGACACATCGCTAAACAAAAGGACACTATTGTAATAGACTTCTATTGGCTGAAATTCAGTATGGACTGTGATACTTCCCTCATCGGTTGCATACTGCTCTTCTTCTATATGGAGTTCTTCGCCGTTATAGGTCACCACCTTAAATTCAGCACCGGGTGACATTGGGAAAACTTGCCCATTGGGTTCAATAACAAATAGAATCTCTCTCGATGATGGGTTAGTCAGCGTAATGAGTTGCACACCCGGAATACTCGCTACTACGTCCATATCAGTAAATGTGCCGGGATCAAAAATGCCCGCGCCAACCAGCGCGTCATCAATGGCGTTGATTATTGCCATATGCTCAGGATTCTGACGAACGAAAAGATCGTTGGTAGCTGTGATCAGGACGCCATTTGCATATGGTTCAACATATGACGATGGCGGCAAAGCAGGCAATGATTGTAGTGAGGTTGTAAGATAGGTAATCCAGCCAATTTCTGGATGTCTACCCTTTCGCTGCGATTTCATATAAAACAGAAGTTCAGTTCTCGCAATAACCCATTCTGGTTGCATCGTGTCGATCATACACTTCATGATTTTCGTGATTGTTTGGGTTGTCAGAAGGGTAATGGCTTGACCCTTTGGAGAGATTATTAAAGCTATATGGCTGAGTGTTCCACGCACAATATGGATATTAATTGAATACCAGTCATAGGCACTACCTGTGGACATGAAGAAACGTCCGTCATCAGAATGGTTTGAAGAATCTCCAAATGATCTGGTTTGTTCGGTTTGCACTTGTAATATTATTTCCGAAGTCATGACCTGAGCAGCTTCTCCCGGAAATTTACACCAATGTGTTAGAAGCGGATCGATAGCAGCCAGACCCTCAAATAGAGACGCGGCTCGTTGTACAAATTCTGCCAGTCCTTTCTCAGGCTGTATCCCGTGTGCCATGATGGTATATACTTCGTTCATTACAATCCCTTCCGGGTTTTATACACAATTGCCAATATGGTTTGTTCGTTGGGCAAAACGTGAATGACTGTCGCAACAGAGTCGCCAAACTAGCACTGTCTCGCACCGAGTAGATTATAGCAATTGGCAAAATCAAACCGATATACGAGGAATTTAGACCACCCTCATCGGCTCCAACCAATCGACAGAAGGTGGCCTAAAGTTGTAGTATCAGGGGGGACATAACTACAACCCGGATGCGCCACTCTCCGGGTTTTTTCTTATTTCTGGCGCGGGATACGATCTACTTGTTTTTCTTCGGTGGCTTGTTTTTGTCCGGGCTGGCAGCGGGGCCACAAGCGCCCTTCTTGGCGAGTCCTGGCGGGCAGGCTTTTTCAACAGGCTTGCCACCCTTAACGTTGATGGTTGACTGATCCGTCTTTGGCTTCACGCCCAGATCGGTGAAGATAGTCTGCCACTTCTTGCCTTTTTTGTGCATATCCAGCACGGCTCCAACCTCGGTTTTGCCATTGCCAGCGAAGACAATCGCATAGGCGCGGGCGATCACCCCATAGGCGTGTCCATTGCAATGCCAGAATTCAAGTTCGTCCAGCGGAATGTTATAGGCCTGCGCGATATAAAGAGCGAGAATTGCTTTTGGCAGGCCGCATCCCTTGATAACAGGTGGCGTGGCGGGAGCAGTACCAGTGATCGCAGGCGTTGGCGTGATTGTTCCGTTGGGTGTTGGGGTCAGTGTTGTTTCAGGGGTTGGGGTAAAGGTAACTTCCGGTGTCGGTGTGACCGTACCAGCGGGCGTTGCAGTCGGCGTACCGAGAATAACTGTGATTGCAATCACGATGTCGTCGTCAGTGATACGGGAGTGAATGGTTACTGTCGCGCCAACCGTGATTCCACCCGGCAAACCCAGACCAGAAGGAATCGTGATGACCAGATTATCAACAGTGATGCTGGTTGCAGAGATCGCCGTTACTGTGCCGGTGATGTCGATGTATAGTGGAAAATCGTCTTCCCCATCAGCGCCTGGCGCGATGGCATTACTTTGTGCTGCCGAAGGGTAGACGCTCAGGAACAAGCCTGAAACCATTGTTAGCACCATTAGAAGACTTAGCCATTTGAAGATGTTTGCACGTACCATTTTGCCTCCATAATCTTCCTGTGTTGATATATACAAACAATGTTTCGGTTTACTACACCGATGTAGTAAATTGCCCCGTTTGTTGTATAAATTGAGTGAGGAAAGCGTATTTTGCTCAATGGAGCAGCAGTGTGGCATCACACCAACCAGATTTTGGGACATTGTTTCGGGAGCAATACCCGCGCATTTATCGCTATGTGCGCTATCGTGTCGATGATGAAACGATAGCGGAAGACTTGACGGCAGAAATTTTTGAACGCGCCTACCGTGCTTTGGACACTTATAACCCGGCACTGAGCGCATTCTCGACATGGATAACACGCATTGCACACAATTGGGTCAGCAATTATCTGATGAATAAAAAGCGACAGGCACAGTACGAAATGACCACCAATGATGACCTGGAAAGCGTGCCAACACGAGAGCCAACGCCGGAAGTTCGCATTCTGGAACAGGAAACGATTCAACACCTGCTCGGTTGCGTAGATCGACTGAGTGAACGGGCGCGCGAAGTGGTCGCCCTTCGGTTTGGGTCGAATATGCGTAACAAGGAAATTGCTGCTTTGCTGGATTTGAAAGAGCATACTGTGAGCGTAATTTTGCTGCGTGCGCTGGAACAACTGCGCCAATGCCAAGAGCGCGCATGAACGAGCAGGAGCGCGCAGACCTCCTTTCACAGGAAATAGATCGCTTGCTCGATGGCACGTCCGTATCCGGGGATGATCCATTGCTGCAAATCGCCAGCCAACTGCGTCAACTTCCCTTGCAACCGAGCGCGAAAGCGACCCAAACTTTTGAAAAACAGATCGATCAGTGGTTTGGTGCAACCAGAACTGTTCGCAAGGATCACAGGCGCAAATCGTCATGGCCTGTCGTGCTTTTCGGGTTGGCAGCCGCAGCGCTTTTATTATTCATTATTGGCGCGTTCATCCTGAGCAATCTACAACAAAATAGCCCACCAACAACGGCAATCGCAAATCTGCCGACGTTCACACAACCCGCAATCCCTGCAAACACGACGACACCAACGATCCCACCCGGCATCGCTCCGTCACCCACCTATACGGTAGTCGTGACGCAACTTGCTATCAATTGCGGCAACGACGATTCTGCTGAACTTCCCATATATCTGGATATTGTCGGAGAGGTTCGCGCGGCTACCGATTCCGCAATCCGCGTGAATGAAATGACGATCCATCTACCGAATGATATGTCCAGCGCAAGTTATTCGATTGGCAAATCAACACAGATTCGCGCCAACCTCTGCAACAATGACACTTTAATCGCTACTGCCCCTGATAACAACAATACGCCTATTCCTGTTGGAACTCCGGTCATTGCCCCGTTGCCTACCTTGATAAATACGCCGACAGGTTGTGCAGCAACCACCCAACCGCTGGCAGCGTTGCTCTCAACAACCTATGACATTAGCTATGCGGAGTTAGTCGGTTGGCATTGTCAGGGTGTGGATTACGGTGTCGTCACCCGTGCCTACATTATTGCCAAAGCGAATCCCGCAACGGATGTAAAAACCATCCTGACGCAACGAACACAAGGGAAGAACTGGAACAGCATCGTCAGCACATTGAGCGTGACGCCGACAGCGGGGAACAATCAATCGAATAGCTCTCCCGGCAATTCTGGCACAGCCCACGCTTGTAACGATCTCCGCAAGGCAGACGATCCTGCCTATGACGCTAACTGTAAAAATGGCAAAGACGACAAAGACCCAAAACCACCTAAGAAAAAATGAGATTTATCAGCCCAACGCTGATAGGCTTGCCTGCATGATTTGAGGGTTAGCAACGGACGTGCTTCTGCACGTCCCTACGTAAGAGAGTATGTGCAGGGGCGACCATAAGGGCGTCCGTCACCGTTAATTGATACTGTCCGTCGGACTCTAAACCTTTCCGGTAGCAGGCTGGGCAGTGAGCGCTTTTCTCAGGATCGGTAGCAACCAGAGATATCCAGTGACCAACGCTGAGAGCAGGATTCCGGCAGCAAGCACCATACCAACGGCGGTTACGGGTGCTGATTCGTCGAAGAAGAACGGCGGGCGAATCGAGCCTTCCGAGTTCAGATAGACCGACCAGGGGATCAAAAATGCTGCCACGAACCCTGCCGTACCCGCAAGTATTTGTAGACGCGCCCGAAGCCCGGTACTCACGGCAAAGCCGAACACATAGACCAACCCGGCGGGAATGCTCACCATGAGCAAAATCTCATCGTCATACACAAGCCTTTGGTAAAGCCAGAATCCTGCTGCCAACACCAACCCACCGGCAATCGTCCCGATCCCGACCCGCAGCCAACGCGGGGCAACCTGTAGCTGTTCGCTGATATGGCGTGCCAGCCAGATGCCCGATCCATAAAGGATGCCGAACATAATCCCCTGCCCTATGGCATTGAGGAATGGAACCGTATCGACCAGGGTCAGCTTTCGATAGATGATATAGACCATCAGTGCCACACTAAACATCCCGCCTGCGATTGCCCATAGATATTTGCGGAATGCGATCAAGGGCTGGCGGGTGAGTTGATGAACTCCCAGCCATAGCGCGAGACGGATCGAATCACTGGTAGAGTATCCCGGCGGTAGCGACCCCGCATTTTCCAGGATAGCGAGGAGCGGCTCGGCGTGTTTGAGATCGGCAGGTAATCCCTCGGCAGCTTTGAGCCGATGTGTCTTGCCGATCAGCGCCGCTGCACGCCTGGATAAAGTGCTATGGCTCAGAACGAGTTGCCGCAGACCGTCATCCACGCCAGGGAGTTCGGGTTTTTCGATACGCCATTCCTTCTGAACCGGAAGTGCGCGTTCCAGAATTTCGAGGACGATTGGCGTGAAATCGGAAACAGGCATCAATCGGTTACTGATCTGATGGAACACTTTTGATGAAATCGATTCCTGCCATTTTGCCTTTGCAACGAGTTTCAATACGCGCAAGTGTACCGCATCATTATTGCCATCGAGCGCATTCCAGCACGCGCCGCGCCGTTCCGGGTCTGTGCTTTTGTCCCACCATTTTTCGATTTTCTGGCCTTCATCGAATGCGCCGCGCAGCATCAACGAGCGCACATCGGAAGTAATCAGATCGGGCAATTCGTCCAGAAATATGTCGAGCAACACAAAATGGGTCAGGCTCAGGGTGAATTTTCCATCGTACCACGCGGGAAGCGCTTTCTCAAGCAAACTGGCCGCTTCCTGTTTGTGATATTCACGGCTGTCTGGCATTGCCACAATCGACGGAGGAGCAGCCGGAATGTCAGCTTTATCCTTGAACAGCACCGCGATCTGTTCCATCGCCGCGACAAGGCTCCTGGGACGATCTTCCGGTTTCAGCGCGGTCAGGCGTCGCAGCGGTTCATTTAACCCTTCTGGTAGCTTCGGGTTGATAACTGTCACATTGGGGAGGGTTTCGCCCATATGAGCCTGTCGCATCGAAAAGACGTAATCGCCGTTTAGCGGCAATTCCCCGGTGAAAAGCTGGAAAAGCAGGATACCAAAACTATATTGATCGGATTGCGTTGTAATAGCTTCGCTGTTCAGTTGCTCCGGCGACATGAAATGAAGTGTACCAGAACCGGAGTTCATCTGTCGCGTCTCATCCGATAGCGATTTCGCCAGACCAAAATCGGTCAGATAGGGCGAACCTTGCACATCGAGCAGGATATTTCCCGATTTAATATCACGGTGGACAATCTGATTGGCGTGAAGATAGTCCAGCGCCAGCGCAATCGGCGTCATGAGGCGCAAAACTTCGGCGGGGGGAATCGTGCCGCCTTGCAGCTTTGCCGAGAGAGAACCGCCCGTGAGATAGCGCATCACCAGAAAATGATGGGCTTGTTCCTCTCCGAAATCATAGAGTGGCAGGATGTGCGGATGTTCCAGTTTTGTGATGATGAGTGCTTCGCGGTTGAAGTGTAAAAGATTATCCGGGTCAATGTTCTCATGCGGAAGGATTTTGACGGCAACCATTCGCTGCAACCGGGTATCCCATGCCGACCAGACTTCCGAAAAGCCGCCCTTGCCAATCAATTCCATCGTCCGGTACACCCCCAGCATCATTCCAGGAGTGATGGCAGTCAAATTATTTTGCATTGCGTTCTCCGGGGTAAAAAATCAAGGAGAACCAATCGCGTTCTCCCTGTTGTCAGAAATCTATGTGGCTGGGTTCTCAAACGGGCTGTTTGTTATTTTCCGTTGCCGTTCCCATTCCCGTTCCCATTGCCATTTCCATTCCCGTTTCCATTTCCGTTCCCATTCCCGCCACCGTTTCCGTTCCCGTTGTTGCCGTTCCCGTTTCCATTGCCATTACTA
Source organism: uncultured Anaerolineaceae bacterium (assembly GCA_964432445.1). Lineage (GTDB taxonomy): Bacteria > Chloroflexota > Anaerolineae > Aggregatilineales > UBA2796 > JBBRMW01. Next base: position 10,867 of record CAYSOC010000039.1, read on the forward strand.
CCGTTGCCACCGCCATTGCCGTTGCCGTTCCCGTTGTTGCTGTTCCCGTTTCCATTGCCATTACTGCCGTTGCCACCACCATTGCCGTTGCCGTTCCCGTTGTTGCCGTTCCCGTTTCCATTGCCATTACTACCGTTGCCACCACCATTGCCGTTGCCGTTCCCATTGTTCCCGGCGTTTTTCTTCAGGGTTTGGGTAGCAACATCGTTGAGCGTTTTTGCGGTTTTGGCATCTACTTTGGTTGGGGCAGACGGTGTGCCGACAGGTTCAAATCCGGTAGTGCCGCCAAGAGGAACGGAAAGAGTCTGGCCTGGCTGGAGCGTCTGGCTTCCCAACGGGGTTGTAATGCGGGCTTGCCCTTCCAGAAGGGTAATATCCATTGCCTTGTTGGGAGCGGCCTTCATGTAAATCGTGGAGGCAATCTCGATTTTTACGCCGTTGGCAGTGAAGGCAACCTTCATATGATCGGGGGACTGTACGCCGATCCCGTTGGGTGGCATTTCGGTACAGGTTGGTTCGCCAAGCCCCGATGAGAAATAGAAAACCTGCATATCGCCAGAAGTGTTCTGGATCGAGGTATCTCCATAAACAACGAAGGTAACATTCTGACCCGGCATGGTGTTCGGCAGATTGGCCTGTAGCTTCAGCAGGGACAATCCCCATGTTCCTGTTGTTATATCCATCGGAGAGGTAACCAGCGATTTGATGATTTTGATCGGTACTTTATCGCCGCGCTTGTCAAATTTGACCGTATCTGTGCCTAAAAATTCAGCCTTGATCTGGTCATTTCCATAACAGGCGTTATTGCGGTTGATACCGCTGCACTGATTTTGTAGCGTTTCGATTGCTTTTGTGACAATCTGGCGACACTGATTTGTCTCAAGGGATTGAATATCAATTGCAGCCTGCGCCCGTTGCGGTGTCGAGCCGTTTATTGCTACGGCAGTGAAGAGAGCCACAATCAGAAGTATAATATGATTTGGTTTCATTCTGCTCAATCCGTTTTCTGTTACACTGACCAGAGGTGGTAACACTACCCTTCTGTTGCTCCGAATTGATTGTATTGTTTATTATACTACCAAATCTCCGACAGATGATGAAATTTCAATATTCCGGCAGTATATTCCGCATTTCGGATTATGCAGGAAAATCTGGATTTCTACAAATGATACACCGGGAAAATCAAACGAATTTCACAAAGATTTCACAAAGGTAAAGCTTTGGGAGTTGATCGTCGTAGAACTTTTAGTGGCATGATTTGGGGAAAACGGGTTTTATCACCCCTGTGTTATGAACAGAGGTGATATTAAATGGTCAGGGTTGTTGCATCTTGTCCCAGAACACCAGTTGACCAAACACACTCGGATTACTGAACGATTGATCCTGTGTGTCGTAGGCCGACCAGATCAGCTTTGTATCCCGATCCTTCCCCGAAGAACCGTTCAGATGTGCCTGAAAACCAATTTTACCCAGGTGTTTTGGCTCGATCTTCCATACATCGGTAACAAGCGGGACAGCAGCTTCGATCAGATAGCCATCGGCGGTCCTGGTTGCAAAAACGCTGATTTTGGAATCGGCGCTATTTGAGCCGCCGAGGAGCGGTTTCTCCGGCTTGTTGATATTCGCCGCCACAATCCCGATTTGTGCGACGCCCTTTTTATAGGCCGTCAACGAGAGATTGCCTGTCGCGTTGATGTAAAACTCGACGGAATCTTCCAGATACCAGCCTTGTGCTGGCTCGTGCGTTCCCGCCACGATTTTGCTGTCTTTTACTTCGGCAAGGAAGTACAGATTTTTGTCATCAGCAACGGCAGCATAGGTGAAAGACGTATCGTTACCAGGCGGTAGCGTCGGGCCGCTATCCACCAGCACGCGCGGAACGTTCTTCCAATCGCTGCTATCGCCATCCAGTTTGATTGTGACCGGGAAGGCTGCATAGTAGACCGCTTTGGCGGCGCTATCAGGTGCGAGTTGTGCCGCATCGCTCTTGCGCGGCTTCGGGATTGCTACCGTAGCCGCTGTATTTTCGACCATCGCCGCGACCTGTGCATCGGTGAGTAGCGGCGCGTGACCAGTCTTGCGCGCCAGCAAATCCTGTATCGCAAGATAGGCAGGCTTGGGCTTGTAATTATCATCGAAGAGTAGCGGCGCGTTATCCGGGTTATCCGAATAGCGCGAATCGCGTAGCCATGTGAATTTATCGGTCACGCCCCAGACGATGAACGCCGTGCAATATTTGCTATCGAGACAGGTTTCCAGCACCTGCCGGAATGCGCCGGCCTGTTTTTGCAGGATAGCTTCGGTTGGCTTGCCCTTGAACGCTACATCCATTTCGGTGATCTGGACTTGCAAGCCCAACGCGCCCAGTCGCTCGATATTCTGTGCCAGTGCCTTCGGATCGAACCGCTTGCCAGCACCAACGTCGGTTACAGAAATATGGGTTTGCAGACCGACGCCGTGAATCGGGACGCCGTTTTTGACCATCTTCTGCACCATCGCGTAAATCGCGTCGGACTTCCCACCGCCAGCCTCGCCACCATAGTCGTTGTAAAACAGCAGGGCGTTCGGGTCGGCTTCATGGGCGAAACGGAACGCCAGTTCAACGTAATTATCGCCGACCAGTTGTTTCCAGGGGGTATCGCGCACCCCTCCGCCGCCATCGGCAATCGCTTCATTGACCACATCCCAGATCGGAATGCGTCCCTTATAGCGCCCGACCACCGTCATAATGTGATCGCGCAGGAGTTGAATCGCTTCTATCTGCGTGAATTTGCCGGGGATTAGCCAGTCTGGTGAGCATTGATGCCAGAGCAGGGTATGCCCGTGTACCAGCATATTATTTTTCCTGGCGAAATCCATCAGGGTATCGAATTTGTTGAAATTGAACTGCCCCTGCTGCGGTTGCAATTCGCACATCTTCGCTTCGTTTTCCGGTGTGAGCATGTTGAACTCCTTGCGGAGCGTCTCAACGTGCGCCGGATTATCCAGGTGGTAGCTATAGACCGCCGCACCGACATGAAAATTGCGTTCGGCGGCGAGATCGCGCAGTGCGTTTGAGGTTGTTTGAGCCATCCCCGTTTTGGCTCCAGACAACAGGATAAAAGCAAGGCATATCAAGCCTATGCGTCTGATCAGCATTTTTCTTCCTTATAACTCTAATTCCAGACCCGGCGCTGAAGCACCGGGCTAAACTCAAAGAGGTGACAACATCCTGAGAGGAGATAAACGCCACGATAATTCTGGCGACTTCCTCGCATTTTCGATTGAAACCCTGCCCGTAACTCTAATAACTATCGAACTCGCTAACCTGTTGCGCGGGCGAATTCGTGACATTCGCCGTAGCCATCCATCGTTATCCCTTCAAATTCAAAAATTCCCTTTTGGTTTTTGGGTGTGGACGTTTGCCGTCATCATCGCTTCATGGAACCTAGGCAGCCAGTAATCATATTTTTCTGGCGTTGCTCCTTGCGCGATAAACGCAATCTGGCGCGTGCCGAGATAGAATACACGCACCCAGCGCTTGCGCAGTTCGCCGTTATCGACAAAGGTAAATTTCGCTTCGAGGCTGATCAATCCATCAATAGTCGATTCTGCGTGTGCTTCGATCCGGGCGTGCAAAAGACGCTCAACACTTTCAAAGAATCCCTGTGCGAGGTCTGGCAAATCGCTGGTTGTGATGGCAATACCGAGGTCTTTAATATCAACGGCAAAGATCGTCAGGCTATCAGACGGATCGGGGCCATAGACGACCCCTTTCCGCTCATCCATCCACTCGAATATATGCCAGTGACCTGGGATGAAAAATGAATAGTATTGATGACGATGCCATGTCAGACCCGAAACGACAGGGTATTCTTTTTGCATCTAATGGTCTTTCAAAAAACAGATTGCTTTAATTTTTGCCGTGCGATTTTGCGAAATCCACCAACGTTGTGTACTATCTGTGTTTGTAACGTTACTTGATTGTTATGTTACGTTACTGGTAACGTAGTAAACAGTATACCTGGCTTGGATGTTTTGTCAAGAAATGGTTTTGTGAGGATCATGGGCGAGGAAAAAAATAGATTAAAGGTTGCTGTTGTTGGGAGCGGGATCGGAAAGTTTCACATACGCGCGTTTCAGAGCCTGCCCGATCAATATGATCTGGTCGCTATCTGTGATATTGACCAGGCAAAGGCAGAACAGGTTGCACAGGAATTCGGGATTCCGCAGGCCGTTACCGATTTCCTGACGCTTTGCAAGGATACGGAACTGGATGTAATCGACATTTGTACGCCGCCATTCCTGCATGGTACACAAATCAAAGAGGCGTTGTCGGCGGGCAAGCACGTTATTTGCGAAAAGCCGCTGGTGGGTTCGGTGCGCGAAGTCGATGAAATTATTCAACATGAGGCGCAATCTGGTAAGCGAGTCATGCCTATTTTTCAATATCGCTTTGGAACTGGCCTGCAAAAACTTAAATATCTGGTCAATAGAGGATTGGCAGGGACAGCGTATTTATCAACTGTGGAAACGGCATGGCGACGCCGCGCGCCTTATTATGACGTTCCCTGGCGCGGCAAGTGGGAAACCGAACTTGGCGGCGCGTTGCTCAGTCAGGCGATCCATGCGCACGACATGCTGAGTTATATCCTCGGTGCGATCAAAAGTGTTTTTGCGCGAACGGCAACGCGCGTCAACCGAATCGAGGTTGAGGACTGCGCAGCGGTTTCGCTGGAAATGGCAGACGGTTCGCTGGCTACCCTGTCTGTGACGCTCGGTTCGCCTGTAGAAATTACGCGCCACCGTTTTTGTTTCAGCAATTTAACCGCTGAAAGCAACCTGCTCCCCTACAGCAATTCAGCCGAACCCTGGACATTCAGCCCCGATACGCCCGAAGCACACGAGCAAATCCAGGACGCGCTGGCGCAATATGTGCCGCAACCAGAAGGGTTTGAGGGGCAGTTTCTGAGATTTTATAATGCCCTGCGCGACGGCACAGAGTTACCTGTAACGCTCGGTGATGCACGCGCCTCGCTGGAACTCATCACGGCGATGTATTATTCGGCTGAAACCAGGCAGCCCGTCGAATTGCCGATCAACGCCAATCATCCACGCTATGCCTCATGGCTACCAAACAAAGGTTAAAGAAAAAGATGCGAATTTCTGATATTAAAGCCACCACTGTGACTGTCCCGCTTGAAGCGCCTATCCGTCACGCAAACGGCGCACATTGGGGACGCTTTGTGCGCACCATCGTACAGGTCTATACCGATGAAGGGATCGTCGGGCTTGGCGAGATGGGTGGCGGTGGCGAGAGCGCGGAGAAGACGATTGAAGGGATGAAAGCCTATCTCCTCGGTCATGATCCGTTTCAAATCGAGGCAATGCGCTGGAAGATATGTAACCCCACCGCATCCCTGTATAACAACCGTACCCAGATTCACGCCGCGCTGGAATTTGCCTGTCTGGATATTATCGGCAAGGCGCTTGGGATCAGTGTTTCCGAATATCTCGGCGGACGCCTGCGCGATACCGTTCCCTTTGCCAGCTATCTGTTTTATCGCTATCCAAACAATGGTGTCGGTGGTGAGGAAACCCCGGATCAGATGGTGGCGCACGCCCGCGACCTGAAAGCGAAATACGGGTTCACCACACATAAGGTAAAAGGTGGCGTATTCGCACCAGATCACGATATAGCGGTGATGGAGGCATTGGGCAAAGCCTTTCCAGAAGATCGGTTGCGCCTTGACCCTAATGCGCTCTGGTCAGTCGAAGAAGCAATTCGCGTTGGCAAGCGAATCGAGCATCTCAACAACGATTACTTTGAAGACCCAACTTATGGCCTTGAAGGGATGCGCCGGGTACGCCAGAAAGTGAATATCCCGACGGCAACGAACACGGTAGTCGTGAATTTCGAGCAACTTGCCACCTGCATCCGCCTCGAAGCGATTGATGTGATCCTGCTGGATACAACGTTCTGGGGTGGACTGCGACAGGCCGTGAAAGCGGGCAACGTCTGCGAAACATTCCAATGGGGGATTGCGGTACATTCCAGCGGCGAACTCGGCATTCAGCTAGCGACGATGCTCCATCTTGGCGCTGTCTTGCCCAATTTCCAGTATGCGGGCGATGCCCATTATCATCACCTGACTGATGACATCATCAAGGGCGGGAACCTGGTCTACAAAAACGGGTCTATCGCTGTCCCGACAACCCCCGGACTCGGCATCGAGCTTGATTCCGACAAGCTGTTGCAATATTCCGAACTCTACAAGGAACTTGGCGGCTATCCCTATGACCGCGATCCGCAACGCCCGGATTGGTATGCGCGCCTGCCCGGAGCGAATTACGCGGTAGTTCAGAAGTAACCTTTGGGTTATGACAGTTCTGTTGAGACTGTCCGACAGGATTGACCCCTATCCCCTGCCCTTTCCCCGCAAGCAGGGAAAGGGAGTTAACCCCGTGATCTGGAAGTCCCTCCTCGCTGACGGGGAGGGATTCAGGATGGGGTCTATTGCCTTTCTCCGACAGTTTTTCTGAAATTTGCACCTTTCGGGAGTCTCGTCATAACCCCTGTTTTTCTGCCAAATCTCCCCGGTGGATGTGAAGGTTCGGTGAACAATTATCGCTCAGGCGTGACGACTTGTGGTACACTTCTGGCTTTGGCACGTGCCATCGAATGATGTAAGTCTGGAGTAGACTCTGAATGTCGGACGTTGTAAATAATCCTTCTGATCTTGAAAATCTGCTGAAAACTTATGAAGCAGGTGTTGCTGCCCCTTCCGCCCCCGGCGCGGAAAGCTGGCTGGAAGCCCGTTCTGCCATCGAGCGCACTAGGGAAAACCTTTCTGCTGACCAACAAAAGCGCCTCGCTGCGGCTGACAAGAAATTGACCGAAAACGCTGATCTGGTGAAAATCCCGGAAACAGCGACTCCACATTCTCGCGCCGAGTGGTGGTGGTATGCAGATGTGTTGGCAGAATCGCCAGCGCCAGCCGCGCCTGCTTCTTCCGGTGGTGGCATCGCCGGACGCATTTTTACAGGTATCGAAATTGCGGTTTTACTGGCGGCTGTGGTGCTGTTGCTGCGTAACGCCGGCGTACAGCCCTTCGCCAATCTCTTCCAGCCTGCTGCGACACCAACCAGTACCCCATTGCCAACACCAACCCCGATGCCGACAGCCACAGTTGACGTCAATGCGTTCGATATGGCAAAGGCCACTCCATACAAGGGTCCAGCGAACATTGTGACGATGAATGTCCCGCCCGGCTGGACGCTCCCGACAGAAGCCAGCGCCCAGCAGAATGCGTATTCATTCTCCTATGGCAACGCAAGCGACCCAAGCGCAACTATTCAGGTACGCCTTTTTGAAGCTGCCGATTTCTATTCACAGGCTGATCAAACGGGCAAAGCCAAAAACTCGCTCGAAGCACTGACTGCGTTCAAGACCGCCAACGAAGCGACACAAACGGGCAGCCCGTCTTCCAACAAGTTCGGCGCGATTACAACGGTCAAGGTGGGCAATCTGGAAAACGCCAACTATCTGCCGATCAGCATTGGCGGCGATATTGCCCAGAATACCCAGCCCGCCGAAGTTGGATTCTATGCGGTTGATGTTGATGGCGGCAAGCGCGTCGTGTTCATCCAGACTTCCTACAATCGCGGAACCGATGCCCGCGCAAAGGATACGCTGGATAAAATGCTGGCCTCACTGGTCGTCAGCGTTGCCAACATCCCGACTGCGACACCGACTGCAACGTTGCACCCACTCCTGATTACAGCAACAGCGCTCGGCGGACAAATCAATGCCCTGACACCTTCGCCTACTGCAACTGCAACTGCAACCGCCAGCTTCACGCCTGATCCGCGCACGCCAACCACCGCCGCCACAGTCACAACTTCCGGCCTCAAGATCGAAGAGTTGGTTGTTGGTACAGGTGACACCGCCGCCACAGGCAAGACCGTCACGGTCAAGTATCGCGGCACGCTGCTGGATGGCACGGAATTTGATAGCTCCTATAGCCGCCAGCCGGATACCTTCGATGTGACGATTGGCGCGGGTTCGGTAATCAAGGGTTGGGAAGAGGGTCTGGTCGGGATGAAGGCTGGCGGCAAGCGTCGTCTGACGATTCCGCCGGAACTCGGCTATGGGCCGCAAGCCAATGGCAAGATTCCCGCCAATTCAACACTTGTCTTTGAAATCGAACTCGTTTCGGTGAAGTAATTCCTTGCCCCTTTGCCCGGTGAGCGATCATCGGGCAGTTCCTTCTTTAACATACCCGGAACAACGAACATGAAAAATTTCCACAGTCTGCAATTTCAGGAAAAATTACTCCGGGTTGTCCTCTTCTCCGCATTGATATTGACAGCAATTCCGATATTTGTGCTATCGGCTTCGTGGCGCTTGCAGCATGATGGGCCAATCATGATGTATTGCGCGTGGTTGATGGACAAATTCAACGCTGTACCCTATGTCGATTTTTTCGATATGAACGCGCCCGGTTCATATATTGCCTATTGGTTGATCGCCAAAATTTTAGGCTATGGCGATTTCTGGCTGCGCGTTGCCGATTTTCTGCTTCTCGGCGGCATTCTGGTCGCCACATGGGACATGCAACGCATCATCAACCGTTGGGTTGCCTCGGCAAGCGTGTTGCTGTTTGTTGTGCTATATATTGGCGGTGGTCCGACCCTCGTCCTGCAACGGGAAGGGATGGTCTTGCTGGGGCTGGTGTTGACAACATGGATAGCGGTCAGGCCAACCCGCTGGCATATTCGGCTGCGCGGTTTTCTAATCGGGTTACTGTTTGGGGCGATTTTCGTGATACGTCCCGCGTTTGCGATGATGTTTCCGTTCCCTGTCCTGTTCGTGATTTTTGATCAGGAGGGTATCCAGAATTTCCGGGCGCTCAAAAATATCAGGAGCTTTTTAAACAGGCGCACCTTTGAATTTATTTTGTTTATCGGGCTGGCTTCTGGCCTCATTCTGCTGGCGATGGCTTTCTACCTGTGGCAGAGCGGCGCATGGACGCCGTTTTGGGAAACGGTGAATGGATACTGGCCGAGTTATCTGGTGCTGGATACGCGGTTGTATCGGCGCGAAGGGATGGATCGGCTCATCTTTATTGTTTATAAGATGCTGGAAGCTAATTCCGACATGGCCTTGCCACTGGGTAGTCTGACGATTCTGCTAGGGGCGCTCTTTGTAACAAGGCAGAACACCCGTCAATATAAATATCTGTTGTTGATTGGCGGTCTGTTTATCGCTGCATTCTTTTATCCGATCACTGCCGGGAAGTTCTGGGCATATCACTGGATGCCATCAACCTATATGGGTGCGGTTGTTTCCGGGTTGATATTCATCAAAGCGGAAAAATGGACGCACAAAGCCTATTATCGACTCTCGATTTTTGCAGCCATTATTGTTGTATTCATCGGCGCTATCGGAAATATCCCGGTACAGACCGGAGTTTTTGCCAGACCGGAGGACGCCGCTCCCGAAGGGGGAAATGCAGACCGTCTCAGCGCCTATCTACGGGAACATCTGAAACCGGGCGAAAAGGTGCAGGGGCTTGGTATCGTTGGCGGTGTGAATCATGCGCTGCTGATGAATCAAATCCAGCCTGCCACGCCCTATATCTCAGATTTTTACTTCTATCACCATCTCGAAACCCCATTTGTACAAAACATGCGGCGAGATTTCATAGAGCGCCTGAAGAAAGCCGCGCCACAGTTCATCATCAAGGAGATGTGTTGTTACGCACCAGGAATATTTGACCAGCGTATTCTCCCGGAACTCGATCTCTATCTTGCGCAGAAATATCGCATCGCTCAAAATATGGAAAACCAGTACATCATCTATGAGCGCATCGAAACCGAACCTGCCAATAAGGGAAAGTGACAGATAAAATTGAACCATCATCAATTTGGCAATATACAGCAACCATGATCAATCTTCGTCGTCTGCAAAAGCAGGAAAATTTTCTCCGCGTTTCCATTCTTCCTGTGTTAGCCATCACAGTTATTCTGCTGGCCATCCTCTCCGCATCGTGGCGGTTGCAGCATGACACAGCACTCATGATCTATTGCACACTGTTGATGGATAAATTCAACGCTGTTCCCTATGTTGATTTTTTCGATATGAACGCACCCGGCGTCTATTTTGGCTATTGGCTGATCGTAAAAATCTTTGGCTACGGCGATGTCGGGTTGCGCATTGCAGATTTCGTGATTCTCGGCGGCATTATGGTTGCCATGTGGAGCATTCAGCGTACTCTGAATCGCTGGGCTGCATGGACAAGCATTTTACTGTTTGGCGTCCTCTATCTTGGGGAAGGCCAGATGCTGAGTTTACAGCGCGAAAACATTATCCTTTTGGGGTTGGTCATAGCGCTCTGGATAGCAGTCCGCCCCAAACAGTGGAACATCATGCTACGGGCATTCCTCATCGGCGTCCTTTTCGGCGTGATTTTTTCGATGCGCCCACCCATTGCGATCACGTTTCCGTTTATTTTGCTCTATCTCATTTTTGATCTGGAAAAGCCGTTGAGCCTGCGCGCAGTCCTTCTGACCGTGGTGATGGGGCTTGGCTCCTTGATTCCGCTGCTCGCAACAGGATTCTATCTGTGGCGGAGCGGCGCATGGGATGCGTTCTGGGAAATGGTACGTGGCTATTGGCCTCTCTACATCTACATTGATCTTAACCTCCATGTACGCGAAGGCGCAGATCGGGTCAATTACCTGATCTCCGAAACCCTGAACGCGAATCTGAATCCCGGTTTGATGCTATCTTCTACCGTTATTTTGTTTTGCACTTTGATTTGGGCGCGTGTCAGCAAGGAACAACGGAATCTGATATTACTCCTGGCTGGCCTGTTTGTTGCTGCGCTTATGTTTCCAGCGTTGTCTGGCAAATTCTGGAACTATCACTGGCTACCCTTTTTCTGCTTTGCTTCGTTTGCCGCTGGCTGGATGTTTCTTACTGTTTCCCAATGGGCGAATATCCCCATCAGGCGCATCGTTGCGGTATTCGGTTTGGTCGCTGTGTTTATCGGCGGCCTCATGAATATACGAATTCAATCAGATGTGTTCTGGAATCCGGCTCAGGCTATCCCGGAAAACGGGTCTGCGGATATGTTGAGTGATTATTTTCACAAGAATCTGAAACCCGGAGAAACGGTGCAGGTATTGGGGCTGGTTGGTGGCGGTATCCACGCACTGCTGATGAACCAGATGGAACAAGCAACGCCCTATATCTATGACTTCTATTTCTACCATCACATCGATCAGCCGTTCATCCAGCATATCCAGAAGGATTTCATCGAGAAACTGAACACTGCCAAACCCCGTTTTGTGGTACGAGAACCCTATCCGACGGCTACCTTTGGAATGCGCGATGCGCGGAGTTTCCCGGAACTGGAGGAATTCCTCACGAAAAATTATCGGATAGCAGAGAGTATCGAAAACCACTACACTATCTATGAGCGAATAACACCGTAGGCGTAAATTCATGCTGAGAAGAAAACTGTTCGGCGCATCCACCTATATATCCGGGTCGGCAGCGGATCGGCGCAAGGAAAAAGAAGCTGAACATCGTATCATTCAGCACTATAGCAGTCGCATTATCCGCTGGTATTGCCGAATGCGTTTCCATATCATCAATCTGGATTTTCTGGATGCAATGGAGCAGCATCTCCCGGCGGATGCAAAGGTGCTGGACATCGGTTGTGGATTCGGGCTATTTTCGCTGTACTATGCGATGCGTCAACCACAGCGCTCTGTCACCGGGTTCGACCTGAGCGAAGCCAGAATAACGGAAGCCAACGCCGTCGCGCAGAAATTGAACCTACAAAACGTTCATTTCTTCTGTCAGGATGCCGCCGCCTATGAGTTCGCTCAGGAATACGATGTAGTGGTGACGCTCGACCTGCTGCACCATATCAGCGCGGAAGTTGCGGAAGCCCTGATCACGAAGGCGTATCAGGCGCTTGCCCCCGGCGGTATCTTCCTGATCAAGGATGTGAACACAAAGCCGTTTCATAAACTCCTGTTCACCTATCTGCTGGATATGGCGATGATGCCGCGCCTGAGCGTACATTATCGGGACGCGGCAAGCTGGCGTTCGGTGCTGATGAAAACCGGATTCACCAAAGTCTGGTACTATCCACTTAAAGATTATTTACCCTATCCGCACATGCTCCTTGTTGCGCAGAAGCCTTATATCACCGAGTAGACTATCTGATGATTGATTTATATCCGCTGCTGTTTGAGCCGATTATGTCGCCGCGCCCCTGGGGTGGCGATTCGCTGCATCAATTGTTTGGCAAGCCGATCATTCCCGGCGAAACGATTGGGGAATCGTGGGAAATTTATAGCACCAGCGTGATCGCCAATGGCGCACTCAAGGGGCGAACGCTTGCCGATGCGTTGAAAGAATATGGCGATGCACTCGCGCCGCACGACGGCGGTGATTTCCCGCTGCTCGTCAAGTTGCTGGATGCGCGCGAATGGCTCTCGGTACAGGTTCACCCGGACGATGCCAAAGCGAAGCAACTGGAAGGTCAGCCGCGTGGTAAAACCGAATGCTGGTACGTCTTGCACGCGGAACCGGACTCAAAACTGGCGTTCGGGACAGTGCGCCCGATGACTGCCGATGAGTTCCGGGCAGCGATACAGAATGGCAAGGCCGAGGATGTTATATCCTATGTTCCAGTGAAGGCGGGCGACTTTCTGTATGTCGAGGCGGGGACGATGCACGCGCTGGGGCCGGGGCTGGTGATTTACGAATTGCAACAGTCTTCCGATACTACCTATCGGGTTTACGACTGGGGACGTGTCGGCAAGGATGGCAAGCCGCGCGAATTGCACCTTGAGAAAGCGTTGAAAGTCGCTGAATTTGCGCCGAACGACGATCCCCTGATTCACTACGAAATTCATCATGATCCGTTTGGGAACGAGGTTGCGGAATTGATTCGCGGACCATTTTTCTCGCTGGATCGGATATGCCTGCACGAAGAGGAAACAGCTTTCGATACGAATGGAACGTGCCGCCTGATTACGGTGATCGATGGCTCGATGCGTCTGAACGATATTACACTGGAAAAAGGCCATTCGGTGCTGCTCCCGGCCTCGCTTGGGGCGTATACGATCATACAGGATACGGACGCTGAGTTTCTGATGGGTTGGCCTGCGTGAATTATGAAGAAGCCGAAGCGCTCCTCTATGGCTACACCTATCGCGGGCTAGACCCGGCGAAGCTGCATCTGCCAGACGAGGATCGCCCGATTCGTGCGCGTGCTTTGCTGGAAGCATTCGGGAATCCCCAACTGCAAATTCCCGCCATACACATCACCGGAACCAAGGGCAAAGGCTCTACAGCCGTGATGTGTGCGGCGATTTTGCAGGCGTCGGGCTTGTGCGTCGGGCTGCTGACTTCGCCACACTTGCAGGAGTTGCGCGAACGTATCCAGATCAACCGGGAAATGATTTCCAGAGATGAGTTTGCCGCATTGGTGGCAGCCTCAAAATCTGTTTTTGAAGGGATGGATACCGCGCGCTTCCCCGAATGTCTGGTGGGCATTGCGTTTCAATATTTTGTGCAACGGCAAACCGATATAAACGTGATCGAGGTTGGCCTGGGCGGGCGGCTGGATTCGACCAACGTCTTGCAACAGCCCGCCGTCTGCGTTTTCACCAGCATCAGCTACGATCACACCTACCTGCTGGGGAACACTCTCACGGCGATTGCAAAAGAGAAAGCCGGCATCATCAAACCGGGTACAGAAGTGGTCAGCGCACCGCAAGCCCCGGAAGTAATCGAAGTCCTGGAACAGATTAGTAAAGAACGCGATTGTAATCTGACGGTCATCGGGCGCGAAATCCCTTTCCATGCTGAACCGCCAACACTCACCGGGCAAGGCATCTGGATCGAAGCAAAGCATTTCAGAACGGCGTTGATCGGAGAGTACCAGGCGCTCAATGCGGCTGTGGCCTATGGCGTGATGGAACGGCTACGGGCGCGCGGTTTTTCTGTCACCGATCAGGCGATTGCAGATGGATTGCAGCGTGTTCACTGGCCGGGGCGTCTCGAAATCGTGAAACAATCGCCGCTGGTGCTGCTGGACGGCGCGCACAACGGCGAAAGCGGTACGCGGTTACGGGAAGCGCTGGCAACGCTATTTAACCGAAAGCCGTGCGTTTTGATTTATGCGAGCAAGGCGAACAAGGATGTGTTGGGGATGCTGCGGGAAATTCTGCCTGCTGCCGATCACCTGATCCTGACACGCTCGGCAGATCAGGTGACGCAAGACCCGGCGGCGCTGATCCCTTTCGTGCGCGAGGCGGGCTATACAGGAGCGCTGGAAGTGATCCCTATCCTGAAGGATGCCATCGAAGGGGCGGCACAGCGGGTAGGCACAGTGGGGATGGTGTGCCTCACTGGTTCGTTGTATCTGGTGGGCGAGGCACGGACGCTATTGGGTTTGCCCGCCAATCAATCGGCAAGTTCCCGGCGCTAAAAGGCTGCTTGTTCGGGAATGATGGTCAGCGGCAGACGTGCAGAAGCCCGTCCGTCACCGTAATCTTTATGGCGTTCATCCTGACGGCATGGTTAAGATAGCGTCTATATTTATTCCCAGTCAGCAATCTTCATTGAGGGGATACGGATGGCGTTGGTCGCCCACGATGCAATTGCCTGCACAGACGCGGCATCGGCTGGTCCATCCCAGATGCCGCGCCCCTGAATACACATATATTCACCGCCCGCACGGTTCACACCGAGTAGCCGAATACGCTCATTCGCGCCGTTCAGAATGGCGTTGCCAGAAACATGCAATCCCTGAATCGAAGAGGGTACGGCGGCGTTGGCTGGCGCTGGACGAGAAACAAGGAGCGATAGAAAGGCAAGACTCAAAATAACACTTATGGGTACAAAACGGCGAAACATAACCTTTCTCCTGACATAATTTACATGACCAGCGCTCCCGAAGAGTCAGAGTAGCATCGCGCTGTGACAGTTTCCGTAACAGGTTGAGGCCGTATCAAACAATCAAATCGTGCTATCTGCCCGATGCCAGACCGATTTCCTATTTTCCTGGCTATTTAATCAATGTTAGAGTGTGTGATAGTTTTCAGGCAGTTGGTGAAAATGAAACAGAAGTACATCCAGAGATCGGATGATCATCGGTCTGTGCAACAGGCAGTAGTGAATGAACCACAGACCGACACCCTGACTGCTGCACCTCTACACAGCATTCTGCAAATGCAGCAAACAGTTGGCAATCAGCAAACCATGCAGCGGCTCGCTACTGTCCAGCGCTGGCCGGACGGTCCGCCCGACCTCGCCTATGAAGAAGCAAGAAAACAGGCGAAGGCCGAAAAAGAGCGCAAAAAAGCCGAATATGACAAGGCGGTTGCCACACCACTAAACAACATTGATGATTTAATTTCGCTTGTTCAACATATCGAAGCAGTTTACCCCGGCGAAAGCTGGCAAGGTATCGCCACCCGTATCCGCAAATGTTATTACGATGGTTTTCTCTGGGATTCGATGATTGCGGATCGTTCCAGTTATGGCACGCTGGATTGGCCTCCGGCAAAAGTGGAAGATTACAAAGCATTCGCCACCGCGAAAAATCACCCGGAACTCAAAATCAACGGCGAAAGCATCGACATCGGGCATGTGTTCACCGGGATGGATGCACAGAACTTCCCCAAAACAGGATTGATCATGAGCGCCGCCGGAGTCGATGGTCCAACCGGTGCGACCTGGGGTGGCGATGTCGGAAGCGCCCTCGCGGAATGGGATATGAATGAGAATGAGCGCAGCAAACGTCTGGAATATTATCAGAAATACGCTTCCAGTGATGACATGCTGGGCGATGTAGACGGGATTGCCATCACGCAGAAACCCGCCGATATTCCTGCCGATAAACTCTCCGAGCGCCTGCGCTGGTACTACAAAGGAGTAAATGGCGGCGAATCAGGCGTCAGCAAGCGATTCACCAAATTTTGTCAGGGATCAAAATTCAACTGGACGGGAAAAGGCACGGGGATTCGGCTGGATGCTGCTGCTCGAAAATATATTCGCGGTCAGATTGATGAATTCGGAATCGCGTGGCGCGAAAAAGGTGGCGGCATCCCCGGCAACAACTGGTTCCATGATGCCGACCTCGACTGGTTCACCGATCATTTTGTCCAATGGGTGGAAGCAGGGCTTGCAGCCGAAAATCCATAGCTAATCAGGAAGCCGCAAGGTAAACATCGCTTGCACGGATGCGCCCCTGCCGCCTATAATTCGGCGGTTCGCAAGCATGGACAGGGGTCGCGGATTGAGCCGCTTTCGGGATTATCTGTATATTGGCCTGCTGGCGCTTTATGTGCTGGCAGGTTGCGCGCTGGTTCCGCTGCATGGCGACGAACCAACGGTGGTTTACACCAGTTGGGATGTGGACGCTATCCGGCGCGGTGATTGGGCGCACCTTGTCTATCAAAACCCGCCACCCGCCGACGATCCCCAGGCGGCTACGCGACAGGATTTGCGTGTCCTGAATGGCGTCCTTAACCGCTATTGGTACGGCATCCTGTGGAATATCGCAGGCATGACCCCGCGTGATCTCAACGACCAGTGGCTTTGGGGAGCCGATCTGGAGTTCAACCGCGCTAACAATCACGTCCCCTCCGATCAGTTATTATTTCTCTCCCGCTTCGGGTCGGGATTGCTCACGGCGTTAAGCGTTGCAGCAATTTTCGTTATCGGGAAGAAAGCAGGCGGACGCCGTACCGCTTATCTCGCCAGCACAATCTATACATTTACACCTGCATTGCTCCTGAATGGTCGGCGCGCAATGATGGAAAGCGGCTTTCTGTTGTGCAGTGCGTTACTGATTTACGCCGGGGTGCGTTGCGCAGAAAAGCCGGATCGGAAGAGACTATTCTGGCTGGGACTGGCGGCAGGATTCACTCTCGCCAGTAAACACACAGGGTTACTTTCGATTGCGGCGGTGTTTGCTGGAATTGGCCTGTCTAGCCTGCTCAACTGGGGAATATTGCAAACGATGCGCGCCGGGATCATGCTCGTCGGGGCAATAGCGTTAGTGATTCCTGTCTTTGTATTGCTCAACCCGTCGTGGTGGAGCGACCCGTTACACATGCCGGGGCGTGTCCTGACTGCGCGACAGGCATTATTGGAAGGCCAAACCAATGCTTTTGGCGGCTATGCGAATATCGGTGAACGCGCATCCGGCCTGATCCGCGAAATGTTCATTGCACCACCACAATATTATGAAGATAAAAATGGTTGGCCTGTCTGGATTGCTGACCAGATCAGGGCTTATGAGAGTACACCGTTTGTTGGTATATCCAGCGTGATTGTCTCTCTCCTGAGTGCGATTCTTTTTCTGATTGGCTTGTGGCGTGCGGTTGTGAGGTGGCGCAACCCTGCCGTATTCGTTTTACTGATTTGCGCGTTTCTGAGCATTGCCGCGATATTCGTTGCAACACCCGTAGGTTGGCAGCGCTACTATCTGCCGCTGGTCTCTCCGATGGCGCTAATGTGCGGGTTAGCGGTAACCTCTCGTCGCTTGAGGGTTTGTACATGACCCGTTCCCGTGCTGCCGATTTTCTCTTTTGTACTGCCCTGCTGGTCTATATTTTCATTGGACTAGCGACAGTACCATTCCATGCTGACGAATTTATGCAGATGTCTCTCGCACGCGATATAGGCGCGGTGCTGCGCGGCGACTTCACCAGCTTGCGCTATCAACCGCCAGTGCAACCAGATACGCCGCAGCATTTGCGCCTCCTCAACGGCCCAACCAATAAAACGCTAATCGGGTTGGTGTGGGCAATTACAGGACATTCCTTTGACCAACTGCCGGGGATTTATGCCTGGGAACTGTCGCTGGATGAAAACCGGACGCGCGGTAACGTCCCAACACTTGATGATTTGAATCTGGTTCGCATCCCTTCGGCGGCGTTGACAGCCCTCAGTGCAGGGTTGATCTTCTGGCTCGGCTGGAAGATCGCCGGACGCCCGATGGCCTATCCTGCCGCTTTCCTCTATGCGCTGCATCCGGTGATTTTGCTCAACGGAAGGCGCGCCATGATGGAAGGGGCGCTCCTGTTCTTCACGCTATTGGTGATTTTTGTGGCGGTAACGATTGCGCAGCGCCCGGAAAAATGGCGGCGCGGCGTAATCACGTTCGGAGTCGCGCTAGGGTTGGCGGTCTGTGCCAAACACACCGGGATTGTGGTAGCGGGTGCGTGCTTTATCGGCGTACTATGGGTGTGGTGGATTCGCTTCAAGGTACGCGCGTTGGTGTTTGGTTTCGTTGCCGGGGTGATCGCGCTGGGGGTGTTTGGCCTGCTCAATCCGCCCTATTGGAGCGACCCGATTGGCGCGGCGAACGCGACTATCTCTGCACGTTCTGACTTACTCATGATGCAGACCAGAAATGACCCGGCAGTGTATCCTGATTTGGCGGTGCGATTCATGGCGGCGCTGGAACAGCCTTTCGTGGCGACTCCACAATATTCCGAAGCACCCGCATGGAATTGGTTGATTGATACTCAAATCATTCGCTATGAGGATTATTATATCGACGGTGTGCAGTGGCCGCGCTGGTTCGGCTGGATACTTTCGTTTCTGGCAATTTTGGGCGCAATCATTATGGGGATCAAGGCGCGACGTGATCCGGTAGGGCGGATTTTGTTGTTGTGTGCGCTGGCTTCGTTTGCTGTCTCGCTGACGATCCCGCTGGCGTGGCAGCGCTACTATCTGCCCGGACTTCCCGTATATATCCTGTGTATCGCAATTCTGCCCGCCGTGTTGCGGCAGCGTTTCAAACGGTTAGAACATGCTTCCTGACTGGCTCCAGCCAACTTTTACCCTGATTCCAGCAATTTTATGGTTCTTCTTCGGCGCTGGTATTCCCTGGGCGCTGGCGATTTTGCCGCGCTCCGATTGGCGCAAGCCGTTTACCGTTGCCGTTTGCGCGATGATGCTTGGCGCGACCTTCAATACAACCGCAATGTTTTTCATCGGAACATTCGGCAAATGGACGATTGAGAACGTCTTGCTGGCGAGTGTTGTGACGGCGGCGCTTGGTGTCGTTGTGTCTTTTACCCTATCCCGCAAACGATCTTTCACCGTTGACCCCTATCCCCCCGCCCTTTCCCCGCAAGCAGGGAAAGGGAGCCAACGCGCGTCTGGAAGTCCCTCCTCGCTGGCGGGGAG
>CAYSOC010000039.1:30092-42846 GCA_964432445.1 uncultured Anaerolineaceae bacterium
TCAATCGAACTCGCTTTCGTGGATCGAATTCATCCTGGTTGTTTTAATTCTCATCGGCGTTGTGATCCGATTCTGGAATACTGCCTATTGGCCTTATGCAAATTACGACGAACTGTGGGTGTTTGGCTACAACGCGAAAATCTTCATGCTCACACGTAGCATCCCATCCACGATGGGTTACTATCCACAGTTGGTCGCGCTCTCGCAGACCTTCACCCAACTGGCATGGGGCAGCGCCAACGAACACGCCGCGCGTGCGGTTGTACCCTATTTCGGCCTTGCCAGTATCCTGATTGTCTACGTTTTCGCGGGGAAATTATTCGGGCGCAGGGTCGGGATTTATGCAGCGGCGATCTGGGCATTCTATCCCCATTTTGCAGCGTGGGCGCAGTTTGGCGATCTCGAAGTACCGATCACGTTCCTGTTCACCGGAGCAGCAGCATTTTTTATCTTTGCGTGGCGTGAACGCAGCCGGCGTTATGCGCTCATGGGGGGATTGTTCGCGGCGGCGGCACTCTGGACGAAGCCGACTTCTGCGGCGTTGATTGAATCGTTGGTATTGATCGCCGGTACGGTAGTTTTGCAAACCATCGCGGGTGGTTACATTGTGCGCCTGACACGGCGCGCGGTAGGGAATTTCTATTTTCCGCGCTGGTCTGGTGATGACCCCGACGCGCCCCCATTCAAACACGATCAGGGCATCGTTTGGGAGATTCGGCGCATCTGGCAGGCGTTGCTCGATACGCCGTTGCTCGTTTACGGCTTGACATTGCTCCCTATCGGCGGGATGTGGTACGTTCGCAATTTTCTGTTTGGCTTGCAACCAATTGTACTGCCACCCGGCTACTGGCAGGAAGTGGCGCAACGCAGCGGGCAGGAACTTGGTTGGCCTTTGGTGACGTTGGCATTGCTGGTGATCATGCTGATTCAGAAAGGGTATCGCGCACGCGATTTGATCATCGGCTATCTGTTGATGTTGATCCCGGCATTGATTTCGGCATTCGACACCCCTAACCCGCACCGTCTGAATTTGCTTGAATATGCCCTGATCGCTATCGGCCTGTTTCTGATTACGCGGCAAGCGCTGCGCTGGTGGGCAGAACGTACACCCAAAACGCGCCGAACCGCCTATTTGATCTGGGCGTTCATCATTCCCTATTTCGTCACATGGTTCTGGTCATACTCCTATCATTTCCGGCTGAGTTTTGCGATTGTGCCACTATTCGTGGTGCAAATTGCTGTGTTGGCGGATCGGATTAGTATCCCGAAAATTGCTCCGATAGTGGTGCGGCGTGCGCTCGCAACGGCAGCATTGATCCTGTGTGCAATCCCTTCGTGGCAATATTCCCTGAGCGGGCTGGAATCGGCGCTCAGTGGTGGCTTACCGGACGATCACGCCAAACAAGCAGCATCAAACCCGGCACTTCTGAAACTTGTTGATTTCCTGCAAGCGAAGAAAGATACGTTGAATCGCCCATTGAAAGTGATCGCGCCGGAAGAGTTGCGCCTGCCCTATTTCTTCCCTTTCGATGATATTGCTGTGAAGTATTTCCCGACACGGTTGGATGAAATCGCGGACGTGGATTATTTTGTGGATAGCGCTGTCGGGCAGAAACTCTATCGCATCAACGGCAAGGCCGACTATAATCAAATTTTTGCGTCGTTCACGCGCGATAACGCCCTCAAGCGCGTGATGACCGTCGATGACCTCGAAAATCGGTTTTCGGTATATACTGTCGATAATGCGCTGCGCTATCAAGTCCCGCCGGAAGGCCTGCCTATCGGTGTGCAGGTGGGCGATTTTACCGAACTGATCAAATATGAATTGACGCGGAACAAGATCGGCGCAGGCGCGCGCGTATTCATGACGCTGCACTGGAAGGCGCTCAAGCCCGCAAACCTGGATTACAGCGTGTTTATCCATATCTATGACCCGAAGGAAAACAAAGCGGTGGAGGTCTATGGCGGCGAACCTGTCAGCGGTGCGTTCAATGTATGGCGCGATGTTCCCGGCGCACATTTCAGCGTGAGTTACCATACCCGGCTGTGGCAGGCGGGCGAGTTCGTCAAGGATGAATGGATATTGAATATCCCGCGCGATGCGCCGCCGGGGAAATATGAATTGCGAGTTGGGCTATTCGATGCGCTTGGGGGCGAACGTCTACCCGTCACCAGGAATGGCGTATTGATCGGGGATTCTATCAAACTGACCGATTTTGAGATTGAAAAAGCGGCTCCATGATCCCGAAACTGTGGCGAAAATGGCGCAGCCTGCGCCGCTGGCAAAAGTTCCTCTCCATATTTCTGCTGATGGTGTTGATCGGCGGAGTAGCTGTATATTTCTGGTTGTTCGCAGGCTTGCCTTCGATAGATAACCTGCGCGCAGGGCTGGCGCTGCCGAGTACACGGATTTATGATCGCAAGGGTCGGTTGCTCTATGAGATCATCGACCCGAACGGTGGACGCAATACGGCGATTCCGCTTTCACAGATTCCGGCGGTTTGTGTGCAGGCGACCATTGCCACTGAGGATCGCTATTTTTACAGCAACCGTGGCGTCGATATTGCCGGAATACTACGCGCTCTATGGATCAATCTGCGTGGCGGTGAGGTGCGGGCGGGTGGCAGCACTATCACGCAACAGGTCGCGCGTAATTTACTGCTCGATCCGGGTCAACGCGCTGAACGCACTATCACCCGCAAACTGAAGGAAATCATTCTTGCCCTGCAACTAAATGGGCGCTATAGCCGCGATGAAATCCTCGCCCTCTATCTGAACCAGACTTATTATGGCAATCTCGCCTATGGCATACAGGCCGCCGCGCAGGTGTATTTTGGGAAAGATGCGCAATCGCTCGATCTGGCGGAATGCTCGATGCTGGCAGGATTGCCGCAATCCCCGGCTGTCTACGACCCCTTGACTGAGCCGACGAAAGCCGAGGAACGTCAAAAGGTTGTACTGCGCCTGATGACCGAAGCCGAATATCTCAATACGGAACAGGCCGACAGCGCCGAAAAACAACCGCTGCAATATTCGCGCAGTCGTTTTCCGATTCAAGCGCCGCATTTCGTGATGGCGGTCTGGTCGCAACTGGAACAGCGCTATCCAGATAAAGTCTATCAGGGTGGTCTGGAAGTTTATACCACGCTCGATCTGGATTGGCAGCAAACCGCCGAACAACTCGCGTGCCGGGACATTGCACGCCTGAACAACCCTCCTCCCGGCGAAATGCCACACAACGCCACCAATGCCGCGCTTGTTGCCCTTGATCCCAAAACCGGGCAGGTTATGGCAATGCTCGGCAGTGTCGATTATTTCAACGAACGGATCGGCGGCTCGATCAATATGGCGCTCGCACCGCGTCAACCCGGCTCGACGCTCAAGCCATTCACCTACGCACTGGCGTTCGATCCGAATCGTGCCGATGTCTGGACGCCTGCGACGATGCTGCTGGATGTGCGCACGCCATTCGTAACGCGCCGCCTCGAAAGCTATACCCCCTCGAACTATGCACAAGTCGAACATGGCCCGGTAGCGATCCGTGAGGCGCTGGCTTCTTCCTATAACATCCCGGCAGTGGTGGCGCTCGATCACGTCGGCGTTCCTTCTCTATTGAGCCTGCTGCAAACACTCGGCATTCGCACGCTGGGCGATGCGTCCCGCTACGATCTCTCGCTGACGCTTGGTGGCGGCGAGGTACGGCTAACGGAATTGACTGCCGCCTATGCTGCGTTTGCGCGTAATGGCGTCCCTGTCACCCCGGAATATCTGCTGGCAGTGAAGGACAAGGACGGCAATTTGCTATATCAGTGGCAGCAACCGCCCCACCGTGACCCTGCAATTGATCCGCGTGTTGCCTTCCTGATCAATGACATCCTGAGCGATAACGAAGCGCGGTTGCCTTCATTTGGCAGTCATAGTGCGTTACAGATTGCGCGGGTTGCCGCCGCCAAAACCGGAACGACGACGGATTTCCGCGATAACTGGACAATGGGATATACGCCGAGTCTGGTTGTCGGGGTATGGGTTGGTAATGCCGATAACACGCCGATGATCAACGTTTCCGGCGTAACCGGCGCGGGACCCTTGTGGAACGATTTCATGCGCGCTGTGCTGGATAACACGCCCGAAGAAGGTTTTCCACCAATGCCGGGAGTGCATCAGGTATCAGTTTGCGCGATGTCTGGCCTGCGTCCAACGCCACTGTGTCCGCGCACGCGCCTGGATTGGTTCATCGACGGTACAGAACCGAAACAACCCGATAACGTCTATCAAAAATTCACGATAGACCGCGCTACCGGATTGCTGGCAGATAAAGATACACCGCCAGATCGCCGGGTGGATCGGGTTTTTGCAGTCCTGCCACAAGAGGCACGCGAGTGGGCGATCCGCAACGGTATTCCGCAACCGCCGGATCGGATTTCCAATGTTGGCGCGAAGCCGGGATCAACGGCGACGTTTCGCATTCTCTCGCCCGACCCCTATACGATTTTTCAACTCTCGCCGCAAACGCCTTTCGAGAATCAGCAAATCCGGTTCACCGCCGCCGTACCAGAAGGAGCGCGCGAAGTGCAATACAGCGTGGATGGCAAGTCTGTGGGAAGCGCAACCAGTGCGCCCTATGCAGTCTGGTGGCCTCTTGCCTATGGTCAACATGAGGTGGTTGCTACGCTGACGCTGGGTGATGGTACGACGCAAAAGAGCGCCCCGGTGTCATTCAGTGTAACCAGTTTTGTACCACCAGAGCAGCGCCCTGTTTCGGGAAATGGATAAATCATGAGCAACGTTGTTGTCTTATATCGCCCCGTTGGGCAACAGGAATTAGACCTGATTGCGGAGAGCAGCTATCGCGCTTTCCCGCCACGCCTGCCGGAACAGCCGATCTTCTACCCGGTATTGAACCAAACCTATGCAGAACAGATCGCCCGCGATTGGAACGCCAAATATAACAATCCACCAGTCGGCTATGTTACCCGCTTTTCGGTAAAGGCTGAATATCTGCAACACTATCAGGTACAGACTGTTGGCAGTTCCATTCATCAGGAATATTGGATTCCCGCCGAAGAACTGGACGAATTCAACCAGAATATCATTGGGCAGATCGAGGTGATTGCCACCTTTCACGGTGCATCGAAGTAGGGCATAATCTGTTTGATAGTATGGAAAAGTGATAAAAATTTTGTAAAAATGCACAAACTCTGCAACCCTCCCCTATTGACTGCGTACAGTACAATAGAAATTAATTGTGGAAACGCGAATTGGGGGCTTGTGTGAACCCTGAACAAGAACAACTCCTGATAGAACAGGCCGTAGCGGGAGATCAGGCAGCCTTCGGTGAATTGGTACAGAGTCACCAGAATGCCGTTTATAACCTGTGTTATCGGATGTTGGGAGAGCGCGGCGAATCCGAAGACGCCGCACAGGAAGCCTTTTTGAGAGCCTATGCCCATCTGGATCGCTATGATGGCGAACGCTCATTTCGGACATGGGTACTATCTATAGCTTCCAATCATTGCATAGATCGGTTGCGCAAGCGCCGTTTGACATGGCTGTCGATTGACGAAGGTCTGCCCCCACATCCGGCGCTCAATTCTGATGCCGAAGAGCCGGAAGATGCCGTCATTCACAGCGAACGTAACCGTGCAATTCAGGCGATGCTGGCCGAACTTTCGCCAGAATATCGGGCGGCCGTCGTCCTGCGTTACTGGTACGACATGAGTTATGTAGAGATCGCGGAAATGCTCGATACTACCGAGAGCGCGATCAAATCCCGGTTGTTCCGGGCGCGCCAGGTTCTCGCGGAGAAGATGAGCGCCCCAAAGACTCCAGCAACGATGAGACTAGCTCTTGAAGGTGCAAGATGACCACTGGACAAACCAAACGTGCAATGAACCTTGCCATCGATCAGCAACTTTCGCCAGAGGAGCGTCAGGAACTACACGCACACCTTGACCGGACGCCGAAGGATGCCCGTCTCTGGGCGCGGATGCGGCGCGCAGATCGTTTGCTTCGCAGCGCTGCTCTGATCGAAGCGCCGGAGGGATTCGCACAGCGGTTTATGGAAACCCTCGCCAGCGGAAAACGCCCTACCTATGACCCCCGTATGGGGTTGGGAATAGCGCTTGGAATGCTCGCTATTGCGATGACGGCGATCCCGGTGCTGGCATTGGTGTTAATCGCCATAACCGCGATGCTGACGGATACCGCAACCACAACAATGGTGGTTGCCCGGATGAATGAACTCTGGAGCGAACTGGTTTCCATTGCTACACATTTCACCACGCCTGCTGGCGAACTGGTACGTGGTAACGCGCTGGCGATTGGTATGCTGATTCTGAGCGTCCCGGCGATTGCGCTGTGGGCGGCAGCAATGCGCGGACTAGAGAAGGAACGTCGCGTTACCTATCGTATTCCGGTGCGTGCAATCGCAGCGTAGACAGCATAGATAAAGGCGGTAACATTGGGAGCGTTGCTACGCTTCGCGTTTATCGGTTGTGGAATCCCGCTGGCATTCGCGGCGCTAGCGGGACTTTTGGCTGTCATGTATCCGCTAAGGATACGGCGCGCGACAGATTGCATTTCTACTGTTCCGGTAAATGCGGGTATCCTCGGACTGCTGACGATTTTCGCGGCGTTAGGTGCGGGCTGGCTCTGGCGGGTTTCGCTGTCGCTGGTTTTTCCGGTGATCCTCGTTCCTTTGGCTCTGATTCTCGCGCTTGCCCTGCTGGTTGGCCTCTTTTTGGGGTGGGTGATCGTCGCCGAGGTGATCGGTAAGATTGTGCTGGCACGCTTCGGGGTCTACGCGCCGCCGATGGTTTCGGTGATTGTCGGCGCGACTCTGCTAGGTGTGATGGTAGCGATAGGTGGATTTATTCCTTTCCTCGGCGCGCTGGTGGCAATGATCGTGCTAGTCCTTTCCTGTGCCGGATTGGGCGCAGTCATCCTTACACGCGCAGGCACGCGCAGCTATCCGGCCAAGACCGTGCGCCGGATCGAAATGCTCTAGTCAGGGTTAGTTCAATACAACCCACCCTGCAATTCTGCTCTGCCTGTCTTCCGCAGAATACGAAACAACGTCGTTTGTTGCCCGATCCACAAACACAATTTTTCGTAGCTCATAGGGCTTGTAAGTGTCACCAATTTGGGGCGAACAGGCTTCATAGGCAAGGATTGCGCTTTTGGGCGACCATTGGTAATTACATCCCGACTCAAATGTCCCGGTAATGTTCAGATCGTGACCATCAATTTTGATCAACAGTGTTCTGCTATTTTCAAAACGCGCACCATTTTCCGTGTCCGGCAACATTGACGCAGCACGCAAGGCAACTTCGCCATATCCGTAAGTAAGTGCGTCTGCGGCTTCAGACAAGAGTGTGTAGGTTTCAGTCGTCACAGGATTGTATAGCTGCAATCTGGCAACAATGCTATCGCTTGCGCGAGATTTTCCTTCCTCTTCGTATATGAAGTGATAGCTCGCCGTACCGATCACCAGACGATTTCCCAACCAGAGCAGACTATATCGCGTACTATAGTCGTAAAGTGGGCCAAGAAGCTCGTTACCAGAAATCAGATTGGTATTCATAGTGATTTGGCGAATCTGATGGGTTCTTTCGATATCCATTTGATAAATATCGTAGACAAAAACATCCCGTACCAGTGTTTCCAGATCAACACACCGTGAAACATAGGCAAAATATCGCAAATTATCTGACCATGTACCCTGACATGCGCTGCTCAAGGTATATTCCCGTAGAGTGTGAGATTTAGCGTAATTTCCATAGACTTCAAGTGTGCCTGCATTTGGCGCAATCCCTCTTTCGAGGATAAAAAGACCTCCCTTTCCCGACCAGAAAAAATTTCTTGGGGACGGATTTAAAGCAAATGGAATAAGGGTATTGGACTCAATGGAATACAGGTACATTCCAAATGTTGAAAAGGGCGTTTCCGTAGCCTGTAGCGTCATCCGATCATCCAGACGACCATACGAACCCGGTGTTGGGGCTGGAGTGCTATATGCAAAAGGAGAATTGATAAACGCAAGGAATTTATTATCGGGCGACCAGACCGGAAAATGCCTATCTTCTGAATCGGAGTAGTCATAGCTGGAAATTCTTCCAATATTCGTAATAAACTGAGACTGTCCGGTTTTAACATTCACTAGTTGCACCCGCCGCCCGCGTATGTCGTCATAGGCAAGCACAATCCATTTCCCATTCGGACTGGCTTTCGCATAAACCAGCGTATGTTCCCTATATCCATCTGGCATCGGGACTTCGAGTCGCTTCAAGACCTTCGTTGAACGATCCGGCGCGATAATCGAAATTTCGACTTTTTGTGAACCCATTTCTCGCGCGAGTGCAAACCCTGCCGGAATAGGTGCTGATTGTTGTGCTTCTACTTGTTGATTGGTTACTACGATAATCAGACAGGCGATCAATATCAGATAGATCGTGCGCTGCATAGTGAAATCCTTATTCCCGGATAGTGTAGCTGAAAATAGTTTTTTGCGGATGATTACAGGTTCACAATATGAAATAATTAACATCTATGATACGCTCCAACCATTCCAGAAATTGAAGAAGAATCATGGGCGAATTGCTTGCGACGGTAAACCTTCCACTCTTTATTCCAGCGGCAGTTGTATTGCTGCTGACCCCCGGCCCGGTGGTACTCTATGTCGTTACGCGGAGCATCGATCAGGGGCGCACTGCCGGACTTGTTTCGGTATTGGGTTCGGAACTCGGCAACCTCTGCCACGTATTGGCGGCAGCGCTTGGCCTGTCTGCGATTCTGTTATCGTCTGCGCTTGCGTTTGATATTGTCAAATATGCTGGCGCGGCCTACCTGATCTATTTGGGCATCCAGAAATTACGCTCCAAAGACAAGCCAATCGACGAAAACATCAAGCCGGAAAGCCTGCGCCGTATTTTCCTGCAAGGCATCATGGTCGCTATTCTCAATCCTAAAACGGCGTTGTTTTTCTTCGCGTTCCTGCCCCAATTTGTGGATACCAGCGGCGGGAGTATTGCGCCGCAGATTCTATTCCTCGGCATCATTTTTGTAGTGATGGCGCTCGTCAGCGATAGTATGTATGCACTACTGGCAGGCTATGCGGGACGCTGGCTGCGCGGCAATATGCAATTTCTCCGCGTACAACGCTATGTGACCGGAACGGTTTACATCGGGCTGGGCATAACCGCAGCGCTGGCATCCGGTAGCAAGAAGTAAAATCACATAAACCCGGCGCTGAAGCACCGGGCTAAACTCAAGAATGTGATAATTACTTGAGAAGAATCAACATCTGCTCTACTCTCACGCTTCCTGACAAGTCCGATTGAAACGCACCTTGCAACTCCATCTTTGAGTTTAGCCCTCGGCTAAAGCCGGGGGTAGACGCAACCGGGTTTGGTCAACCTCTATAAACATAGTAACGATCCCCCATCAAAAAGGGTTATCTTCTGTGGAACAACGCCTCGGCGGATTCCATGCGTAGGCTTGCAATAGAGGAAATATGCGGGTTTTGAAACATCTCTTTGATAATAACCGAGCGTGGGCGACCAGGATCAATCAGCGCGATCCTCAATTTTTCGAGAAACTGGCAGCCCAGCAATCACCGGAATATCTATGGATTGGCTGCGCGGATAGCCGCGTCCCTGCCAACGAAATTATAGGGCTGCTCCCCGGTGAGGTTTTCGTACAACGTAATGTTGCCAATATCGTCGTTCATACCGATTTTAATTGCCTGTCCTGTATTCAATATGCAGTGGAAATGCTGCAAGTCAAACACATCATTGTTTGTGGACACTATGGCTGTGGCGGCGTGCGTGCAGCGATGCAGAATAACCAGTTGGGGTTAATTGATAACTGGCTGCGCCATATCAAGGATGTCTATCAGAAATATGAGGAAATCCTCGACTCTATCCCCGATGAAAACGAGCGCGTCAACAAGCTGTGTGAACTCAACGTGATCGAACAGGTCAACAATGTTTGTCATACGACGATTGTCCAGAGCGCATGGAATCGCGGGCAGGAACTGGCGGTACATGGCTGGATTTATGGTCTGCACGATGGCCTTTTGCAGGATTTGGATGTCTGCATCACGAAGCCGGAAGAAATCTCATATCTCTATCGGATGAATCCGCGCCGGGTTCGCTAGTGCCGGGATTTAGCTTTTCTTTATCCTTGCGAAGCTGTTTTTCGTCCTGAAAAATCGCGTTTTAGGGTAAAATCAGGGATAGACGAGTATCGGAGACATCCCATCAATGAGCCGCATCTTTATTAATTACAGGCGACAGGATAGCGAAGGCTATGTTGGACGCTTATATGATAATCTGTTGCAGCACTTTGATCGGGATGACATCTTCATTGATGTGGACAGCCTGAAGCCGGGGATCGATTTTGTGACGGCGATTGAGGATGCCGTTGCCGAATGTGATGTGCTGCTGGCGATCATCGGGCCACAATGGGCCAGTCTGGTCGATGAATCTGGCAATCGTCGGCTGGAACAGTGGAATGATTTTGTGCGCATTGAGATCGCCAGCGCCCTGAAACAAAAAAAACTCGTGATTCCGGTTCTCGTCGGGCGCGCAAAGATGCCCGCTCCTGGCGAAGTGCCGGAAGATTTGGCGGGATTGGTGCGCCGTAACGCCATCGAGATCAGCCACCAGCGTTTCACCTTCGATGTGGAACAACTTGTTAAGGCCATCCAGGGAACGGTTGCTACAAAGCCAGTTATGCCGCGCCCGAATGCGGAAACCAATCTGCACAAGGAAGAACTGTTCAAGGCGCTCCGCCATGATCTGGTGAATGCCACGACTTCGCCTTTATACACTGTGCGCACACTGAATCGCTATTTCCCGGTATTGGGAGAAGGTAGCTTGAACGCACGGATCATGTTTATCGGGGAATCGCCAGGGAAAACCGAAGCGACACAGGGCAAACCGTTTTGCGGACCATCGGGCGAAGTCCTCGCGGAAATGCTGAACTCGATTCAACTCAAGCGCGAGAATGTATTCCTGACCAACCTTGTGCTGGATTTTCCCGGCGAAAAGCGTGAGCCAACGCCCGAAGAGATCGCCTATTATGTTCCGTTTGTAGATCGGCTGATCGATATTATCCAGCCCGCGATCATTGCCACGCTGGGGCGCTTTGCGATGCAATACATCCTGAAAAAGCTGGATTTGCCGGAAAAGAAAGAAACAATCAGCAAAATTCATGGCAAGCTGATCAAAACCCGTCTGAATTATGGTGAGATTCATGTTGTGCCGCTTTATCACCCCGCCGTCGTTCTATACACTGCCAGCCAGAAGGATGTATTGAAACAGGATTTTGCAAGACTCAAGCTGTTTATGTAGAGGATAGAAAATCTGCACCGATCCATTTGGCATAGATCGGTGTATATTGTATAAACAGTATCAAATAGCGCGGAACCATTCATGCAAGTTCCACGACGAACGTCCGCTACCTTTCTGCCCTTCAATTTCACCGTCCTCGCGGCATTCACCCCGCTATGGATCGCGCATGTATCCACCCCGGACCGACCCGGACCGATCAAACCCGGAATGTACAAGGTTTTATGGAGGCGTCGGAATGAGCTATCCCACCATTCTATATGTCGAAGATGATGAGATGAACCGGGAAGTCATCGAAATTTTGCTGACCCAGATACTTGGCTACGATGCACCGGGACAGGTGGTCTGTTTTGAAAGCAGCCGAAATATTGTAGCGCGGATTACGGCGCTCCCGCAAAAGCCGGATTTAATCCTGCTCGATATTCAGTTGATGCCCTATAACGGCATTCAGGTTCTGGAGATGCTGCGCGCCTTGCCTGCATTTCAATCAACGTGTATCGCAGCGATCACCGCCAGCGTCATGAGCGACGATATGGATCGCCTGATGGATGCCGGGTTCGATGGGTGTATCGGCAAGCCGTTTGACCCAAACAAATTTGAGATTGCTATTCAAAATCTGTTAGACGGCAAGCATGTTTGGTTGTTGCGATAGTGTGTTAGAATATTTTTTGAGACACTACCGATGAACACATTCTGATATAGATTGTTTAAGTTAAGAATGGCGGGGCATCATGTTGCTTTCCGGGAAAAGAATTTTCATTGTCGAAGATGATGTAGGCAACCGTTCGATAGCCCAGTTTATGCTGGAAGCCCAGGGCGCAACAATCGCTTTTGATCGCTGGGGCAAGGACGCTGTATTACGCCTGCGCGCATTCGCCCCGGTACACCTCATTCTGCTGGATTTGATGTTGCCCGTCCCTCTGACCGGATTCGATGTGTTCGATCAAATCCGCGCCAATCCGGAGTTCGACGGCATTCCGATTGTTGCCGTCTCCGCGACAGATGCGGGTTCAGTCCTCCCCAAATTACAGGAAAAAGGCTTCAACGGTTTCATCGCCAAACCCATCAGTTTCCGTACTTTTCCTCAGCAGGTCGCTGCTGTCATGAATGGTGAAGAAGTCTGGTCATATCATTGATCGATTCTGGAAGGTCGCTGCACGGCTGACTTTTTTCCATTTTGACTGTGCGTCAACATCCAGCCCCTGAGACGATTGCCAGAAAAGCCCAATAAACCCCACCCTAAATCCCTCCCCGTAAACGAGGAGGGACTTCCAAACCAGGGTGTTAACTCCCTTTCCCTGCCTGCGGGGAAAGGGTGGGGGATAGGGGTCAATCCTTTTCAGACAATTTCTAAGCTAGACTTTGCGCATTAGGCGGCGTAAGCCAGCAAGTCGTTGAAGCGC
>CAYSOC010000040.1:0-42710 GCA_964432445.1 uncultured Anaerolineaceae bacterium
CTATCCCCACGCGGGCGACACTGGCGACCTCGGTATGGCTGCTGCTTGGTGGTTTGGGCAAGCGTTCGCGGCGCATGTTCGGGGCGCTACAGGTCACGCAGAACCGGGATTGGCAGTTTCAAACGCCAGAGCAATATGGCGATGCGATCAAGCTGTGGTTAGATGCCTATTTGAAGAAAACCGCTACTGTCAACCAACTCCCGGATTATCCGATCCTGCATCCGCGCTGGAGTCGCATCCTGATCGGTCAAACGCCGCTGTCTAGTGCTGAGGAAGCGAATCAGGCGCTGTTTTCGATCCTACGAAACGACATATACCGTCCCCGACAGGATATGTTCGGTTACACGCAAGGCGGGCGACGCGCTTCGCCGCTGCACGCCCAGATACGCCTGATCAACAATCAGATTTACCCGGTTTTGACGTTGTTCCGTTCGCGTGGTGGCCCCAAACAGATTGATTGGCATATCCTCGATCAGTTCATGAACGACGCCCAAAAACGCTTCAATGGCGTGTTCATCTGGGGCGATCCCCATCAATAGGCCGCACGTCAGTAGTTTTGTTCGACATCGGACACCAATCGAAAAGGGTGCATATTCAATGCCATCTACACTTTTATATTTTTACACGGAGTCGCCGCTGCATGTCGGGATCGGCGCAAGCGTTGCGGCAATCGATCAACCGATTCAGCGCGAACGCACCACGTTTTATCCCGTCGTTCCAGGCAGCGGCATCAAAGGGGCGTTACGCAGTCACTTCGATCTTGAAGATGTCACTGCAACGGCGGTATTTGGCCCACCACCGGGAGAAAATGAACCAGATCAGGCAGCGGGCTGTCTCGCTGTCGGCGCGGCGCACATCTTGTTGTTTCCGGTGCGTTCAGTATTGGGCATCTTCGCTTATATCACCTGCCCGGATGTGTTGGCACGTTATGGGCGAGAACTGGCACGGGCAGAGTGGAATTTGGGTATTACGCTCCCGACGCCGTCGATGGAACAAGCATATGTCGGGGCAAATTGCGTAGTGGCGGATTTGCGCGTGCGCACGCCGCAATTGGTTCTGGAGGAATTCGCATTCAGTGCCGTCGCCGATGAGCGTGTTCAACAGTTGGGAGAATCGATAGCGACGAATGCGCTACCTGCCAGCGACGAATATGCTTACTGGCGCGACAAAATCCAATCGAGTCTGGTGATCGTCGCCGATGATGTCTTCCGTGATTTTGTCACGCACAGCACCGAAATCAGCACGCACATCCGAATCGAGCCGTTTAACAAAACGGTTGAAAACGGCGCACTGTGGACAACTGAATCGCTGCCAGCGGATACGCTGCTGTTCAGCACAATCACCGCCAATCAGGTTCGGACAGAGGCGCTTGGCGAACTGGCATCCGACAAACCTGAGAGCGTATTCGCGTGGATTTCGGACAGAAACAGGATACCTGTGCGTATGCACCTCGGCGGGGATGAAACAACAGGGCAGGGTCTGGTAGCGAAGCATTGGCACGGAAGCGAGGATTGACCCGGAATGTCGAACATGCCACATCGAAGTTTGGAACAAGAGCGCGCCGACGACGCCTGGAAACAGGTCGAAAAAATTGATGGCACGCCCTATCGCAACGAGTATGCCCAGTTGGTGCGCAGTTTTGCCATCATGATTCATGGAAATGGGTTGGGGCCAGCGCTCGACTATCTGCGCCACCAAGCCGAACAGGGCAATCGCGCGCATGACCAGTTGCAAAATCACCTTTCGACGTGGGTACTGGCGTTTCTGCGTCGCACCAATGACAACATCCTCGAAACCGATTTGCTCACTTATATCTGTCAACAAAACAGCGTCGCGTTCCGTGTAGCGCAAGTCGAAACGCTCAACTATGTAAACTGGCTCAAACGCTTTGCCGAAGCGAAAGGATGGGGAGATGCCTAACCTGACTTATCTCTTGCCGCAGGATGTGCAGAAATTTCTGGAAAATCACGCAGCCGAAGCCAGCGAAAACCTGAGCTTGATCCTATCCCGCTATGTACCACAGGAAGTGATCGACAACCGCGATGTGCCGGATGAGCGTCGCCGTAAGTGGCGCGACAAATGGTTTCAGGAACTGCTCTCGCAATTTGAAATCGCGGAGCGCAATGGCAATCGGGAATGGGTGCGTCTCTGGCAGGCACAATATGTACGCTGGCAGGCGCAAACCGAAGGTACAGAGCGTTTCAGGGGAACAGCCTTATCGCGTATGATACTTGGGCTTGGCAGCGAATCCGTCCTGGAGACCGGGATCACGGTGCAATATATCACGGGCTTGCCGATCATCCCAGGTAGTAGCCTGAAGGGGCTGGCGCGTGCTTATGCGCTCTATACGATTGCGGAAAAACTTGGAATGCCCGCCCATCTTCAACAATTTGCGCTCAGGGAGTTGGGAGATTGGATCGCCGCTGAGAATGGTGAAGCACGCGAAAAGGCACAGGAAGGCTTTGTGAAAGCGGTTGAGCCTCATGAAGTAAAAGATGCGAAAGACCCATTTAAACAAGCAGTAAAAAACGATGGCAGTGTTGACGTTCCGACAATGTTTGCGTTGTTGAGTGCTGAGGATGAATTGGGTCTAACTGTTCAGGCTTTTCGCGCTGTCTTCGGCAGCAATGACAAGGCGGGCATGTGTATTTTTCATCATGCGGTGGTTGCTGATTTGCCGTTCGGTACGCGCCTCTATGATGTGGACGTGATGACGCCCCATTTCGGACGCTATTACAAGAGCATCGCCAGCGGCAATCTGTCCAAGCCGGATGACGCCGATGATCCGAACCCGGTTCTTTTCCTGACCACCGGGCAGGGGATTACCTGGCATTTTGCGATTGGTCTGCGTCGGGGCGGAGTGCCAGCAGCATCGGACTTCGCCAAAACGTGGCTGAAAGGCGGATTGACGGAACTGGGCGTTGGCGGCAAGACAGCGGCTGGCTACGGCGTGTTCAGCGTGGATGAGTAATTTTTCATGTATAAGGTAGCACGAGGTATGAATAGTAAGATTGGGCGGGTGGAACATGTAATGAGATGCGGTTCTCCCGAATCATATCGAAGATTGCCCTTTGCGGACTTCCCGTTCCAGCGAACGATAGCATTGCTGCAAATAACCTTCCAGCTTCTTCCAGTCGGCTTCGGGGTCAGCGGAGGTTTTTCCGGTAATTAAATCAACCGTATTGTTTGCAAGGACGCGCAGTTCGGCAGATTCACGCGCCTGTTCCCGGCTGATCCCGAAGATGGCGCTATGCAGGTCGGTCATGGTTTCGATAAATTCCGTCTTGTCTGGCTTGCCAACCAGCCGCCGATGCACATCGTTATAGGCAAGTTCCAGCTCCCCAACACGCACTGGATCGAATTTCAGGCCGGAATAGCGCCGCGCCAGGTCGTAGAATTTGGTGTAGAAAAAGCGAACTTTCTTTTCATCATGATCGACGGGTTTCCACGCTACCGACGCGCGCACTACATAGTACGCCGCTAGCAAAGAAACTGGAAACGGAATCCGAAATTGTTCCTGACACAACGAAATCACCAACCGTAGAAGCAGCAACCACGCCTTGTCATAATAGGCACGCCAGCCCGTTGCCTCGAAATATGCCACCCGATCAGCGTTGAATTTGTAGTCTGCTGCCATTGCTATATGTTCCCTTCCGGCTTGCGCGCCCAGATTTGATCGTAATCCACCTGCCAGAGTTCCGCCCGTACCTCTATCCAGCCCATATCAGCGAGGCGTTGGCACATGGTACGTGTCGGAATAACTTTCCCCGGCATGAGGCGTATGCCCTTGCGGTTGGTGATCAAAAGCAGGCCACCGGGTTTGACCGCACGCCAGCATTCCTGGATCGCTGCCATCGCATCTGGCATAAATTCGAGCGCTTCCAGACAGGTCACAACGTCATAGCAATTGCTCGGCACAGGCAGATGATCACTTGTCGCCTGTATGAATACGTCTGTTTTTGTATGTTCGGTTGCTATTTTTAGCATTTCGCGGCTGGCATCAACCCCAATGATCTTTCCGCGAAAACCCGGCTCGGCGTGGAGTGCGCGTTGCAGGCGTCCCGTCCCGGTTGCCACATCCAGAATGAGCGCATTTCGTGGGATTTTTTCCAGCAGCGGGCGTGCCAGTGCGCGCGATTCCCACTCTGGCCTGAAATTTTTGATACCGTCATAGCGGCGAGCATAGACATCATACAGCCAGATGACGACACGCCGCCCCAGATAGACCCCCTCAGTTTCAATGAACAACCACCAGACTAGCCACGCTATGACAATGATGATCAAGACAAGAATAGATACTGCCAGCAGTATCGCGGGAAGTTCGATCACGCAGGCCTCGATAGCAGCCAGTCTTCCGAGGCAGCCATCCCTTCTTCAAAGCTGACCGAGGGCGACCAGTTCAAAAGTTCGCGCGCCTTCTGCATGGAATAGGTGGCCTCTGTGTTGACAAAGCGCATCGTGCCGCTGATGTCATAGGGATTGCCGCGCATTTGCAGGAATAGTTCAACCGGGCGCACCAGCACCGCCAGCGTTTCTATCGGGAGTTTGCGCCAGTTATCACGTCCAGCGAGTTTAGCGAACGCACCGAGATATTCCCGCCAGGGGATCGCCGGATCGGGCGTACAGTTGAACGCTTCGCCAACCGCATCAGGATGGATCGCCATCAGGAGCATCATTTCAACCACATCATCAATATAAATCGGGTGCGCACTCCCGGCAAATTCCGGCAGAATGGGCAGACGCTTCGCCAGATCGAACATCGTACCCGACCAGAACGACGAACCCGCGCCATAGACGAACGAAGGCCGGATCGTTGCTGTCGGCAGGCCGGACTTGCGCGCAAATTTCCAGACTTCATCCTCACCGATTTTTTTGCTCTGCTGATAAAAATCGTGTGGAGAAGGATTCTGTGCCGTCTCCTCGGTGATGATCCCGGTATGGCCTAAGCCATAAATCGCCACACTGCTGACATGTACCAGTCGTGCCGCACCGACAGCCTTTGCCGCTTCTGCGACATTCACCGAACCCTGCACATTGACCCGATATTGCACGGCTGCGGAATCACTGAATGCCGCCGCGACATGAAAGATCACATCACAACCGCGCGCCAGTTCGGTCAGGCGTTCGGGTTCGGTCACATCACCCTGTACCACTTTCGCCCCGGTCAGGTGTGCGCCTTTGCGCGGATCGCGGCACACCGCCACAACTTCCACCCCTTGATCCACCAGTTTTCGCGTCAGGTTGCTGGCAATCCAGCCTGCCGAGCCTGTTACCATCGCACGCTTGATGTCCGAAACGTCAATATTCGCCATAGTCTCCCCGATCTAATTCACCGGACGCGCATAGAACGCCCCGCCTGTCGCTTCCAGCGTCGTCCAGCCGAGCCATACGCCGTTATAGCCTGCCAATGATACACCTCCCAGCGTCCCCGCAGTTTCGCTGAAGATTTCGGTGCGGCTGATTTTGCCTTCGCTGAGGGTCAATGATACCGGATAGGTTTGGGTGAAAGCCACCTTGCATTGATTTCCGCGCGAGAGTGCAACAGGCCAGCGTCCCTCTTCCGAAAGCACAAACTGATGTACGGGATCAACATTGAACGCAAAAGCAAATATACGCCCACGTTCGGTTGTGCTGTTGATTTCGCCCCAGATTTGATAGATATACGAATCGTCGGTACACAACGCGATACGCTCCACTGCCTGATCTTTCTCTGGCGCGATAATGCCGACAACGACAGGCTGTGAAATGAGTTCGGACTCTATCGACTCATTGGAAATTTGCGCGTAGCGGATCGCGTACACTCCGCCGATTTGTGGCTCCAGCCATGTTGCATGAATGACCTTGCGACTATCTACCGTGAGGGTCGGGAAGCGCGCGTCACTGGCGATTTTTGTGCTTGTACGTGGTCGCCCGGTCTGATCAATCACCTGTAAATAAAGTGGTGTTGCAGGTTGTAGCGGATTACGTTCTGTCCAGAGTGTGAGCAGATCATTTGAGAATAATGTCAATCCAGCAAATTCGAGCGTATCCGTTGTACTCACATCTGTGGGGCCGCGCAGCAATTGCAACACGCCGGAAAGCCGCGCCGTGTATAGGTGGGTTTCGCGCCCTTTTTGATCCAGCCAGAGGAGTTGGGATTCATCGGCATCCCCTGAATAAATCTGCCAGCCGTGCGGTTTGATGCCAAGCGGCAACTGCACACGCAATTTACCCTGCGCCGCGTTGAGTTTCGCGCCATCGTGCCAGATGGCAAGCACGCCGTTTGAATCCACGCGGAAGGCGGGGAAGAGGGTCGGCGCTGTGTCGTAGAGGCGATAGGGTGATGTGGGGGTGCAGGCGACGAGAATAAACAATGTTGAAATTAAACAAATGCGTTTGAACCCGGCGCTGAAGCACCGGGCTATGATCGTATTTTCTGCCCGGAAGATTGATTGTTCGCTTGATCTATGATCACGCAATCTCTTTTTCCAAACATTGATAGATCAAACGAGAATTCATATCAGGCCACGTTGCTATTGTTTATAGTCCGGTGCTTTAGCGCCGGGACAGAAAAA
The DNA here is from genome assembly GCA_964432445.1 of uncultured Anaerolineaceae bacterium. Lineage (GTDB taxonomy): Bacteria > Chloroflexota > Anaerolineae > Aggregatilineales > UBA2796 > JBBRMW01. The sequence continues at coordinate 6,555 of CAYSOC010000040.1, forward strand.
TTATCGCTCTCAACATTTCAGGGTTGCTGTCTATCCGGCGGGATTGGCGTCGCCGTGCGTACCTGTGGCGGGCGCGTCTCCGTTGGGATCAGCGTTGGGCGTGGTGGTGGCCCGGACAGGAAACCTTCCAGCGCCGACTGGGTATACAGTTCCAGCATGGCGTCGTTCCACGACAGTCCATCGCGCCGTTCAAACTGCCAATATAGAATACCGCCTGCGTAGCCACGCCAGTTACGCAATGCCGAAACGCGCGTCCAGCCGTAATCTTCGGCAAGTGCTGTGAAATCGACATAGTAGCCAGTTGGCACAGTTGCCTTGAGTTTTCCGCCGCTCTCCACCACTTGCGGATCGAGCGATGAACGGCTGGCAAAGTCCCAAGGCAGGCGCTTGAGTGGTTCACCATACGTCCCGTTTTGCAGCGAATCCGGCACGCGCACATAGATGCGCCAGAAGGTTTGCCCGTTCGGATCATCCTCACGCACCACTTCAATCGGCGGTGCTACATCCGGGTTGCTGGTATAGACCAGATTCTTATCGAAATCGAAGGCACGTCCGGCATAGTGCCAGTTCTGCACAGGCAAACCTGGATCAGGGATATAGCGATCCGCGCCTGTAATTTTCCAGAGCATTTCCACACGATCTCCGAGGAAATCGAGGCCAACGCGATTACGCGCGGCATCGCGCAATGTCGCAAACGAGTCATCTACCGAATCAGTCAGATAGAGGGTATGGGGTGCTGGTTTACCGCCGGAAAGATCGCGCAAACGGCGCGTCGGCGGGGTATCGCTCTTGTAGCCGATCTCTTCGTTATAGAGTGCCGGACTGAGTGGTTCAACCGCTGGCGGATTATTCTTCAGCGAAACAGGTAAGGTCGCCTTCGTCCAGTTCGGCGCAAAGGCACGATTTTTGGAAGAGATAGTCGTGGCAGCAACACCTACCGTCCCGACCTGATAGGAAAGCAGAGTCGTACTTGTGCCGCTGGTAGCATCGAGCGCAACAATCACGCTGCTGGAATTGGGAGCCCAACCCGGTTCACGTCCGGGACCAAGCGCTGTTGGTTCGCTGGCAGGCTGCCCATTATGTTTGACATAGGTCAGTTGCAGTCCGCGTGTATCGCGTGCAGAATAGGCAATCCACTGATTATCGGGTCCCCACGCGGGCGAGTCCTCATCCAGATCGGGCGTGTTGGTGAATCGCAGCGCAGTAGCATCACGCGGGTTACCGGGACGATCCAGATTGCTGATATAAATTTCCGGGTTGCCATCGCGCAGGCTGACAAAAGCGATCTCGCGCCCCAATCCCGGTGACCATGTTGGCGCAAAGTCTGGCGCGGGGTTTTCGGTCAGGCGTACTGGCTCGGATTTGCCATTCGCGCCGACGATCCAGATATCCAGATTGTTATTTTCATAGGACTCGTAAGCGATGAATGCTCCATCGGGCGACCACGTAGGATGACGTTCATATCCCGGCGTAAAGGTAAGTTGCGTCACGCGCAGTGAGGCAACATCCATCAGATATAAATCCCAGTTGCCCTGACGGTGGCTGGCGAACGCTATTCTTGTACCATCGGGCGACCATGCCGGGTCACGATCATCGGCGGGGCCGTTGGTCAGGCGTATCGGCGTTGGTTGGCTGATTTCCGCTGCCCACAGGTTATCGTAGCCGCGTTCATGCTGTACGTAAACGATACTACCGCCTGTTCGCAATGGATCAGGGATCGGCGTGTCGGTTGGTTTGGTGGTGGGTGCTGGCGGCAACACGCTTCGTGGTGATGCAGATGGAATCGGTGTCGGCAATGTTCCACCGCCCGCTACTGGACGATTGCCACCAAGACCCTGTGGATTGCTGGTGAACCATAGCACCAACACAATCAACACGCCAAGAAGCATCACCGTGAACAGACTGAGCGCACGGTTTTGAGTACGCAACGGGTCTTCGCGGACGCGCATCGAAACGCTTTCGATGTTTTCTGCACGCCGTGCCATCGAAGTACGTCGCCGCTGTTCGCCCCGCTGGACGATGACCGCGCCGCCTGTTTGTGTGATGGTTCGACCTCGCTGGAAGATAGACAATACGCCGAACAGAATGCCCGTCAAAAGCGTTGTCAAATCATTTCGGAATTGCCCCAGCCATTCCAGCAGTAGTTCCGCGCCAAAGGTAAACAGCCGCAGCAGCGCATGGGTCAATTTATCGGTCAGGCGAAAGGTACGAATCAGCATTATTCATTCCAGCAGGTTAAACACGCCGGAATGATAACCCCGAAAACAGCGAAGGGCAAACACCGGAGACGATGCCAAATCGTCTCCAAACCCTTCCTAATCTCCGTTTCCGCTATCCGTATTGTTGTATCCACTCCCTGCGCCTGGATTGATCACGCCGCCAACGGATGGACTATTCGCGGCAATCCACTTGCCTGCGATTGGCTTGGCGCTCGTTGGCCCGAACACGGCAATAATATAGCTTCCGCTGCTGCCAGTGCTGGAAAGCAAAGTGAATACGCCGTTGCTCGACAAAACACCCGGCGTACTGTCGCCATCCCCATCCCAATCGCCCGCAATCGGAGTCTCGCCGCTGGTATCCCAGATGAAGTCAATATCGCTAAAGGTGATTCCGTTTGGCTGGCTGTTGTTGGTCAGATACCATGTCAGGTTCGAGGGGCGATAGATACCAATGCTATCGAACCCATCATTATCCCAATCGCCTGCAACGGGACGATCTCCCGGATTGCCGAAAATGGCGAAGTAGTCACTGAATCCGGTGGTGAGTTGTTTCTTCTGGTAGAGAATGCCATTGCTATCTCGATATACACCCACTCCACTACCCGTCATATCGGCTGTCCAGCGCCCCGCGAACGGTTGATCGCCCGGATCGCCAAATACCAATGTGTAATTGACCGCAGGCGTGGTATTGCTGTCACTCAGGGATAAAACACCTGTGCCGGTGTTATAGACCCCAATAGTATCTATGCCATCAGCATTCCAGTCTCCAACTACGGGCAGGTCATTTGCACCGCCAAAGGTTATTGTGCTGTCTGCAATACCTGTGCTATTGCTGTTGCGCAGATAGAATGTTCCTGCTTTGAATACGCCGATAGTATCGGGGCGCGGTGGCACAGGCGTATTGGTGAAGGTGGCTGTATGTGTCGCTGTGTTAGTTACGGTGAAAGTCGGCGTATTGGTTGCTGTCCGTGTTGCTGTGCTGGTTGCGGTAGCCGATGGAGTCAATGTGCTGGTGCGGGTGGCAGTAGCTGTATTCGTTGCTGTAAACGTCAATGTTCGGGTTGGTGTCGCTGTTCGGGTTGGCGTTGCGGTTGGCGTCGAGTCCGCAAAAACATAAGCCGAACCACTATTTGCTGTGCTTCCGTTATCGTCCTGTGAAGCGCCGATGAGCGCTGTATTGCCATCACTGGAGAGGGCAACAGTATTTCCAAAGAAATCGTCTGTCCCTTTATCAGCCGCAATGAGTTTGCTCTGTTGTGTCCAAACTGTAGCGTTGCGGGTAAAAATATAGGCTGCACCATTATTTGAGCTACCTGGATCATCTTCGGCATGTGCGCCAATCAAGGCGGTGTTGCCGTCGCTGGACAAGGCCACTGAAATACCGAATTGATCATTGGATGCTTTGTCAACAGCAAGAATTTTGGCTTCTTGCGTCCAGATCGAACCGCTGCGGATGAAGGCATAGGCCGCACCATTACTGGTCGTACCAGTATCCGATTCGATATGTGCGCCGATCAGTGCCGTATTCCCATCGCTGGAAAGCGCCGTCGAAATACCAAAACGATCCCCATTGTCCTTGTCAGTGGCAAGGAGTTTTACTTCCTGTGTCCAAACTGTACCAACGCGCGTGAAGACATACGCCGCGCCATTGTTTGTTGTACCGCTATCATCCTCAAAATTTGCACCGATAAGCGCGGTGTTGCCGTTGCTGGAGAGTGCCACCGAACTGCCAAATTGGTCGTCGGTTGCTTTGTCAGCAGCAAGAAGTTTGGCTTCCTGTGTCCAGATCGAACCGCTACGGGTAAACACATAGACCGCGCCATTGTTAGACAAACTGGCGTCATCTTCAACCATTGCGCCGATTAGGGCTGTATCACCATTGGCCGAAAGCGCTACTGTACCGCCAAACTGTTCGTTTGATGCCTTATCGGTAGCGAGAAGTTTGGCTTGTTGCGTCCAAATCGAGCCACTGCGGGTAAAAATATAGGCTGCGCCATTGTTTGTTGTGCCACCGTCATCTTCAAAATGTGCGCCAATGACAGCCGTGTTGCCGTCCGCAGAGACTGCCACCGCAGAGCCAAATCGATCAACATCTACAGGATCGTTGGCACGAAGCACCTGTTGCAGCGACCAGCTATTGCCAGTACGGAAAAATACAAATACAAGACCGTTCTCACCGAAACCAATGTCTTCTGCCCGATGTGCCGCAACGAGCGCCGTATTGCCATCGGCAGAAAGCGCTACGGAATTGCCAAAATTATCATTGGCAAGTAAAGCACCGTCGGTGAGTTTAGCCTGTTGCAGTGTTGGCAATTGGACATGGCGATAATTCGGGCCAAGCGCTGCGCTGACTGCCTGTCCAGGATCGTTCACGCGCCTCTGTTCTGGAACGATAGACCGAGCCTGAGTTCGGGTTGGGAATATAGCAAACGCGAATAGAAAAATGAACAAAATGCGCAAAAAAGCATTACGGTACATTGGATAAGCCCCCTGCTTGCTCATCTCTTTGAACAAACGCATTATATAGCAATCTGATCATGCCAATTTGAATTAATGTTGATTAGGAGAAAAATTGTCAGAAATTAACGCGAGATAGAGGTGTACACCTATGTGTATATTCTCTACCCGGTTGCAATCCTTGTTTCGGCAACCTTGTATGCTTTGCGTTGTGTGAGCGTTTGGTTACAGCTTACGGCGTGCGGTATGATATTGGATGTTATGAGAGCGATCCCGGAAATAATTAATTTTGGATGATGTAACGCAGCCTTCCAGCCCGCTGAATGTGCCGCCTGTTGAGGTACGTCCGCCGGAATTTATTGAAGATACACCGTCTGATGGGACTGCTGCGCCTATCGTATCGCCGTTACCTTCTGGAACCAAAAAATCACTGCGTGCAGAGGAAATCGCCCGCAAACGGAGTGAACCGAAAAATCGCGGTTTGCTCACGCTGATCACTGTTTTTAGTGCAGCGCGTTCACTGGTGATCGTTTTTGCTGTTTCCGTCATTGTGGCAACAATTTTCGCATCCTTCACCGATAACGATTCGCTCTCACTCAAAACGCGCCAGAACCTTGCGATTGCCTATTCAACACAGGCACGCGGCGAAACGACGCCAACAGCGATCCCGACGCCGCCCTGGTTCAACCGGATTGGCTTCATTCGCGGACACTCCGGGATAGCGCAACGTGGTACAACCAAAGGCCATCCTGATCCGGGCGCAGTCTGCAACGATGAACCAACCCTTACGGAACTTTCGGTAACGACTAACGTAGGAGATCGTGTTATCGCGGCACTGCGTGGGCGCGGCTATACCGTTGATGCGCTGGATGAATGGGATATGCGTCTGGTTGACCCAAACAAACCCTATGAAGCGGCTGTCGTGCTTAGTATCCACGCCGATTCTTGCCTGAATTTTCAGGATGGCTACGATCACAGCGGTTTTAAGGTTGTTGGGCCAGAAGGACGATTAACAGTTCGTGATCAAGACTTGCGCCTTGTGGATTGCATACGCGATCATTATAGTAGAGTGACCGGGCTGGAACATACGGGATGGTCGGTCACGAACGATATGCTATATTATCACGCCTTCCGGGAAGTCTCGCAGCGCACCCCGGCGGCAATTCTGGAATTGGGCTTTTTGTACTATGACCGGGAGCTATTGAAAAATCACCCGGAAAAGGCGGCACAAGGCATCGTTGATGGCCTGATGTGCTTCCTTGATCCCAAAGGGCAGGTAATAAATTCACCAGCAACCAGCGTCCCAACCTTCGCGCCAACTATGCCCGCCGCAACCCCAAAGCGTTAAAATAGGGGAAAGAAGGAATTATTCATGAGTAAATATGAACTCGTAATGTACAGCCGTACCAGCCCGTGTCCCTTTGTTTCTCTGGCAAAGCGCGTTCTGGAGCGTGAATCCGTTCCCTATCGGGAGTTGTACATTGATCAGGATCGCACCGTCGAAAACCGCGTCCTGGAATGGACGGGATTCCTTTCCGTTCCGACGCTTGTCATTGCCAATCCCGGCGAGGATTTGCCGATCAGCACGCCGACTCCGCTTTCGCCGGGCGCAAGCCCGCGCGGGGTAGATCGTGGCCCGATGCTGACTGAACCCGCCGAAGAACAACTGATGGAGTGGTTGCGTCGTTACGATCTGCTGGATGCGGAGGCACGCGCCGCAACACCATGACATGGGAACTCGCACTCCGCCTGATTGGAATGGTCATTGTCACCATTTTGGGCGCGCGCTTTGGCGTACAAATTTCGGAAGGCCAACGCACCGATCTGTTTGCGTTGATATTCGGCTTGGTCGGCTCGATTGCTGGTCTGGTGCTGACGCCCTATTTCACGACACGCCCGGCACGCTTTGCCCGCCGCCTGATCACCACTGCGCCCGCCGAGACGCTCACCCTCTCGATTATCGGGTTCGTGATCGGTCTGGTCATGGCGGCGTTGCTTTCTATTCCATTGACCCAGCTTCCGTCGCCGTTCGGACAATATGCGCCAACAGTCGTCGGTGCGGCCATTACCTACATCATGATCCTGATCGTTGCTACGCGCGCCGACGATTTGAACGCGATGATCGGGCGGATGGCACGCCCTGCGGAACCGTCAATTGCCACAGGTGCAATCCATCAGGATGCGAACATTTTGCTGGATACCAGCGTAATCATTGACGGGCGTATTTTGGACATCAGCAAAGCCGGGTTCTTGCTTGGAACGCTGATTGTGCCGCGCTTTGTCCTCGCGGAATTACAGCACATTGCCGATTCCTCCGATGTAATCAAGCGGGCGCGTGGGCGTCGTGGTCTGGAAATCCTCGAACAATTGCAGAAAGAAAGCCCTGCACCTGTCAAAATTATCGACGCCGATATAGACGGCATACGTGAAGTCGATGACAAACTGGTGCTGGTTGCCCGTCAGATGAATGCCCAACTCATGACGAATGATTTCAACCTGAACGGCATTGCCAAATTGCAGGGTGTCTCGGTCATGAACATCAACGATCTGGCAAATGCGGTCAAGGCAATGTACCTCCCAAACGAGAAACTGATCATCCACGTGATTCAGGAAGGCCGTGAACCAAATCAGGGTGTTGGCTATCTGCCGGACGGCACAATGGTGGTCGTTGAAGAGGGCAAAAAGTTCATTGATCGGACTATAGAGGTTGTTGTCATACGCATGATCCAGACAGCAGCAGGTAAAATGTATTTCGCCAAGCCCACAAACGGGGTTTGATTCAGCAAGGAATAAATGACGAATATGCCCGATCTTTCTATGACGGCGTTTCTGTTTCCGGGGCAGGGGTCGCAAGTCGTTGGTATGGCTGCCGATGTCGCCCGTGTCTATCCCGAAGCCGCTGCGATTCTCGAACAAGCCGATCAGATACTTGGCCTCCCTTTTTCCAAAATGATGGCAGAGGGGCCAACCGAGCAACTCGACGACACCATCAACACACAACCAGCGTTATACATTGCCAGCATCGCTATTCTGCGTGCGCTGGAAGCGAAACATGGGGCATTGACACCTCTCGGCGCGGCAGGCCACAGCCTCGGTGAATTGACCGCGCTCACAGCAGCCGGAGCGCTTCCCTATGAGGCAGGCGTAAAGCTGGTACGGGAACGCGCACGCTTGATGAAGGAAGCGGGACAGGCGCACCCCGGCGCAATGGCCGCGTTGCTCGGCCCAACCGTCGAAGAGGCTGAATCCATTTGTGCAGCGGCGCGCACCGAAACAGGTAAACCGTTGGTTGTTGCCAATGATAACTGTCCCGGTCAGGTGGTCATTTCCGGCGATAGCGCAGCACTGGAACGCGCATTGGAGATCGCAAAGGAACGCGGCGTCAAACGTGCATTGAAACTGGCGGTCAGCGTCGCGGCACATTCCCCCCTTATGCAACAGGCTTCGGAAGGATTTAACAAAGCGATGGCAGAGACGCCATTCGTTGCACCGGGCTACCCTGTGATCAGCAACGCTCTTGTGCAACCTTTGCGTACCGTTGAAGAAATTCGGCACGCTCTCGGCCTGCAACTCACCTCTCCGGTACGCTGGACGGAATGTGTGCGCGCCTTGAATAAACTCGGCGCAACAAGATTTTTCGAAATCGGCTCAAAGGATGTGTTGACCGGGTTACTGAAACGCATCGACAAGGAATGGTCTGGCACGGCGATCAACTCTGCGGATGCTGTCGCTGCATTCCAATAACATCAGGGACGGGCATTTTCTGCCCGTCCATAGATGATAATCAGACAGCAGGCTGGGGAACAACTACACCTGGCTTGCGCAATGCTTCCAGCCGCGCCAGAAAGCCAGCCTCATAGATGTTCTGATCCATTTGCACCGAGGAGAAAAGCCGGATCAAATCCTCCGAGTGAGAAGCCATACGCCCGGTTTGGAGGCTCACATAAGCGAATTGCATCCAGCCAAACGCCTTCACCTTTCTTGTAGTTTTATCCAGCATCGCGCCTTCAACCGTAATCTGTGAATCCCCGAACTGTATCAAACAAGTCCGTATGACAACTTCCTCGGTGACATTGACCGGGCGCAGATAGCTGATCTCTGTGTGTGTGACGACCCATCCCGCCTGATTTTGCTGCGTGTGTTGATAGATATTGAAATTGTAGAACTGGATCAGGTGATCTTCACGCGCGTTCAGGAAGTAATCAATATAGCGGGCATTATTGAGATGCCCGAATGGATCACAATCCTGAAAACGCGCCATAACAATGCTCTCTGGCATAGTGACAAGTGTGCTGGACATTTTGATAGTTACTCCCATTTCAGACCGATTAGTCGGTTTTCTGGACAAAAAAAAGAGACGACTGATTACGTTTGAATGATGCTTTCGACCAGCGCCAACAGATGCTCAACTGCATATTCCATATGACGCGAATCATCGTAAAGTTTGCTCATCATCATTGCGCCTTCCAGCGTAGCGATGATGACAGACACCAGTTTTTCCGATTCGATATTTTCCTGAATTTGCCCCTGTGCAATCCCGCGCTCTACTATGCGGAGCAACAGTTCGCGCCAGCTATCCATCGCCTGCCTCGCCCGTATCATCAACGCGGGGTTGGAGTCATCGGAATCGACAGCCGTATTCAGGATGATACATCCGCCAACAAGAGGCGGTTTTCGGAAATAGTCATGAAAAAAGCCGATGAACCCACGAAGTCGATCTATCGGTTTGGTTTGACCTGCCATTGATTGAAGCAATGCACGCCCGGTCACTTTGAACCCATAATCGAATGCTTCTACCGCAAGTTTTTCCTTGCTCTCGAAATGATTGTAGATGCCGCCTTTCTGGAGTCCGGTTGCTTCCATAATATCGGAAAGGGAAACGCCCGTATATCCCTTCTGGTTGAAGAGGATAACAGCGCGTTCAAGAATTGCTTCGCGGGTGCGTTGACCTTTGCCCATTGCTTAATATTTAAGACCGACTAGTCTCTTTTAGAATAACACTGATTTTTGGAAAAAGCAACGCAATAACTTCAAAAATCCTTTTGGCTTGTTCTCCCTCGCTACCCTGCGATGTCCGATATGAACCTCTCTGAACTATAAATACACCTTGCCATAAACCCGAATTTCCGGTAAACTTCACCTGTTACGGAACATCTGTTCAAGAGAGGTCAACTATGCAGCAAACCGCAAAGCGTAGCGAATTCTCCGTTTCCGGCGCAAAGGAATATGATCATCGCGGTCCAATCCGCTGGATCATTTCGCATGTGTTGGACTATCCGCTATTGGCTTTTGGTGCATTCGCCTTTTCCGTTCTGAGCAATATCACGTTCGCACAGGGGCCGGTGTTGGTCGGACACGCCGCCGAAGAGATTTTCAACCCGACATCCCCCGATGGGCTAATCCGTATTTCAATACTTATTCTGGTGGTACTGCTGATCAGCGGTCTGACCGATCTGGCGCAGTCCCTCAGCATCGAAACAATCGCACAACATCTCGATGCCGATGCCCGCCATGAACTTTATGTAAAACTGCTTGGCAAGAGCCAGACTTTCCATGATCGGCAGCGCGTCGGCGACATCATGGCGCGTGCAACGGAAGATACACGCCAGTTGAACGGCATGATCAACCCCGGTGTGTTTTTCATCTTCAATACTGTTATCGGAATCGCTGTGCCGATGTTCTTCATCGCACAAATCCGGTTGCAACTACTGCTTGTTCCAACCATCTTCGTGATTCTCTATATCATCGCGCTTCGCCGCTATATGGCGGAACTGAACCCGGTAGCCTATCGTCAGCGTGACCAGTACGGCAAGCTGAACGCAGGCCTGGAAGAGACGATCAGCGGGATCGAAGTTGTCAAAGCCAGCGCACAGGAAGAATTTGAACGCAAGAAGTTCAAGCAAAATGCCCGCTTGTTCCGTGATTTCTTTGTCCGACAGGGGCAAATCGAATCGCGTTACCTGCCTGTGCTGCTGCTTGGCGGTGCAATTGGCGTTGCCTTTCTGCACGCCGCCAATATGTTTGCCAACAATGAATTGAAGGTTTCGGAACTAATCGCCTTCATGGGCTTGATCGGCTTGTTCCGCTTCCCGACTTTCATATCGATCTTTTCCTTCTCACTGGTACAGTTCGGCATTGCAGGCGCAGAACGTATCCTGCATATCATCACCGCAGAGAGCGACCTTGACGAGAACAAGGGCGGCTACAAAGAGCCGATCAACGGCGAGATCAGGTTCGAGAATGTATCGTTTGGTTATGATGGCGGCAAGCCCGTTATACAGAACATCAGCTTTACAGTGCAACCGGGGCAGACTGTCGCCATCGTTGGACAGACCGGATCAGGCAAAACGACACTGACACAGTTGGTCAACCGCACCTATGACGCCACACGTGGGCGCATCTTCATTGATGGTGTGGACGTGAAAGACTGGGATTTATCGGCACTCCGTTCGCAAATCTCCAGAATTGAGCAGGATGTATTCCTGTTCTCCCGCAGCATCGCGGAGAACATCGGGTTCAGCAATCCGAACGCGCCGCGTGAACGGATCGAACACGCCGCAAAAGAAGCACAGGCGCACGACTTTATCCTGACTTTTGCGCAAGGTTACGAGACGGTGATTGGTGAACGTGGTGTGACACTCTCCGGGGGGCAGCGGCAGCGTATCGCGCTGGCACGTGCCTTCATGAGCGATCCGCGCATCCTGATTCTGGACGACTCCACCAGTGCTATCGACAGCGCAACGGAAGATGAAATCCAGAAGGCGATCCAGCGGGCGCAGGAAGGCCGTACCACTTTGTTGATCACCCATCGTCTGAGCCAGATTCGCTGGGCAGATCATATTCTGGTGATGGAAGGTGGCAAACTCGTCGCGCAGGGTACACATGATGAATTGCTGCGCCGTTCGCCAGACTATCGCCGCATCTTCGCGCGCTATGATATGGCGCTGCCACCACTGGAAACCGAGACCGCAGGCGGTGCGGCATGAAGTTCGCCGCAAACCTGCCTGCGTTCGGAGACTTTGCTGATCCGCGCGTCCTCGCAGACCTCGCCAGAACTGCGGAAGAGGTGGGCTGGGACGGCTTCTTTATATGGGATCATATCTTTTTTGATCCGAGCTTCCACCCGATGGTTGATCCCTGGGTGGGTTGTCGGCGGTAGCACTGGTGACGAAGAACATACGGATCGGCACGATGATCACGCCTGTCGCGCGTCGCCGCCCCTGGAAGCTATCGCGCGAAGTGGTATCACTGGATCAACTTTCCAATGGACGATTGACGCTCGGTGTCGGGTTGGGCGATCCAGTACAGTGGGATTATGGTTTCTTCCACGATGAAACAGATAACAAGAAGCGCGCGAAGAAGCTGGATGAAGGGCTGGACATCATGACCGGACTCTGGAAAGGTGAACAGTTCAGCTATCAGGGCGAGGCTTTTCAGGTCGAGCCTGTTCGCTTCCTGCCACGCCCGGTACAGCAACCGCGCGTTCCGATCTGGGTAGCAGGAGGATGGCCTAACAAAGCGCCGATGCGCCGTGCTGCCCGCTACGATGGATTCTTCCCGCTCAAATGGGAAGGTGGCATGACTGTCGAGAACTGGCGCGAAGTACAGACCTATATCAAGCAGCATCGTACCAGCGATGCACCGATGGATTGGGTACATGGCGGCGCGACCCCCGGCGATGATCCAAAGAAGGCGGCTGAAATCGTTGCACCCTTCGCAGAGATTGGGATCACCTGGTGGAACGAATCCATTGATCCCTGGCGGTATGGTATGAGTTGGGAAGTGCAATGGACTGATCGCCATACAGAAGTAATGATCGAACGGGTCAAACAAGGCCCGCCGCGTCTGTAACTTTGGTTACCATAAAAAGGGAAACACTATGGGCTTTCTGATGGATGGCCTCGACGCCGAAGCATATGACCGTTCGTATAGTGACCGCCAGTTGGTAGGACGCATCTTCAAATATTTCCGTCCACAGTTTGGGCGGTTGGGGTTCGTAGCAGTTGTGATTGTTGCCGCGTCGTTGGTCGATACAGGGTTGCCAATCGTCATTTCGCGCGGGATCGACCAGATTTCCAGAGATCGCAGCCCCGGAACGGTGTTGCAGGTAGCGATCATTATGACGCTGGTAGCCTGTCTCTCATGGGTATTCAACTTTTTCCGGCGGCGTATCAGCGCGCAGGTGATTGGGGATGTTGTCCTCAAAATCCGTGAGGATGCCTTCGATGCCGTGACGCAGCGCGATCTCTCGTTTTACGACACCTATCCAAGCGGGAAGATCGTCAGCCGCGTGACTTCGGATACACAGCAGTTCTCGCAAACTATATCGCTCATTGTAGACCTGCTCAGTCAACTTCTGCTGATTGTTCTACTGATGGGCTATCTGTTTTCGATCAATGTACGCCTGTCAGTGATGGTGTTGGCGCTTGCCCCGTTCATCATCGTATCGGCGTTGGCCTTCCGCAAGATCGCGCGCCAGACGATCACACAATCGCGCCGCGCCACCGCAGAAGTCAGCGCGCATGTACAGGAAACGGTCAGCGGGATCAGTGTCGCCAAGACCTTCCGGCAGGAACAGGCTGTATATGACGAGTTTCTACAGGTCAATAAACAGGCGTTTCGGATCAACATCCGCACAGGCTACGTCTTTAGCGGCATCTTCCCGATCCTGAACACACTTTCTGGTATCGGCACGGCTGCGATTGTCTACTTCGGTGGCATTACCTCGCGTGAGGGAACGCTCTCACCGGGTGAATGGTATCTGTTCATCCAGGGCTTGCAATTGTTCTGGTTCCCGCTGACGAGCATTGCTTCCTTCTGGAGTCAGTTCCAGCTTGGCCTGGCTGCCAGTGAGCGCGTCTTTGCACTGTTGGACGCCGAACCAAAGGTTGTCCAGAACGATAATCGTACACTGCCAGAGATCAAAGGCGAGATCAGGTTCGAGAAAATGTATTTCAGCTACAAGGAAGACGAACCTGTGCTGGAAAACTTCTCAATGACGATCCATGCAGGTGAGACGCTGGCACTTGTTGGGCATACCGGATCGGGTAAATCCAGCATCGGGAAACTGATCGCGCGCTTCTACGAGTTTCAAGGCGGGCGATTGCTGATTGATGGCGTAGATATACGCTCCCTTGACCTTTCCAAATATCGGTCAAGGCTGGGTATTGTGACGCAGACGCCGTTCCTGTTCGATGGTACTGTGCTGAATAATATTCGCTATGGCAAGACCGGCGCGTCGGATGAAGAAGTCGAGGCGGTAGCGCATCTGGTCGGTGGTGGTGACTGGATCAAGGCGTTGCCGAACGGCTTGCAAACCGAGGTAGGCGAACGTGGTGGCAACTTGTCAATGGGTCAGCGGCAACTGGTGGCGTTGGCGCGTGTGCAGCTTCAGAATCCATCCATCTTCATCCTGGATGAAGCAACGGCGAGTGTAGACCCATTCACGGAAACGCTTATTCAAGAAGGGCTGGATACGGTACTGGAAGGGCGAACCTCGATTGTGATCGCGCACCGTCTATCAACGGTACGCAACGCAGATCGGATTATTGTCCTCAAGCAGGGCAAGATTATCGAAGAGGGCAATCACGAGCAACTCCTGGCGAGTGGTGGACACTACGCGGAACTGTATAACACCTATTTCCGCCACCAGTCGCTGGAATATATCGAGCAGGCCAAAGTGACCTGATTTAAACGGGTCGGGCAAGCCCGACCCATGCTCAGAAATAGAGCAAATTGCTTGAAATACAATGCTCTGTTGACGCAGATTTATTCACGGTTTGTAAAAAAGTTTACAAGTTTCTTGAATTTAAAGATATCATCAAAAGGCAAAGGGCGATTTTTATCCTGATTTGTTTGGTAAAATGGGGTTAGCAACCCAGATGGCAATTGCCGATGGGACTCTTCATACACGGATCGAGTCCCGGAGATGAGTGTGTCAAGTGCCGTATTCAAATTGAATTCCCCGGTAAAGTAATATCGCCTGTGGCTGTTATTCAGATCGGTAAGCGTTTTTCTCGTAGCTTCATCGAGGTCCGCCTTAAATCCTATCCATACAGCAGCAGCACTAGCCTTCAGATAAATTAATTTTTTACCCCCTTGGTGGATACGATTAAAAGCCTCGCCCAAGCCTGTAAGCGAGGCTTTTACACGCTGATTGTTGAAACTTGTTGCATCTCGATCAGGAACAATATCTGATAGTGAAAGGGCAGAAAGTAATATATCTAGTTGATGTTTGTTATATTCGCCCAAGCATGTACCCCACTCATAGTAATAGGCTCTATCCTTCATTCCGGGGTAGATTCGCAAGTCATCTTCAAAGTGACTAAGGGCGACTTCAAAGCGTTTTGTTTTGCGGAGCAACCGGGCATAAGCAACAAGTAGAAAGAGGTTGTCAGGTTCGACATCATATATAGCCTCTGCCAGTTTTAGCCCTAGCTCTTTATTTTCTGGATCATCAGTTTCAAAGAAATACTGAGACAGGTAATTCCATTTACTAATATTGTTCCGCAACAGGCGCATTGACGATGTTGAACGATTGCGACTCTTATTATCCTTATCCAAAAACATTCTTCGCGCCACTTGTGCCAAGTTACAATATATATGAGCGACGTAAGCGGGACTATATTGCTTTCTCGCAATCCGAATTGCTGCCTTCGCAATTTTGGGATGCCTGGTCTGCACATCAGTGCTGGGGCGCGAAGTAAGGGCAGTTTCCTTGCTAAAGCGTTTAAAAACCTTGCTATAAAGTGTTTCCACATTTGTCCCAAGTGCATCCGCAAGAATATCTATTTGCAAGATTGGCCTGGCTTCCGATTCAATCGCATCAATCGCAGCAATATAGAAAAAAATTTCTGCCAGGTTTTTGTCTCCGATAATAGGGGTTTTGTCCAAACGGTCCAGCATGGTTTTGACATGGCTATTCAATCCCTCAGCATAGCGTTCGGATAACATCGCCCCCAGAAGCGATTCTGATATATTTCCAGGCGATCCTCGTCTATTTCTATCTTCATCTTCAGGAGAGGCAGCTTTTTTGAATATACGCGCGGCTTCGCTGATATATTGTTTGTCCTTCCCACAAATCCTGAAGAACTTTTCCCCCAAACCTTTTATCCCGTAAGAATGCCATGTTTCTATGATGCGCTGTGCTTCTTCTATAGAAAGCCCCTCTATCTCAGGTAAATAGCTGAATTTTGAAAGTCGTTCCCATATATCTGTGTTGACTTCAGTCTGCTGCCAGTCGCTGGTACGGACACCCAGGAGGAAACACAAATCAGTACGATTGTTATATTTCCTCAGTGCGTAATCTAACTCGTCGATCACCAAATCAGCTTCGTCAATAATGATTAAATGTTTGCCACTGGTGATCGGCAGACGTCCCAGAAAAGCGCTGAAAGCCTCTATATCGGTTGCAGTTGTTTTTGTTAAGAGATAGCTGGAAAAGGCTGAATCATACCACCAGACATTCCAGCCAGGAACGTCTGTGGCTACCCGAATCGCTAGTTGTTTAAGAATAGTCGATTTGCCCTCCCCGGCGGGTGATCGCAACACACGCACCTGTATTTTCGGGCCGCGGATTTGGTCGATCTCGTTGAGTAAAACCCGAAGATAATCTCTAGGTTTTACGTTCGGGGATAATACAATCGACCAATCGGGATAACCGCCATCAAAGTAATGGATCATTTCTTCGTCATGAAGCAGTTTACTTCGTTCGGCATCTAAAAATGATTGATCAATATGCGTCCAACCATCTTTATTTTCATCTGATGCAATAATTTCAGGAGCATTTTGACTGCGAATTCTCAGCAATTTTCTAGCATATATCCCCTCTTTATATGTGTCATCATCTGGCCGTATTTCCTGCCGCCCTTCTCGCCAACGTCGCAGGAACACAGTGAAATCGCTAGTCTCCAGATCGACATGGCAAAAATTATAGGCTACTGCATACAAAGGATGATTGGCAATTCTTTGATCATACGCTGCTCCTGTCGGAACCAGTACAGCATTCCCCAGCGTGGATTGTCCACCGTCAATATTTGGTTTATGTTCATGACCATATAGAATAAAGTCGGAGGCCGAACGCATACGTTTCTCAACAGGTGTACGGTCATCCGACATAAACCATTCAAAGGGATGATGAATCACACTAATGACTAAATCCGCATCTTCTGCGTTCCTCAATAGGTCATAGACCTGTGGTTCACCTAAAACAAGTTTTTCCTTATCGTTGATTTTTTCTTCTGTAGAGAATTTACGCCCACATAATAAGGCTGAATTGAACCCCAATAATCTGATACGTTTGTTTGCAATTTTTATGTCTTTTTTTGTGCTATAAGCGTATCCCAAATTGCCAATATCAAAATCACTCTTCGGCTGATTTCCATATTGTTTTGCAAATTCGGTATAAGCCTGGAATGGTTTTAATAGCGTCTCTAAATCCTCTTTACCTCGTAGCCACTCATAAGCTGCATTTTTGTCTGGCAGAGGCTTTTGTAATGCAGCGGGAAGGTACTTGAATCTTCCATGCGCGATGTCATGATTGCCAGGAACGAGAAAGACTTGTTGTTTATCAAGCCCTGTCGCACCCAAAACCTGGTCAATAAAACGCTCTGCTTCCCGATATTCTTCTTCTTTGCCACCCCAGGCAATATCCCCGCTAAACACAAAAAAATCCGGTTTTTGTAGTTGTGTTGAAATTTTATTTCGGTTAGCAATATCCTTGATGATTGCGTCTCCAACAACGTTTCGATCAAACTCGTTGTCTGTTCCCTGATGCCAATCTGAAAGGTGGAGCCATGAAACAGTGGTCATGAGAAGAATATACCTTGACTATCTATGAAATAATGTATAGAGAATGTATAGGATGATAACCACGCTAAAAAGAAAATACAAACTAAAAAAAATCCATGCCAGTCTTATTTGATAGGAAGTCAGCCCAATTTTTTGCATTTTATTCGCGTAAAGATGATCATATTCTTTGGTAAATAATTTTGTAGAGAGGTTTTCGTTGGATTCAATCAACCTCAATTGTTCGTACCACCAGGCAATCAACAGCTTATATTGATTAATCAGGCGTCGCCAAAGATCGCAAGCCAACATGCCACAAACGAGCAAAATCAGGATTGCGCTGGCTTGAGCAATTCCAAGAATTTGTCCATCTTTTATCAGAAACGCAATTCCTGCTATGATCGCTGTGTTTACGGCTAAATATGTGGAATTGGTTGCCTGTCTGTGTTCTACAAAATTTTTGATTTGATCAACTGCCTGTTGGTAAAAATCAACCATAATTCCCTCGCTAAATCTATAATGAACAACCTAAATCAAACGATTATATCTTTGCATCTATCCCTTGCAAAAAGGCAGGAATGAGCTTGCTGATTTTAAATTGCCAGCATACGATTCAGATCAACCAGTAGGATTTAGATAATTGTGTTAAGTCCTATGGTTGTGCTTATGACAGAACCGTCATAGAATGGTTTTGATTATAAGCAAGAGCATGTTAGCCCCTCATGAAAAAGCTGTACGTCATTATCCTGATTGCCTGTCTCATCCTACCGTTAAATTCTGCTACAAATGCTTACGCGCAGGGCGGTAATACAGCATTGCCGCTTTCCGGACGCTGGAGTGGTGGCAAGAAAACAAACCCCGCAATTTACTACAGCAATGGTGGCGTGTTTTCGCTGCGTTACGCAAATATGAATGAAGGCTACCTTCAAAATGTGGTATTCGGCTCACCGGGCAAATCTCCCATTGCGGGCGATTGGAATGGCGATGGTAGCGACACCATCGGATTTTATGACAACCAGAACGCTAGATTCTATTTGCGCAATGCGAATAACACCGGCTTCGACGATATAAATTTCCAATTCGGAAATCCGGGCAACAACTGGGTTCCTGTTGCGGGTGATTGGGATGGCAACAAAACTTTTGGTGTTGGCTTGTATGATCAAGCTACGGGGCGTTTTTTCCTGCGAAATTCCCTTTCCACTGGCCTCGCCGATTACACCTTCTATTTTGGCCCTACGACGGGAAACCCCGTCCCGGTTGCAGGCGATTGGGATGGTGATGGCAAATCCAGCGTCGGCGTGTTTGTGAAAAATCAGGGGATTGTCTACCTGACGAACAAGGTAATCACCTCCTTCGCCGATTACACCCTGTATTTTGGCGCGGCTTCGATGAGTCCACTGGTTGGCGATTGGGATGGCAATGGTACATATACCATCGGTATGTACGATCCGTCCACAAGCCTGTTGCACCTGAGAAACTCCAACACGACGGGCTTTCCCGATAATGTGATCAACTATTCCATATCGTCGGTAATCACGCCCGTCACCCTGAGCTACTTCGGCTATTACAACACCAACGGCGCGGGACTGGACGGAACGACGCAATATATGGATGAGATTGCGACGGATATTAACAACTCAAACATGCTCCATATCCTGGTAGATGCGTATAACAACGATATATGGCAGACAAACCTGCAAACTCTGCTCAATAAAGTTCGGGCGCTCGGAAGGTATAAAGCAATTGTCAACATCAGCCGCGTGACGTGGGAATCATTCGAGTTGGAAGGGCCATACATCCCGCTACGCACCAACTGGCAGGCGCGCACCGATCAACTGCTTGGGATTCTGGATCAATATACCGATGTAGTTTACACCTTGTATTATGACGAACCCTTCCATGTCGGGCGTACCATGACCGATTTCCGACTCGTCACAAACTACATGCGGACACAACGACCAAACCTGCGGCAAATGGCAATCGAATATGGTGGAGCAACCAGTTCGCACACTGTTTCCGAGAGCTACTTTGAATATATGACCGACATCGGGATTGACTACTATTACACCTTCCCGGATTTCGGCAACGGGAATTTTGAGGAATTTCGATCCAGATATGAAACGTCCAGATCGTTTTTCACAGGCAAACGGGTATGGATCATCCCCGAAGGCTGGACAATTGCAGGGACGGATTCCAGAAATCTCACCGATGCACTCAATGAATATTACTCATTTGCGACGTATAACCAGAGCCGCGATAACATCGTCGGGATACTCAGCTTTAGCTACCCCGTGCTTGATTTTGGGGCGGGGCATGGTTTCGTGCGCGACTATGTGGTCACATCATCGCCCAAATATGACGCGAATTTCAGAGCGATCTCGATGTTCATTGGACGGCGGATTAGCGGGATTTCACCCGATGTGAGAGATGCGAAGCCGACATTCGTACCAAAGCCGTGATCTGCTTCCGGCGTTTGAGGCTAAACGCCGGAGTCTCTTTTGTGTGTGGAGTCGTCTAGTTGTTTGCTTCTTCATTCCCGATACTGAACATCGCGCCGAGGTCTTCGCGGGAGAAGACCTTGAAGGCCATCAGCGTTTCGGTGCGGCGGATATGCGGGATATTCAATAATTTTGACGTGACCAGATCAGCAATTTCTTCATTCGATTGTGTCCGCAACACAGCTACACAATCGTATTGACCAGCAACAGAAAAAACTTCTGTGACCCCATTCAGTTTGAGCAGACGCTCCGCAACTTCGGAGACTTTGCCACGCTCGACGTTCATCATCACAAGTGCCGTAACCATGTTTTAATAAATCCTTTCAACCAGGAGGCCAGCCAAGTTTGCGACCAGCCAGCATGTGCAGGTGCATATGCTGGACAAATTGCCCGCCATCGTCACCGTTGTTCATCACCAGACGATAGCCGTTTTCTGCGATTCCCTGTTCCGCTGCGATCTTCCTGGCGACCAGAAACATTTTTCCCACCAGATGGGCATTTGATTCTGTGACTTCGTTGGCGTTCAGAATAAATTCGCGCGGAATAATCAGGATGTGGAATGGCGCAGCCGGGTTGATGTCCTTGATGGCTATGACATCTTCATCCTGATAAACGTAGGTTGCGGGAATTTCTCCACGCATGATTTTGCTGAAAATTGTATCGCCCATTGCGTTTATTCCATTCGCGCTATGCTCAGGCCGTCGCGTTCGGGCGCTCCCAACTGTACGTGGGTGATCTGGTTCGTCAGTACACGCTGGCCTGTCCAATAAGTACGCACATAATAGCGCGTCAACCCGGTATTGATCCAGCCCTGTTCTGTCGCCCCGGTCACGCTTTCCCATAATACATCATCGGTTTGACCGATCAAGGATTGTCGATAACGCTGTTCGCCCACATCCGAGATCGCCCGCAAACGCTCACCACGCTGCCGTGCCACCTTCGGATCAACCTGATTGCGCAGACGTGCCGCCGCTGTCCCCTGACGCGGTGAATATGGGAAAACGTGCAGCTTCATGAAATCCATCCCGGAGATGAACGCTTCGGAGATGGCAAACTCTTCCTCTGTTTCGCCGGGAAAGCCAACGATCATGTCGGTACTCAGCGCCAGATTGGGGATGTGTTCACGCGCAAGATCGATCAATGCGCGATATTCTTCCTGCGTGGTGCGCCGCAGCATCCGTTTCAGGGTGGCGTCACAGCCGCTTTGCAGGGGTAAATGCAAATGTGGACACAGGCGCGGATTCTGCCACAGTTCAAAAAATGCTTCGTCCAAATCCCAAGGTTCGAGCGATGAAATCCGCACGCGCGGAATATCGGTATCCTGCAAAATTGCGCGGATGAGTTCGGTCAGGCCGCCATGACGTTCGCCATAGCTCCCGATTTGCACCCCTGTCAGCACGGCTTCCTGATAGCCCACGCTGTGCATCCCCCGGATTTCCTGTACCACTTCTGCGACAGGACGACTACGCCCTGTGCCGCGCGCAATGCGGGTTACACAGAATGTACACAGGTTATCGCAACCATCTTGTACCTTCACAAAGGCGCGTGTATGTCCGTGCGTGCCGGGGCGATAGGCCGTTTCTAATCGGATCGCTTCGTCGTCCATAGGGTCGGGGCGCTCGTGCATCACAATCGGAACGAGCCGATCCTTATCCTGATTGTCGACAATCTGCGCGACACCCGGCAGCGCCGAAACCTCCTTCGGCGCAAGTTGGGAGTAACAACCCGTGACGATGATTTGGGCGTCAGGGTTGGCGCGGTTCATCTGCCGGATGCGCTGGCGGCTGGCTTTGCTGGCGTCCTGCGTCACAGCACAGGTATTCACGACGCAGAGATCGGCTTCGCTGGCGTCCTGCACAATCTGATCGCCGCGCTGTGTGAAGCCGCGTGCAATCGCCTCGATTTCAGATTCGTTCAGCCGACAGCCGAGCGTTTCGACGTAGACTTTCATGGCGCGAGAATCACCAGATTATCGAAATCGACAGATACCTTGTCGTTGTTTTCGTAGATGACGAGCGCGATCCGACCATCTGCAAAGGAATCGTCCACCAATTCCTGTGTCGTTTGTTTGTTGTTGCTGGCACACCCTGCGCCCGCCCATGTAGAGCGCTTGTCGTTGCCCTTTGGACAAAGCGTTAATTGCTTCCCATTCACAAAAAACTGAAAATGATTACCGCGCCCAACAATCCGAATATCGTTCGCCCAATTCAACCCAACCGCGAATGGTGGCGGGATGAAATCCGGGACGGTTGCCGCGCTCAGAGTTTCGAGCGTACCATTAACACTCTTCCAGATGCTGTAACCACCATCGGATCGCAACCGCAACACATAATAATTCTTCGGGTCTTGCAGGCGGAACATCACACCATATTCGCTGTAAGGGTCTTCGCCCAATGTCTGGCGGCTGACGACGCGCAGATCGAAATCCTGATAGCTGAATGCCAGCGGCGCGAAGATATTGGCTTTGACCGAATCCGCGATCAATTGCAATTTTTTATCGGCAATTTTAGCGGTAACAGAACCTGTATATTGTTCCCAGTTTGGGTCGTTTGGATCATCAAAGCCCGTTGCATAAAGGAGCGCACCAGATGGTTGCGTGCCGGGTTTGAAGAGTGCCTTCGCTGCCGATGACCCGACGATCAATGCCCCAAGCAGGACAATAACCGTCAATAGAAATACGATTAGCCGGAAGAAAAACCTCCGGCGTGTTTTCGGTTTGATTTGAGCGAGATTTGTTGACATTACTTCCCAGGTTGAAAGACTGTAAAATCGCTGAACGTAATCGCCGCGCCGGGGTCTTCGCCGCTCACAGCGTAGATACCAAATGTGCCTGTTTTGGCGGCTGGCAGCGGCAGTGTGAGCGCTTTTTCGCCATTCACCAGAATTTGCAGGGTCGCTTTATCTTTGACCTTGCGCAACTCAGCCCGTAGTTTAACGGCTTTTTCCGCGTCAAGCGTTATTTGTTTGGGTTCGATCTGGTCGGTGAATACGCCAAAATAGTAAGTGCCGGCGCGTACCTTGCCTGCCCGCGAGATACTAACGACTTCCATATCAGTATCAGCGCGATATTGTACAACGATCCCGAAGGCTGCGTCATCTGCGCCAGATGACCAGTTTGCGGTCAGTTCAATATCGAACTGCTCCGGCTTCAGATCGGTATCCGGGATCGACCAGAGCGCATAGCGTGCAGGGGTAATCTCCAGTTGCAGGCCATTTTGGAGATAGCGAATCACTGCTTTTTTCAAATCCAGCAAACGCCAGCGTTCGGCGCGCGTCGTGAAATCGGAACGGAACAGAATCGGTTGCGGAGTGGGCGTTGCTTCCTGTGCTTTCGCAGGAAGAGTGAACGATAGGAGCGTGATCAGCAGCATACAACAATACAAAACACGGCGCATGGCGAATCATCCCATTACAACATGCGAAAATTGTATCATAGGTCTGGTCAGCGCAATTTGACGACTGTCTTACAAAAATGAATTGTTTTGCGCCAAAGTCGAGTTTTGTCTATGATTGAAGTAATCACAGGCTTTCAACCAATGACTCCATTTACTGATGAGCGGTTGCGCGATGCCCTCTGGCCTCGCCCTTTCCGTTTTTATGGGCGCGCGGGTTCTACCAACGATATTGCTGCAAACTGGGCGCAGGAAAACGCGGCTAGTGGTTCTGTTGTCATCGCAGAGGAACAGTTAACCGGACGTGGACGCTTCGAGCGTACATGGGTTGCGCCGCCGGGAGCAGCCTTATTGTTCAGCACAATTTTACGTCCGCGCCTCGTGCCAGAACGTCTCTCGCGGATGACGATGATCGGCGCTGTCTCTATCATCGAAGCCCTGAGCGATTTCACCGACGATCTTTCGCTCAAATGGCCGAACGATGTCCTCCTGAAAGGACGCAAACTGGCGGGTATCCTGCCAGAGGCAAGCTGGCGCGGCAACGTACTCGCGTTTGTCGTTTTAGGAATCGGTCTGAACATCAATATTGATTTTGCTGGAACGCCGCTGGAACACACGGCGATCAGTCTGGGCAAGGCTATCGGGCGTTCGATTGACAGAGGGAAACTGCTGGCGGATATTCTGCGCCGGATCGATTACTGGACACCGCGTGCTGCCGATATTGAACTCTGGCGGGCATGGCGTTCGCGTCTGGCTACGCTTAATCAGAATATCCAGGTAACATTTCCCGATGGTCAGACGATCATGGGAAAGGCGTCAGACGTAGATGAAGATGGCGCGCTACAATTGATCGATAGGGAGGGCGTCTTGCATCGCCTGTTGGCGGGCGAGGTCACACTCCGCACTGGAATCTGATGTATTGGTAAACGAATGAGCGTAAAACTGGATTGGCAGATTGAGGCGGATCGCGCCGCAGAGCGTGCCGGAGAAGACCCCGCATTCCATCGGGAGCGTCGCCGCCAAAAGTTACTATTGTTGCTGCTCACGCTAGCCCTGTTGGGCGGCGTTTTTTTCATTGGAGCGCTGTTGTTCTGGCGTATTGCCAGCGTTGATAACGCGCTCCGGCAGGGCTTGATCAACGCGGCACGCGCCGAAACACTGGCGCTGAAAATCGGAGATTTGCCCGCGTTTCTGGGGTTGATGCGCGGTGGTGCGGCAGATTGGACGCCGACACAGAGCGCGCGGTTCAATCGCTATCAGACGCTCAAGCAAAAAGGACAGATTCAATTCACCGATAACATCCTTGACGCTGAAGTGGATGGACAACGCGGGCGCATTGTGATCGAAGAAACGCTGGATGGTCAACGCCAGATGGTGGTCTGGTACTACTGGCGCTATCCAGATGGCTGGCGGCATGTCCCTTCGGATTTGACGTTCTGGGGCGAACCGGATGCAATCACGGGGAAGGAAACCACTGTCAAATTCAAGTCAATGGATCGTGGCTATGCCGATGCGCTTTCCAAACGTGTCGAACGCTGGTGGACGACGAACTGTGTCTATCTTGGCTGCACAACCCTTCCTCCGCTGACCGTCGAGATTATCGCGGGTGCAGACCAACGCCCGGCGTGGGACGAAAACGCTGAAACGCCCACACTCAAAATAGGTTCGCCACTGGCGACAGGGGATCGCGCACCGATAGACATTCCTTCAATGTGGGAACAATCTATCGCGGAGAAACTGGCGACGCGCCTGTTTGATATTTCCACTGGCAACCTGCAAACCAATCCGAATACTGACGCGGCATGGTTGCGCAGTTCGGTGATCGAATGGCTCACCGCTGTAATGCTTGGGCGCGGCGATATGACGCAAATCGCGTTCATCGAGAGTATTCAGAAGAAATACAACGCGGCGGGTGTGGCTTCGATTGTGCAATCGCTCTCCGTCAATTCGGATATTAGCATTGTTGGGCGGGCGCTACGCCAACCGATTGAATCGCTTGATCTGGATTGGCGCACATTCTTTCAATGGCGGCTGGCGCTCGAAAAAGAGTTCGTGAAAGTCGGCAACCAGAAAGAATTGCTCAATCTCTGGGATAGTACCCCGGAAGCGTTAGCCGCATTTCGGATACGCTTTACACAGACGAACCTGCCGCTGCCACAGGTGGAAACAGTGCAATTGATCGGCAATACGGCGACGATAGGCGCGAAAACGAATGGTCAACCCGCACAAATCGGCTTCCGCGTAGTCAACGGCACATGGAAGCGTTTCGCGTGAACGATGAATTAGCTGGTAAAATTAACCGAACCTCAGCATAATTCAGGGAAGAACATGCACGATTCCAAAACCCTCTGGGCAGGGCGCTATGAAGCCGCCGCCGCCGATACACTCCGCAAATTGAATGATTCATTACCATTCGATCAACGTATGGTGATGGAAGATATTGAAGGCAGTATCGTGTGGGCGCGCGCACTTGGAAATGCCGCTGTCCTGACATCAGCCGAAGCGGAGCAGATTGTAGAGGGCTTGCGTGCTGTCCATGACGAATTTTTCACCGAGGCATTCAAATTCGCGCACGGAGACGAGGATATTCATACTGCTGTCGAACGTCGCCTGACCGAACTTATTGGCGGGGTGGCGGGCAAGCTCCACACCGGGCGTAGCCGCAATGATCAGGTAGCGACGGATGTACGCCTGTGGCTGAAAAATCGCCTGCCCACGCTAATCGAACAGGTTGATGAATTATCCGATGTTTTGATCGGACAAGCCGAACAGCATATCGAAACGGTCATGCCGGGTTATACCCACTTGCGCGCGGCACAGCCGATCACGGCAGCGCATTGGCTGCTGGGCTATGTCGAGATGCTCAAACGGGATGCGTTACGGTTTCGGATTGTCTATGAGGATACTGTCTCGGAATGCCCGTTGGGGTCAAGCGCATTAGCAGGTACACCTTTCCCGGTAGATCGCTATTGGATTGCAGAACAGCTTGGCTTCCAGCAACCTTCCATGAACAGCCTCGATTCCATTTCCAACCGTGATTATGTGGCAGCGTTCCTTTCGGCAGCGTCAATTCTGATGGTGCATTTGAGCCGATTCGCGGAAGATGTGATTATCTATAGCACACCACAGTTCGATTATATCCGGCTGGACGAGCGCTATACCACCGGGTCGAGCATCATGCCGCAGAAGCAAAACCCGGATATTCTGGAACTGGCACGCGGCAAATCGGGGCGCATCATCGGACATCTTTCCGGCTTCCTGACGACGCTTAAAGCGCTCCCGATGACCTATAACAAGGATTTGCAGGAAGACAAAGAGCCGCTGTTCGATGCTGTCGATACCCTGTTAACGCTCCTGCCTGCGATGATTGGCATCATCCACACGATGCGCTTTAATCCTGAAAAGATGCTGGCGGGACTGGATGAGGGGATGCTGGCAACGGATGTAGCGGACTATCTCACCAAACGCGGCGTCCCATTCCGTGAGGCACATGGCATTGTCGGGCGATTGGTGCGGCGTTCGCTGGATACAAATATCCCGTTGTCCAAATTGCCAATGGAAGATTACCGTGCAGTCAGTGAAAAATTCGACACTGATATTTATGCGGTATATGATTACAAGGCGTCGGTTGCGCAGCGGCGACAGGTCGGCGGGACAGCGCCTGAACAGATTCGCCAGCAGCTTGCGCGACTAAAGGGCAACTCGTGAGAGTTGAATCACTTGCAACAGATTCGATGAATACGCTATTTATACTCTATTGATTCCGATAAATAGAGTTATCAGGATTAAAGTGGCATACGATGAAATATAACGCAGTAATCGCACTGGAAGACGGCTCGCTCTATCCCGGCGTTGGTTTTGGGGCAACCGGAGCAACGGTAGGTGAAGTCGTCTTTACAACCTCAATGACGGGTTATCAGGAAACGCTGACTGATCCCAGCTACCATCGGCAGATCATCGTTTCGACGGTTGCACAGGTGGGAAATGTTGGAATCAACACTGACGATCCCGAATCGGCGCGTATCTGGGCGGCAGGATTTGCTGTGCGTGCGCTCAGTCCGCTGGTGAGCAACTGGCGCGCAACCGAAACCCTCAGCGACTATCTGCGTTCACAAGGCGTGATCGGGATTGCCGAAGTCGAGACGCGCGCCCTGGTGCGCCATCTGCGTTCGCGTGGCGTGATGCGCGGCGTGATTGCACATGGAGAAGATGCCAGCGATACCGCCAGATTAATCCGCATGGCGCAGGAATGGCCGGGAATGGACAACCTCGATCTGGCTGTCGAAGTCACTTGTGCCGAGCCTTATCACTGGTCAGAAAGCACCAATCCGCGCTGGTATCAATCGGCACAACATCAGCCGAAAGCGCATACCGATTCGCCGCATATCATCGCGTATGATTTCGGGATCAAGCGTAATATTCTGCGCCTGCTGACAGATCGCGGCTTCCGGGTGACGGTTGTCCCCGCGCAGACCAGTGCCGCTGAAGTTCTGCAATATCATCCTGACGGGGTATTCCTGTCGAACGGCCCCGGCGATCCTGCTGCCTGCACCTATGCAATTGATGCGGTGCGCGACCTGAGCGGCAAGGTTCCGATGTTCGGGATTTGCCTCGGACACCAGATCATGGGTCTGGCGCTCGGCGGGCAGACGCACAAAATGAAGTTTGGACATCGTGGGATCAATCAGCCTGTGATTGACCCGGAAACCGAAGCTGTGACGATCACCGTGCATAATCACGGGTTCGCGGTCACACCCGGAACGATTCCCGATAATACCGTCATCTCGCGGGTAAACTTGAACGATGGCGTAATCGAAGGCTTGCGTTGTGATCCGCTGGGGATGTTCAGTGTGCAATATCACCCGGAAGCCGCGCCAGGGCCGCATGACGCGCTCGATCTGTTCGATCAGTTCGTGGAACTTGTCCAGACGCGCCACCAGCAAACGGCATAATTATGACCAATATTCCTGGCATCGATTTACGTATCCTCTCCCTTGCGGATTCAAAAAAGCTGCCAGAGGCCGTGCAGCAGGAATTCGATCATTTTCGGATTCAGGCTGCACGCAAGGCTATCATTGCTCTGGTACGGCGGCGCAGCGGCGAGATCACGGAACTGAACAGGATGGCAACAGAGATCGAGGCGCTGACCGACGATAATCAGACTGTGCAGCAACTCGCCAAACTCGCTGAATCTGTGGAGCCGTTTCGCGCAAAAACGGGGCTGCATTATGAATACCTGCTGCTAGTGATGAGCCAACATTATAATCCTTGGGGCGTGGTGGATTTTCAGCGCGATTTCGAGAACCCGATGCCCTATGTCAAGGATGCAGCGGAAAAACTCTGGGCATTGTGTCGGGAACACAAGGTCGACGTTGAGTCATTGCTGGCGAAATCCCGCGATCCGCTGGTGAATGCCCTGAATCTCTACTACATGATTCCAATGGGCGGCGTAACGAGACCCCTCAAACCGTATAAGCCGGAAGGCGAAGACGTAGATTAGATGCAATCGCAGTTACCCCTGCAACCTGTTATAGCCGCCAGAATAGCACAACACCGACCATCAGCGCGGCAAAACAGATCAGCGTCAAAAGCCAGCCAGCGCGCAAAAAGTCGGTGAATTTGTAATTTGCCGGACGGATCATCAACAGGTTCACCGGGTGCGCCACAGGCGTAAAGAACGACGCGGAACACCCAATCGCAGTGACAACTGCGATAGCCTGCGGGTTAACGTGCATCGTTATCGCCGCACTGATGGTGATCGGTGCGGTGACGAGCGCGGAAACCTGCCCACCCATAAACTGCGTCAGAATCGCCGTGAGCCAATATGCGCCTGCCGCCAGACCAATCGCGCCCAACGGCGCAACCAGCGCCACAACGTTTTGCCCGATCAGCGCCGCCAGCCCTGTATTGACCATCGCTGTACTGACCGAATACATCCCGGCAATCAGGATGATTGCAGACCATTCCATTCGCCGGAGCGCCTTCTGCATCGGGTATAGCCGTAGCAGAAAGATCAGTACAGCACCTGCCAGCGTCGCCAGATAGACCGGGAAACCCAGTATCGAAACGATCACAACAATTGCAGCAATGGAGATAGCAAGTCCCGCTTGAACACGATTAACAGCCTGATCTTCGGGGAGTTGTGGGCTGATTGCTTCGCTGGAGAGTTCCCGGTTTGGCAGGATGCGCTTGCCGAAAATGGTCAGGAACGCGATACCAGCCAACGCGACAAGACCGCCTGTGGGCGTAAAATCCAGAACACCCAGCGGCGCTTGTGGCGGATTTGCCGTGATGAGCAGATTGCTGGTGATGATGTTTGCCGTTGTGAAATAGGTCGCCGCGCCACCGAGCAAACTCCCATAAGCAACGGGAATTAACAATTTGCTTGGTCTGATCCCTGTCTTGCGAGAAACTTCCATTGCGCTCGGCAGCAGCAATGCCCCGGCAGCGAGGTTATTCATAAACAGCGACATGAAAGCGGTTGTTGCCGTAAACAGCATGATCTGCCCACGCTCCGAATCCCCGGCAAGGCGCATCACACGGAGCGCGATCCAGCGTGTGACGCCCACCTGATCCAGACATTGCGTGATGATGAACAGGCTGAATAGCGTCGTCACCACAGGTTGTCCGAGGCCAGAAATCGCTTTGGTCGCGTCGCCCGGCGTATTGGCAGCACCGAGCGTTGCCAGCCCGCAGAATTGAGCAACTGCCAGAATCACAGTCATGAGCAGCGCGGCGACATCAATACGGAGGCGGTTGATTGCGACAAAACCAAGCGGGATCAACACAACGAGCAGAACGAAAATTTGCGAAAATGTCATGGGACTCCTGAGTAACACAGGGTTCAGGATACGACAGGATCAGTTATAATTCCAATACATAGATTTTATGGAATCCATAATCCAGAATTATGAATAGCCTCAACCTGCACCTGTTACGTATTTTCAAAACGGTGGTGGAATTGCAGAATTTCAGCCGCGCCGCTGAAGCGCTCTACATCAGCCAACCTGCCGTTTCCAGATCGATACAGGAGCTTGAGCAGCAAATCGGCTCACCGTTGATAGACCGTTCTACGCGGCGTTTTGCGTTGACCGAAACCGGGGCATTGCTCTATGAACACGCCCGCCAAATCTTCGCCGCAGAACGCGCCGCTGTGACCGCATTGGAACAAATCCAATCGCTGGAACGTGGCAAACTTTCCGTTGGGGCAAGCCACACCACCGGGGCATATCTTGTCCCGGCATGTCTGGCGCTGTTTCATCGACGCTATCCCGGTATCCGGTTAGGCTTAAAAATTGCAAATACGCATGATGTAGTAGAACAGCTTTTGGACGCTATCTTTGATATTGGCTTCATCGAAGGACCGATTGGTTCCGGGGAAGTGACACGCATATCATGGCGCAGAGATAGACTGGTGGTAATTGTCGCGCCAGATCACCCATTGGCGATGATGCAGCCTGTCCCGCTGGCGGCTGTTCTGGTACAACCGATGGTGATGCGCGAGGAGGGATCAGGTTCGCGGCATATCGTAGAGCGATACTTCGCAGAGCAGGAAAAACCAATCCACAGCGTCATTGAACTGAATAGCAATCAGGCGGTAAAGCAGTCAGTCATGGAGGGGTTGGGGATTGGGATCGTCTCCGAGTTGATGATTCGGAGCGAACAGCTTGCCGGGTTGATCACTGTTCTGGATGTGGCGGGGTTTCATCTGGAACGCCAGCTATCTTACATCATGCGTAAGAATCAGCCTGTAACCCCTGTATTACAGGCTTTTTTACCTGTAATCACAGAATGCGCCTTGCTGACGCCGCCTTGACATTTCGTCCACGATAATTGCCAGCACGGGGTTCACCCGTTATACTTACGCCGCGTTTGCGAAGATTAGAGACTGCGGAGACCAGCCTTGCTCAAATTGTCGGTGATCATTCCCTGTTTTAACGAAAAAAGTACCATCGAAGAGATCGTCGCAGCGGTGCGCGCTACAGGTATTGTCTATGAGATTGTAATTGTGGATGATGGATCAGTAGACGGAACACGCGACATCCTCAAGCAGTGGGAACACGACGATCTGGTACGTGTTTTCTACCATGATCACAATCAGGGCAAGGGTGCGGCAGTTCGTACTGGATTCCAGAAGGCAACGGGTGAGGTCTTCATCATTCAGGATGCCGATCTGGAATATGATCCGCGCGAATATCCTACGTTGCTCAAGCCAATAGAAGAACACAAGGCAAAGGTTGTCTATGGTTCGCGTTTCCTCGGCGGGCCACGCAAGACCATGTATTTCTGGAACATGGTAGCAAACAAAGGGCTGACCCTGATCACCAACATCCTTTATAACTCGATCCTCTCCGATATGGAAACGTGCTATAAAGTGTTCGTTGCCGATGTAGTGCGCGAGATTCCGCTGCGTTCGCGCCGTTTCGAGTTCGAGCCTGAGATTACTGCCAAAGTCCTCAAGCGCCGTTATCGTATCTATGAAGTGCCGATTTCCTACAATGGGCGCGAATGGAACGAAGGCAAGAAGATCAAGTGGACAGATGCGCCAATCGCGGCCTGGACGTTGCTCCGCTATCGCTTTACCGATTGAGTGAACACGCAGCGCATTAAACGACAGGAACTCCTTGCCGTCGCCCTGATGTTATTGCTGGCGGCGGCATTTTTTCCCGGTCTGAACTCTTCCTATCGCTTGCATCCCGACGAAGCGCTCTACGCCACTTATGGTCGAATGGTTAGTCGTGGCGACCTGTTGATGACCGGGGTCTTCCTCGATAAGCCACCGCTTTTGTTTTACACGATTGGGTTATCGTTTCGGCTTATGGGCGTTTCGGAGTTCTCGGCGCGATTGCCGGGGGTGTTCGCAACGCTATTGTGTCTTGCCGTTGCATATAGTCTGGCGCGTCGATTGTATGGACTGCATATCGCCCTGCTGACGCTTTTTCTATTGATACTTTCGCCCATAATTCGCGCGTTCGCCCCGACAGCTTTCACCGATCCGCTGATGATGCTGTTTGTTTTATTAAGCGTGTTGTTTGCAGTGCGTGGAGGGTGGCGTTGGTCGGGGGTCTGGATGGGGGTGGCGTTTGGGGTCAAGCCGAGTGCCTTACAGTGGATACCCCTGGCGCTCTTGCTCGGAGTCGTCATCGAGAATCAATTGCGGTGGAGACATATTTGGCGATTCTTTCTGTTTTTTGGATTGATGCTATCTCTGCTGATCCTGTGGCAGGTCGCCCGCGACACTGCGCCGGATTTCTGGACGCTGAACGGCATCAACAACAATCCGGGGCGTTTCATCCGCTCGGAAGAGGTCGCGCCGCGTTTTGTGCGTTGGGGCGAATATGCCATGATGGTTTTTCCGCTGTTCATGGTTGGGTGGCTGAGTATCATAGTAAATCATCCCTTTCCAATTGCATCCCCGGCGCTGAAGCACCGGGCTATAAACAGTTCCACCGTAACTGGGGATGACAGTGCGCTGGCTCAATACAGACCAAACGTAGAACGAAAAAATAGATCAAGCGTTTATAGCGCAATCAATTCAGTTTTCTCGATCTTAGCCCGGTGCTTTAGCGCCGGGAAGGTGCAACGATCTTCTCAGAATCACGCATACCTCGTTGATCTCATCCTCACCACCTACACTCTCGGCTCAATGGCACTCCTGTGGCTGGTGGCGTTCAACACCTATGATCGTTACCTGCTACCACTCGCCCCATTTTTATTGATGCTGGTGGCGCGTGTATTCGGACGACCCGGTATTGTGCGTGGCGGGATCATCGCGCTGGTCGTCGTTATGCTGCTGACCCCGACAGTGCATATCGGTGGTGATAATGGGGCATATACAGGTATAGACAACCTTGCCACAGAGCTAAATACACTTCCGGCAGGCAGTATCGTCTATGAACATTGGCTAGGGTGGGAACTAGGTTTCTATCTGGGCGAAAAACCTGCTATCAATCTTGTCTGGTTGCCAACAGTCGGCGAACTGATCAATAGTCCGAAACCGTGCTATTTCGTCGCGCCATTGAATGAGGCACAGGCGTGGCTGGACGAACTCGATAAAGCAGGAATAAGTTTTCAAAAATTTTACATTTCCGGGCGCTTTGCGGTGTTTCGCATGGGAACTTTCGAGAGATAAGAATCGTATAAGAAATCGGCACGTTAAATCAACAAAGGGTCGTGAGATGTTCAAACGATTGTCTTTTCTTTTGATTGTGGCTCTCGTCGCTGTAGCTGGACTCGGCACGGTTGCGACTGCGCCGGCACGCGCTGCTACTTCGCTTGCAGACCTGATGCCAACCGATACTGCATTCTACGGTGAACTGCGTACTGCTGATCTGGATGGCTCGATCAACAAAATTCTGGATATTGTGCGCAAGGCCGATATTCCGGTTCCGAAGGATATTTACGCCCAGATCGACAGCCAACTGACAAAAGTGTTGAAGCGCGACTTCAGGATGGTGAAGGATTTCTATCCGCTGTTGGGCGATTCGATGGCGGTGGGTGTGACTGTCTCCGACGAAATGCTGGCACAACCTGCGGGAACAGGTCGCAACAGACTAACGCCCGGCGTCCTCGTGGCATTCCAGATCAAGGATGATGCAGGTACAACCAAACTCCTCACCGAATTGCGTTCTTTGCTCGAAGTGCAGGGCGTGAAGCTGACCAGCGAAGAGAAAACCTATAGTGGTTCAGCGGCTACGCTCTATGAAAATCGTCTCTTGAACCTCTCTGTTTTGCAGGCAAAAGGGTTTCTCTTCGCAGGTACACCAGACGCAGTAGCGCAGGTACTAGCGGGCAAAGGCGGCCTCGGTGCAGATGCAAAGTTCCAAAAGACGAAAAAGGCATTGCCAGAGGGTCAGACGCTGTGGGTTTGGTTCGGCGGACGCCTCTATCAATTTCAGGCGATGCAATCTGCCGCGTTGATGGATTCGCTCGGTACGCCATTGCCCAATCAGCAGCAAATGCGCGATCTCGCCAAAAATGCCTACAAAATCATTGATGGAATAGGCGTAGGTCTCCGTAATAATGGCAAAAACTTCGCTGTAGATTTTGCCGCTGCGATCAATGTTGAAGAAATCAAGAACATTGAGCAGTTCAGCGAATTCTATAGCGCGTTCAACCTGACCAGCAAGCCGCTTTCCTTCGACCTGATCAAACAGATTCCCGACACGGCGCTAGGCGTGATCTATGGCTCGAATCTCGCACAGATTTACACGGGCCTCAAGAGCCAACTGGCGGCAATCCAGAACCTGCAAGCCTCGATGATGCCCGGTCTGGATACGCCGGAAGCAATCAAAGGCTTTGATGAATTTGAAACAGGCTTGAAGGAAAATCTGGATATTGATTTCCAGAAGGATGTCTTGCCCTGGTTGACGGATGAATTCGCCATCTATGGTGTTTATAACCCGACCAGTGATTTTGCTGTCACCTCCAAAAACCAATGGCCGTTCGATACAGTGTTTATCCTCAAGACCACCGACAAGACCAAGACCAAAGAGGTCATCGGCAAGCTGGAAAGCCTGACGGGTTCTATCGGATTGAAGCCTGCCAAAGTCGGGGATGGGTTGCTCAGTTTCAACTTCCCGCAATCAGCGTTCCGGCTTGGCGTTGGCCTGGTTGATGATAAGTTGATTGTCACCAGCGGAACAGGTATTCTACCAGCAGCGGAAGCTATCGCCGGCAAGAAATCGCTGGCCGACGGCGCAGTCTGGAAACGTTCCATCGCCAACTTCCCCAAAACTGCGGCCTATGCGTACTATATTGATTTGGTGCAGGTCAGCGACTTGATTGCCAAATTAGCCAGTGCCGAGAAATTCCACACCGATGAGAAAGCATTGCTGCGCCTGCTCGGACAATTCGAGAGCGCCACAATCTATTCAACGGGTTACGCAGATGGGGTCACAACAGGCAGTATGGTGATTACGCAGAAATAACCATCCAACAAAGAGTGATTTTGTTCCCCCAGCCAAAACCGGGGGAAACGTCGGAATTAGTGTGAG
Source organism: uncultured Anaerolineaceae bacterium (assembly GCA_964432445.1). Taxonomy (GTDB): domain Bacteria; phylum Chloroflexota; class Anaerolineae; order Aggregatilineales; family UBA2796; genus JBBRMW01. The sequence goes on from CAYSOC010000040.1 coordinate 41,903, forward strand.
TTCGGGATAACAGTACGGGTGTTGCCTATCGCCCTCATCCTGAATCCCTCTCCCGCAGGAGAGGGACTTTCAAACGACATCGGACTCCCCTTCGCCTGTGGGAGAAGGGGCTGGGGGATGAGGGTTTCTTATTCCGCATTCACGTAGAATTAGCGCTTCTTCTTAAGTTGCACGTCCGCGTAGACGGCGACAACCAGCACAAGACCCTTCAGCAGATATTGCCATGCGGGTTGGACGTTCATCATTTGCAAACCGTTCGTGAGGCTTGCCATCAGCAACGCGCCGACCATCGCCCCAAAAATCGTGCCTTCGCCACCGAGCGTCGATGTACCACCGAGGATACACGCGGCAATGGCGTCCAGTTCATAGCCTGTACCAGCGGCAATCGTTCCGTAGCCGACGTATGAGGCCAGCGCCACACCGGAAACGCCGCACAGGAAGCCCATCAGCGTGAACACAAAGAAAATGTTCCGGCGGATATTCACACCGGAGAGCCGCGCTGCTTCCCGGTTGCCACCGATGGCATAGGCATAACGCCCGAACTGTGTATTCTTGGACATATAGGCGACAACCAGCGCCACGATTGCCAACAGCAGTACCGGAATCTGTACACCGTTGTACTGATTGACAACGTACACGTAGCCAACGATCAAGCCCGCCATGAGGACGGTACGTGCTATATCCAGACCGATGGGTGGAAGATCAAAGCCGTAGCGCTGTTTCTTCTGACGACTGCTGATAGTGCCATAGAAGAGGGCAACGACTGCCACCCCTGCCAGAATCCAGCCAATCTCTGGTGGGAGATAGC
>CAYSOC010000041.1:0-11899 GCA_964432445.1 uncultured Anaerolineaceae bacterium
ACTCCTGGTTAAGGTGAACCAGATCGGTTCGCTGACCGAGACGATTGCCGCCGTGCAGATGAGCCAGCGCGCCGGGTGGACAGTCGTGGTCAGTCACCGCAGCGGCGAGACGGAAGATACCACCGTTGCCGACCTGGTGGTTGGCCTGAACGCGGGTCAAATCAAGACGGGCGCACCTGCACGTTCTGACCGGGTTGCCAAATTCAATCAGCTTCTGCGCATCGAAGAAAATCTCGGCAGTGCGGCGCATTACGCAGGCCGTGACGCTTTCTATAACCTGAGCCGTTAATGCCCGCAGGAGGCACACGTTGGTCAGAAAACTCGATACCAAACGCACCAAGATCGTCTGTACCATTGGCCCGGCTTCGGATAGCGAGGAAGTATTGCGGGCGATGATCCGCGCCGGGATGGACGTGGCACGGATCAATTTCAGTCACGGTGAGGATGAAGTCCACCTCGCCCGTATTGAACGTATTCGCAAAGTCGCCGCCGAAGAGGATGCCGTTGTTGCTATTCTGTGCGACCTGCAAGGCCCAAAGTTTCGCCTCGGCAAACTCGCACAGGAGCCAGTGACGCTGAAAAAAGGTGATCAACTGCGCATCACATCCGATCTGACCGCAAACGGCGCTAACAATATTTTCCCGATGCCACACCCGGAGTTCATCCGGGATGTGAAGCCGGGCGAATCGCTCCTGCTTGATGATGGGGCGCTGGAGTTTATGGTCACGGGTAAGGATGGCGATCATACGCTGATCTGCGATGTGATTGTTCCCGGCCCGCTGAGTTCCCGCAAGGGCGTCAGCGCGCCGGGTTCGTTCCTGACTTCCTCGGCGCTCCCTGATAAGGATCGGCGCGATGTGGAAGTAGCGATCAAAGCCAAAGCGGATTTCCTCGCCATGTCGTTTGTCCGCAATGGTGACGACCTGCGAGAGTTGCGCTGGCTGCTCAAGGATCGCGGCGGGGATATGGCGCTGATCGCCAAAGTCGAGAAGCACGAAGCACTGGTCAATATCGACGCCATTATCGAAGCCTCGGATGGCGTGATGGTGGCGCGTGGCGACCTCGGTGTGGAGACGCCCGCCGAGATGGTTCCGATTCACCAGAAGGACATCATTCGGCGCTGCAATCTTGTCGGCAAGCCCGTCATCACCGCGACACAGATGTTGCAATCAATGGTGAGCAACAAACGCCCGACCCGCGCCGAAGCCACCGACGTTGCCAATGCTATCTGGGACGGGACGGATGCGGTCATGCTCTCCAATGAAACCGCCGCAGGTCAATACCCGGTTGATGCGGTGCAGACAATGGCGACGATTGCCCTCAATGCCGAAACGCACTTCGCAACCGACGCGCGCCGAGACTTCCGCAAAATGCGTAATCCGGTGAATGCCGACTTTGAGAAGACGAGCGATTCGGTGAGTCGTGCCGCCACAAGTATCGCGCAGGAAATCGGCGCAAAGTGGATCGTCACCAGCACCATGAGCGGTTACACCGCCTATCGTGTTGCGCGTCAGCGTCCCGCGATTCCGATTCTTGCACTCACGCCGGATGCCAAGACTATGAATCGGATGGCACTGGTCTGGGGCGTCTTGCCGATGCAGGTTCCAGATTACAACAGCATCGACGAAATGCTCACCATCATTTCGCGCACTGCCTATGATGCGAAGCTGGTCAATCGCGGGGAAGTGATCGTGATTGTTGCTGGCGTTCCGTTCCGGCAACGCGGCAGTACCAATTTCATCAAGATTCATACCATTGGCGAAGTAGGTGAAGTCCAGTAGTGTGTATGGGCTAAACTCGCGTTGAGTTTAGCCCGTTTATGATACCCGAAAAGGTCAAGATTATGGCGTTGGCGGCGTATTTGCGGCACGCTTGCGCAGGTCGTCCGCCAGCTGCTGATTCGCCTGACTCATGGCAGCGTAGGCTGGACCTTCGTTTCCGCGACTGTTCCACTTGGACTTCATGATGCTCATTACACCTTTCTTGGCCTGTTCGAGCATCTTTCCGACCTCAGCATCGACGTTGCTTCTGTCGCCATCCGTGAAACCAATGTCACGATAGAATGGCGGCGATTGCAGATCAATTGAGGCGACAGCATCCACGAAATCATCCTGCGCGTCGGGTACAAGGTCGTTCAACTGGTTGACGTGTACCATTTCGTGTCCAGCGGTCAGCCCCGGATTCCAGAACTTGAAATTGATATTGCTGGAATCGCGTATTTTGGCAATCGCCTCGAATTCATCGGCGGCGCGGATCAAATCATCATACTTCATACCTGGTTCTTCGGCGCTGTTGACCGCCTTTGCGCCACCGCTGTTCGTTCCCCAAATCACTTCGATACGGAAGGTGCAGCTTATCTCGATGGTATCTGAACTGGAATCATAGGTCCAGTTGATGTCTTTCACCTGGAAACTGGGGAAAGTAGAGCCAAGCGGTTTGGCAATAGTGTCGTCACGGATTTCATCGCTCTGAGGGAAAACAGTCGCGCCTGCGCCAATATTCGCCCATGAATGTCCGCTTGTCGTTGCCTCTGAACTTTCGCGGGTGTGGACTTCGATAGTCGGGTTGACGCGCACCGGGACACGACGCCCCTGAAAAGTGACCGCGTTGGGGAAAGCTGTCGAGAAATCGCCATGCTCCACTTCGCGTCCGTTCGGGTCGCTGACCTGACACCCGATAGCACCTGCGCCATATTCCTTCGGGCCGTTGCCTACCTTGCTGCTGACGGGTGGTGCAGTCAGATCGACGGCATTGACGCCGGGGGGCAGGTTGGGGTTGTCATCATCACCACCGGAATCATCATCGTCTTTATCGTCTCCGAAAGGCCACAATCCTTTGGGCAGCCAACCGCCATCATCGTCATCGTCGCCTTTTTCGTCGTCCTTGTCATCGCCAAACGGCCACCAGCCTGTCGGGAGCCAGCTATCATCATCGTCTTTGTCACCGGATGGCTGTTCGTCTTTCTTATCATCACCGCCAAACGGCCACCAACTCCCGGAATCATCATCGGATTCACTGGATGCAGGCTGTTCGTCTTTCTTATCGTCGCCACCAAACGGCCACCAGCTACTGCCTGAATCGCTGTCGGAATCAGAGGTAGGCGTTTCCGTCGCGGAGCCAGTCGCTACGGCAGTACCGCTGCCACTATCTTCGCTGTCTTCTTCATCGTCCCAGGGCCAGCGCTGCACTGTGTCTGTGCCGCTGTGGAACGATGCTGTGAGGCTCCCACCCTGCGCGGGTTGTGCCTGCATTGCGGCGGCAGTCGGCTTTCCCTCACTCTTCATCAGTTGCGGTTTGCAAGCAATACACATGCAGTCTTTGCCGTGTCCACCCTGCCGATGATCGAGCATTCGCTGTGTAGCCGCATTCCCCGCGTGTTGCTGTAATTGCAGAACACGCGCCGCACCAGAATCAGCAGGCACGTTTCCCGGATCAAAATTGTCGTTACGTGGAGAGGCAGCGTTACGGAAAGCAGGGCGTTGCCCTTTTCGGATAAGGTCTTCCTGTTGAGGGATACGAATTCGTTGCCGCATGATGTCCCGCCAGCTATGAGTGCGATTTGAGTAATACGCAAAGTATACGCCAAAATATATTTTCACGCATAGTTTGAAAATGGTGAAATTGCGCGCTCCGATGTTCAGTTGTATAAACGGCACCTGATAAACAGATTTTGCGAGGAACTTTGAGACAAAATAGAACACTCGCGCGGCTGCGGCGCGGCGAATCTGCCATCGGGCTGTGGCTGAGAACACATAGTTTTCATATCTCGCGGATGATCGCAGCACAGGGACTCTTCGACTGGCTGCTAGTGGATATGGAACATGTCCCGGTTGACCTATCCACCGCATCCATGATATTCGCCGGGATTGCCGACATCAGCGGGGGTGAATGTACACCACTGGCACGAGTCGCACACGGCACAATGTATCACATCAAACAGGCGCTTGATGCGGGCGCACAGGGGATCGTCGTGCCGATGGTCAACACTGCCGAAGAAGCGGCGGCGGTGGTGCGATTTGCGCGGTATCCACCACTTGGAGAACGTGGCGGCGGTGGCATGATCCCGCATTACAACTTTGGTCTGACCAATCACGTCGAGTACATCAAAGCTGCTAACGATGAAATCATGGTTGGTATTCAAATCGAAACACAGCAGGCTGTCGAAAATATCGACGCGATTCTGGATACGCCGGGGATCGATATGGCCTTCATCGGCCCGTTTGATCTGCATATCTCGCTCGGTCTGCCGCCGGGGTTGTGGAGCGATCAGCCTGCCTTCCGTGCCGCTGTGGATAAGGTCATCGCGGCAGCAAAGCGCCGGAATATTCCCCTCGGTACGCTCCAGCCGAATGCGGCTGGTACAAAGGCACGCCTCGCTGACGGGTTTACTTTCATTGGCATGGGGACGGATATAGTCTATCTTCTGGAAGCGCTCAACGCGCAGGCTAAAGAACTACGCTCAGAATAATTTCAATTAACCAGATAAGGAAGGAAAACATTTATGACACCTGATGATATTGCCAATAGCCTCGGTATTGACCTGAGTGGGTATCAACCACTCGCCAATCTCGCGCCCGCGTCGCGTATCGGAAACGCGATTCACACATCCGGGCATGTGTCCACCGGATATAAGGGCAAACTCGGACAGGAGTTGACCACCGAACAGGGACAGGTAGCAGCGCGCGTTTGTGCCGTTCAACTGTTACAGGCGGTCTATACCCTCACCGGGACGCTGAACAATCTGCGCGTCGTGAAAGTCCTCGGCGCGGTGAACTCTACACCGGATTTCATCGAACAACATCTTGTGATCAATGGCGCATCGCAACTGTTTTGGGACGTTTTTGGGAAGGATTCACGCGGCTACCATGCCCGAAGTGCGCTGGGATTTGTCTCGCTCCCGGTTGGGTTCGCCGTAGAAGTAGAAGCAATTTTTGAAGTAATCGAGGAATAACCAGATGCACAGAGAGCCGATCCTCTTCCTGATAAGCCGTCGTCCCTCACAAAAAGCCAAAGCGCTGGAAGGTGCATTGTATGAACGCTACTCGGAAGGGTATCGGATCGTCTCTTCTGCGCCCGATACTGATCCACTGGAAACTCTCCAGACATGGCATCAGCAGGGTGAGCAGATTGCCCTGTTGATGGTTGTCCAACAGACGGGTGACTCCGATCCACTTGGTGTGATGGATTCATGGAGCGAAATTTACCCGGATGCGCATAAACTGCTTCTCACGGAATCAGCCAGCTTCCAAACAGATAAACCTGGTTATCACGTAGTCAGCCCCTGGCTGCCGCTGAATACGCGGCTCTATCCGATTCTGGACGAATTGCTGGCAGAATGGCGTGCATCCATCATTCAACCTTCCATTTATGCACAGGATGTAATGACAATACGCACCGTGCGCGTCCGCATTGGCGACAGCCTGCACCGCGCGGCGGAAATGATCGCCCTCTCCGGGATTGGCGACCTGATGGTGATCGATGAAGACAATAATTTTGTCGGGGTACTTTCGGTGGGCGATGTATTGCGCGCGGCTATGCCGGATACAGAGGAGATCGTCGGGGAAGGTGGCACACTGGATCAGGCGTATCGCCTGTTTCTCCGCAAGGGCAGCGAATTGATGTACAAACCCATCGCACCGCTGGTGATCAGGACGCCACTGGTTGTCGCGCCAGATGATCATGTGGCGAAAGTCGCTGCGCTCATGCTGGAAAAAAATATTCACCGTCTGCCTGTCGTGAAGGATGGGCGACTGGTTGGCACCATCGGACGCACCGATATTTGTCAGGCCGTTGTGGGGACGCTGTAAACGATGATTAATGTTGATATTGCCCCTGCACGCCGCGTTCTGGAAGAAGCCATCGCTGCCAATGACGCGCTCGGACATGACAATCTCGGTTCACTTTCCTATTCACATGGATTCCTGCCTCGAACTGAACCACTCCGCCAGTTACCAAAGAGTCACGCAGCATGGGATCAGGTTGCTGAAGCGATACCGCGCCTGTTCCGCACTTATATCGTGCGTAAAACACTCAATGACATGCCAATCCTGAGCGCGAATCAAGCCGATTTGCCGGATGAATACCTGTCGCGGGCGTCATCATTGTTCAGTAATCTGGCGCATCTCTACTGGTATTCCGAACCAGAACCGCCGGAGAATGGCATCCCCGCGCCGATACAACTGCCCTGGGAGCAGATTTCACAGCGTTTGGATCGCCCTGCGCCGCACCTCGCTTTTGGGGATTTGAACAGCAACAATTGGCAATTCATCGATCCGACGCTGGAACAGCCATTCATCACGGAGAATCTGCGGTTGGCGATCCCAATGGTTGGCAACGAGGACGAGCGCCGTTTCCAGATGACACCTGTCGAGATGCTCTATCTGTTTTCGCCGCTGCTGGATGTGATGCTGAATGCACAGGAAGCCGTACTCCATGATGATCCCGAAGCGCTCAAAGCCGCGCTGGTCTATATCAGCGATGCGCTCAAATACCAGACCTATGTGTCGTTGATGAAGGTCAATCCCAATCCGTACAACAATTTGTATATCAATCCGGTGGTATGGGGCAAGACAGCAGCATTGTTCGCCTCCCCCTTTCAACCGAATGGCAGCGTTCCCGGCCCAAGCGGAACAGCGATTCCATCTTTCACTACGCTGGACGTATTTTTTGGGCGCAGGAGCTATAAGACGACGGTTGGGCATGAAACCAACCGTACTCGCAACTGGTTCCCCAAACATTGGCGCGACTGGCTGGACGCGCTCGAAAAAATCTCAATTCCCGATTATGTGATGCAGCGCGGAGATCGCACGCTCAAGGGCATTTACGACGAGGCGCGTGATACTTATGCCGGGGAAAGCGGGATGTTGAGTCGCCATCGCCTGAAAGCCTATGGATTTCTGGATTTGTCGTTCAAGGGCGGACGTGTCAAAACACTTGGTGGCATTGGCGGATCGTATACTGAGCGCATTTGGGATCGTCTCGCTACCGAACTGGACGAATCACGCCTCGAACGTTACGGCGCATATCCACAAACCAGCCATATGGTTTCGGTCAAACGAATCGAACCGATCCGCGAACACGATCAGCAATTTGTGCGGCGGGTGGTTTTCAATATTTCTAATACAGGCATCCGTTACCAGCCGGGAGATCGCTGTGGCATTCTGCCGGAAAACAGCGATGAACTGGTGGATAAAACGCTCGCGGCGCTACACGCTAACGGGAACGAAACTATTCAACTGAATGCTCCCTGGCGGCAGCATGTCAACCTGCGGCACGGCTGGCAGAACGCTACCGAATTACCGTTGCGAATGCTCCTGAAATTTGGACGGATTCGCCCGGTAGATCGTTCTGTTGCACTGAACCTATATGGTGTGACAAATAACCAGCATTTGAGCCGGATTCTGGATCACTGGGCAGAGGATCAATGGGAATTGTGGGATTTGTTCGCGCTGCTCTCCGAGGCGGGATATAACACGCGGCGGTTGTGGCGTGCCATCCCCGGTGATTATGAACACATCTGTCGCGTGATTCTGCCGGAACAATGGCGCTTGTATTCCATTTCTTCGGTGATGGAAAGTTCGCCGGATGAATTGCATTTGACCATTGGTGGCCTCAATTATCGAACCGAATCTACTGATGTTTCGCACGAGGCCAGCCGATGGGGAACAGGTTCGAGCTATCTGGCGCGGCTTGCTGCCGACACGCACGTTTCGATCAAGGTGGTGCATCCGCCGCGTTTCAGTCTGCCACAGGATGTCACACGCCCGGTGGTACTATTCGCAGGTGGGACGGGGATTGCGCCGATGCGCGGTCTGATCGACGAACGCATGAGGAATGCCGATTCAGGTGCAACATGGCTGTTCTTCGGGACGCGCGAACCGGAGGATTTTTACTACCGGGATGAGTTTGAGCCGTTTGTTGCGGCGGGTCGGCTGGATGTGCGGGTGGCGTTCTCGCGTGCCAATGCAGGCGTTCAGTTCAACCGGGAAGCGGGTCAATTTGAGATTATCCCCGGCGTGCGCGGACATCTGGATCAGGAAATGCTCAAACCGGAAAATGCCCGCCTGCTCTGGGAAATGCTGTGCAACGGTGTATATTTTTACCTCTGTGGGCGCACTGCTTTTGCCAGCACAATGATTGAAACGATCAAGGAAATCATTGCCCGCAACGTCGAAGGTCAAACCGCCGAGGAACGCGATACCAACGCTCGATTAATGCTCTATCGCCTGATCGGTGAAGAACGCCTGATGCTGGAAATCTTCACAACTTATGCCGGGTCGCACCTCGATTCTGTGAAACCACAGGTAAATGTCTCCGAGGTGGTGCTGCACAATGATGATGTAAACGGCTATTGGATCATCATCAGTGGGCGTGTGTATGATGTGAACGAATTCAACCATATGCACCCCGGTGGTGCGAAAATCATTCAGTCCTATTCCGGGATGGACGCGACGATTGCCTATCAGACGATTGAGCATCACACCAACCCGGAAGTGGACGCGATGCTTGGTATGTATGAACTGGGCGTTATCCGCACGCCGGAGTTTGGGCAGGAATGGGGCGTTGCCATCTCTAAAAAAGGGCTGCGTGTGATCACCCTGCGGAATGCGTATCAGGCATGGGTGGATTTGCTCTATATGACGGTGGAGATCGAGAATGCTATCCTGAACGATTTCCGGGTACGCTATGAGCCATTCACGGAGATTGAATCGTTCGATAACGTGATGCTGACACCTGTAAAAGTAGAACAACTTGGCCTTGCCCATGAGCGCCTCGTGACCAGTTATCTCAGTCACCTTTTGGGTGAACCAATTCAGACGCTATGGGCGCTTACAATCGGCTTGCTCGGTAAAACCGATCTCGAACTGCACTGGATGGAACGTACTTTACAGACGATTCAGGCAACAGAACCGGCGCAATCCGCGATGAAGCTGGCGCATAATTTGCGGATGCAACTCAAACGCGACGAAATGCCCGTAGAGCGGTTCAGCACTTTATGCGATCTGCTGGAACAGGAAGACCGCCGCATGATTCGCGCGTTGAAACTCGCATTGCGCGATGGCGTGAAAGCGTTCGAGGAATTGGAAGAAGAAACAATCCGGTTGGCGGGAGATGCACTGATCAATGCTTTACAAAGCATTCCCACCCATTTGGAAAGTTTTTATGTGCGTCTGGCAAAGGAAAACTCTCATGCCTAATGGTGGTCCAACCCCTGCCTGCCTGCATTGCAAATGGTTTGTCATGGAAGACCGATATTGCACCCGTCATCTTTTCCATATAGGGGTAAGTATACCGCGTCTGTTATGCAGCGAACTTGTCATTGAAAACGAAATGGATTGGGTAAAACAGAGGGTTAATTTAACCAGTCTGGTTCCCAATCTCTTGTATGTGTGGCTCGAAGTAGATTACATCGATCCCAACGCGATAAGCCACCACACATTTAACTTATTTCCTTTGGGCTTCATCAGGCACTATGCACTATGGTCTGAGGATGAGGAAGCTGAAATGATCGCTGAACTTTCGGAGGCTCACCGCCACCTCTATCCCAAACCGGGCTTCAAACTCCGTTGAGCGGGAGATTCAATCCTCGTCCAGGTCAAGCCGTTTGAGATTACGCAACTCCGGGAAATAAACTGCCATCAGCAGGGACGGGCTGCTTCTACCCGTCCGTTACCGATTACTCAACCAACACATTCAAACGCGCTACATTTTATGAAATCGCGTCGTCCAGCTTTGCCAGCTTGATGTTATTACGCGATGCCCAATCGGAAATACTGGCGCGGTTCAAAACAGTCGCCATCAGTTCCGGGAAGGCATCTGGCGTACAGGCAAATGATGGTACGCCGAGGTGTGCCATCTCTGCCGCGAGGTGCGCGTCATAACTCGGACGCCCCTCGTCACTGAGCGCCAGAAGGGTGACGAACTGTGTGCCGCCTGCGACGATTTCCGCCGCCTGTTGCAGCAGTTTTTCGCGCACCCCGCCTTCATACAGATCGGAGATGAGGATCAGGATCGTATCCGTAGGGCGACGGATCAGGCTGCGACAGTAGGTGATCGCCTGCGAAATATCCGTACCGCCACCGAGTTGTGTCCCGAACAACACATCTACCGGATCGTTGAGTTGGGGCGTTAAATCCACCACTGAGGTATCGAACACAACCATATGTGTTTTCAACGCAGGTAGCGACGCCATCACCGCGCCGAACACGCTGGAATAGACTACCGAAGCCGCCATGCTGCCGCTCTGGTCAATACACAGGATCACGTCGCGCAGGGCAGAGCGTTTGCGCCCATAGCCGACGCGCGTCTCCGGGATGACTGTCTTGTAATTCGGCTGGTAGTGCTTGAGGTTGATCCGAATTGTGCGATTCCAGTCAATCTCGTTGTGGCGCGGACGGTGATTGCGCTGCGAACGGTTCAACGCACCCATGATCGCCTGTCGGGTGGGGTTCTGCAAACGGCGTGTCAAATCCTCGACCACCTTGCGGACAACCAACCGCGCCGTTTCCTTCGTCTTGCCGGGAATGACATCCTTGAGGGAGATCAGGCTGGCGACCAGATGTACATCCGGTTGTACCATCTCCAGAATTTCCGGCTGGTTGAGCAACGCCCGCAAGCCGACTTTCTCTATCGCGTCCTGTTGCATAATCTGCACGACAGACGATGGGAAATATTTGCGAATGTCCCCAAGCCAGCGGCTGACATTCGGCATGGAGCCGCCTGTCCCGCCCTGCTTGCTGCGGGATTTATTTTTTCCGCCTTCCTGCTCGTTACCATCGCCATACAGATCACCGAGGACACGATCCATATCCTGATCGCCCTGCCCAAGCGTATTGCCGATACCATCCGCATTGTTGCCGCCGAGGATCAACCGCCAGCGCCGTAACTGTTCTTCCTGACGTTCGTCGGTCATTATTCGGCTCCAATCAATTTGGCGAAGGTAGCAAGGATAGCGTCGGCGCGCACTGCATCAATCTCATCGGAATCTTTCCCTTTGCGTTTATCGGGAGCGCCGCCTTTGATCGTTTGCCCGATCTGCTTGCGCTCATAGGTGTTGAATGTGGAAAAGATACGACGAATCAACGGGAGCAGCGCCGGGAATTGTTCCGGGTTGAGCGACATTACCCAACCGTCGATAATCCTGAGCAGCGCCGGATTGACCAGCAGGATCGCGCCGCTTTCCTGTAGAAAGCCCTGCAACCATGCCGCGACGTGTGCCGGTTCTTCGGCAGCGGAAACGGCAAGCCGCATCTGTATCACTGTATCTTCGGTATTGATCGTGCCGCCATCGAAGCAGATACGGCACGCGCGTCCACGAATCAGGCCATGTATGGTCGGTTGATCCATCATGCGGCGTAGCACAGCGTACCATTCATCCAGTCGCGCCGAATCGTTCAGCGTGCGGAGCGCTGCGTGCGTACCGAGGATCAGTTTGTAAAGCTGTTCGGCGGCTTCGTCTGCCAGTGATTGCGCCGCCTGTGGCAAGCCGATGATCACGCGCGTGATGATGCCATCTACAACGACACGCACCATACTAGCATCGGTCTTGCGGACGTTGCCATAGGTCAGGACATCGACCAGCGCGGGCAGGCTGCCCATCAATTGCAGAATATCGCCCGAAACAGCGGCGCGATTTTGCAACTGCTGCACGACATGATCCACGGCGTCGGGTAGATCGGCCTGCAAAACATCGTTTACAATCGCGGTCAGCTTTGGCAGATCGTCGGATTCATCGGCGATGTTGCGCGCGTATCCCGACGCCGCTGTCTCAACCGTGTTGCCCCAGACACTCTTTTCGATAATCTGGATAGCGAGTTCCGGCGTCCATTGCAGCTTCCAGACTTCGTGAAACGTCCCTTTGCCCCCTGCGTGCTGCTTGTTGCCCCACTTGATGCCAAGC
>CAYSOC010000041.1:11909-41145 GCA_964432445.1 uncultured Anaerolineaceae bacterium
GATGCAACAGATGGCTCTTTTCCAGATGTGCAGCCTGTCGCAAGTCCAGATTCAAGGTGGAATCGCCAGCCTCCGGGCGCATCCGCAGACGTTTCTGCTGTGCGTGCAGGTCGCGTTGCAGTGGAACCATCGGCGTATCATCCGGCACATCGCCAATCGTTTCGCCCACAATCATCTTTTTGTGGATGACCTGCATCGGCGCTTCATTGCCAAAGCAGAGCGTAGCCAGAATCGCTTCGTTGAATTCATACAGGCCGGGGAGCGTATTGCCACGCAGTGATGCCAGCGTCTCCGCCAGTCGGATGGCGTCGATGATTTGCGCGGGTGAAGCATCCAAATCCTGTTCACGGAGCAGATGGGCGACATTGGTCAGCCAGCGATAGCTCATATCCTCGCTGCCATTCATCTCCCACAAATGCTGATACCATCCCGGCGAAGTGATCCCCGCCCCATAACCCGAAGCCGTTGTCAGTCGTCCGTGCGTCCAGGGCAGCCAGGTCGATTCGACTTTGGCCTTTTTCAAGCCTTTCAACAGGGCGTCGTCGGCGCTTGCAGGTGGCATCCGTTCCGGCACGAGTACAGGCGAGTGCCACGCACCGCAGACCACCGCGATTTTCTGGAAACCCTCTTTTTGAGCGGTGCGAATCACGCGGCGCATATATGCCTCGCGCAATTCTTCCATATGCGCCTCAAACGGATTCAACTTCTCCGGGATTTCCTCCCGGAGTGCGCTCATGGCTTCGAGTACCGCCTCGAATACGCCCTCACTGTTCAGGCGCTGTTCAACGACCTGTTCCCACCAGCGTTCACCATCCTCATAGCCCGCCGCGCGTGCCAGCGCTCCAAGTGGATCGAGATGGACAGGTATTTCTGTTGGTTCGGTTGATTCTTTCTGTTCCGCAGGCACAGGCGCTACAGCAGGCGTTTCTTCTGGCGTCGCTTCGGCGGGTTGTTCCACAACGACAGGCTGTTCCGGCTGCATTGCAAAGCGATAGGTTTGCGGCAAATCCATAAACCGCGTCGGGCAATTCACCTGCGCTCCATAATTCATCGCCACCCATTCTGGCGAAAACGCCGCAAACGGATAATATACGGCTTTGTGCGGATCGTCTTCCGAGTAAATTAATAGCGCAATTGGCGGCTCGAACCCGGCATCGACCTTGCGCGGAATGAGCGCATCGGCATCCGGCGGCCCTTCTATCAACAGCACATCCGGGGCATATTCGGTCAGCGCCCGGAGCAGACTCCGCGCCGAACCCGGCCCATGATGGCGAATCCCAAAAATGCGTACTGTTGACATTGCGGCTAATTCGTCACATCGCGGCAGGCGCGATACAGGTCTTTCCAACCGTCACGATCCTTGACGACTGTTTCCAGATATTCCAGCCAGACAGTACGATCCTGCACCGGGTCTTTAATAACCGCGCCGATCAAGCCCGCTGCGACATCACTTGCGCTCAGTTTGCCATTGCCGAAGTGTGCCGCCAGCGACATGCCGTTATTGATCACGCTGATCGCTTCCGCTGTACTGAGCGTACTGGACGGTGATTTCAGCTTGTTATTACCGTCTATCGTTTTGCCGTCACGCAATTCACGGAAGATGGTCACAACGCGGCGGATTTCTTCCAGTGCTGGCACTTCGCCGGGGAGTTCCAGCGCACGCCCGATGCTCTCGACACGGTTGCGTACAATTGACACTTCTTCATCTACCGATTTCGGTAGCGGCAGCACTACCGTATTGAAACGGCGCTTGAGAGCGCTGGACAGATCATTCACGCCGCGATCACGGTCATTGGCGGTTGCGATCACGTTGAAGCCCTTGAGCGCCTGCACTTCATCGCCAAGTTCGGGGATCGGCAGAACTTTTTCGGAAAGGATAGTGATCAATGTATCCTGCACATCGGCGGGAATACGTGTCAGTTCTTCGACACGCGCAATTTTGCCCGCACGCATGGCAACCATCATCGGGCTGGGAACGAGTGCATCCAATGTCGGGCCTTCTGCCAGCAACCGCGCATAATTCCAGCCATAGCGGATCGCTTCTTCCGCCGTACCTGCTGTACCCTGAATCAACAGGGTGGAATCGGCGGTGATGCCAGCCGCAATGTGTTCGCTCACCCATGTTTTCGCCGTGCCGGGGACGCCAAGCAGCAGCAGGGCGCGATCTGTCGCCAGGGTCGCAATCGCAATTTCGATCACGCGCTTATCCCCAATATATTTTGGCGTGATCTCCTTCTTGCCCGCCTTGCCGCCCAGCAAATAGGTGGAGACAGCCCAGGGCGAGAGTTTCCAGTTAGGCGGGCGCGTCTTGTTATCAACTTTGGCGAGGGCTTCCAGTTCTTCGGCAAAAAGATGTTCGGCGTGCTGGCGCAGGACTTCGGCCATGTTTTTTGTTCTCCTGATAATCTAAGAATGAATAGCGGCAAGCATTTCGCGGCGAAATTCGAGCGTAAAGCGCAGGTTATCGACCAAATCGCCCCACGCTTTTTCTATATCGGTAGAGACATCGACCACTGCCATAATCTGGTCGGTCATGGCTGGCGGGAAATAGAGCGAAAGATGGGTCAACATACTCCGTGTTGGCGGTAGTGGGCGCGTTTTGCCGCCCTCCAGATAGGCACGCAGGCGTATCAAAAATACTTCGGTCAGCGCTCGTGACCACTGGAATTTTCCAGCTTCAACGATGGTTGACAATGCCCCGGCCTGCATCAGGTTTGTCGGGGAGTCTGTCCACGTTTCCGGTTTGTGGATCATGTTCATTAGCACGCGCTCGGCGGATTCCGGTGAAAGCAGTCCAAATGGAGGAACCAGACTCACATTTTCCCCTTTTAGTTTTTTCATCTGATTGAACAGCAGAAACTCAATCGTTTCGGTGTCGTTGGCGCGATATGCTCCTTCGAGGAGCAACAAAACCAATGACATTGGCGTTTTGGTCTTGTCGAAAACCTCTACCAGTTCCGCGTTTGTCAGGCCAAAGTGATTTCGCCACCATTCCGGGCGCATCGCTTCCAGAATTTGCGATAGCAGAGATCGGGGAATCTGGTCATCCGGCAGTCCCGGATCGATGGTCATCCCATCGCGTTCCATCGCGGCGTCCAGTTCCGCCGGGAAAGTAAATTCAAATTTGTCACGCTTTTTCAGTTTGACGAATGATTCTGCACGCGCCACCATTCGCGTATAAAACCGCGATTCAGGGATGGTAGCGAGCATTTCCCGCGCTATCCTGCGAACCCCTTGCGCGCCATCGTCGAGCGCATTCTCCAAAAACGGCTCGTCATCGGCACTGAGATTGTTCCAGAGCGTAAAGATAAAACGTTCGCGTTGCGGCCCTTTTTCTTCTTCCCAAATGCTTTGCAGGAGTTCGCGCGCCTTTGCAGGCTCGGATTTCCGAACGGCTTCCAGTATTTCATAAAGCCTGTCGGATGCTTCCGCCGACCATGTTTTTTCATCGTAGCGCGGTGCGATCCATCCCCAGTTCTTTGGCGTGGCTTCCTTTGCCAGCCAGCGTCCACGTTCGCCAACGACAGGTGCTATCAGACTACGCAGGGAATTTTGCTTGCGTCCGAGATCAAGCAGCAGGGGCAGGGCTTCTTCCGGGATGCGTTTTCCGGCGGTAGCAATGGTCTTCAACCACTCTGGCAAAACATCTTCATGATGCCCTTCCAGCATCACCATCAAATGACGCAACGCCACCGGATTTACGACAGGCATTTCATCCGGCGGGCAGGTTTCCGGCACTTCGCGGTTTGTCTTTGCAGGAACAAACCCGGCAAGGTCACGGAGAGCGATTCCTGCACTAGTGAGTAATAATTGCGCTTCCTTGCTGAGGTCGCCACGTTTGGTCAAAACAGCTTCGAGGGCAGGATCGGGCTGTACTTTGTCAACCTGATCTGTTCCGAGGAGTGCAAGGTTTATTAGTTCGGTTGGAAAAGGCATTCTCTATATTATCCTCTACACCAGTTTTCCGATCCGATTGAAATCCACGAAGCGCCCATCGACAATGGCACTGGTTGGGAAGAACCCGACGCCATCCCACTCGCCCGCCACCTGGATCGGCGCGTTGCCGCCAAGCGCCAGCAATGACCATTTCTGTTGGAAACCTGTTGCAATAGGAAGATAGATGCCTTCTGGTTCACGCAAAACCCAACCGCCATTATGCCGGATCGGGATTACCGCGTCGAGGAACATCGGGAACTGTGGCAGCCAGGGATTAAGCGCCAGCGCCGCGCTATAAGCGGTAATGCCATCCTGTATCGAAATTCCCTGCGCAGTAATGGCAGCTTCTGGTGTGAGGATTTCCCGACGTTCCGCGACAAATGCGCGCAACAACACATTGCCGGGGAAAAATGCCAGACTGCCATCCAGAATTTGTCCGGGCGTCAGATAGGTATCAAACGGCACATCGCCAAAGGCAAACTCGGAAATCAGCGCATCCCGATTTGTGCTTTCGCCCCGCAGCCACAGCCGTTGCCCGCGCACCTTGTCTTCGGGCGGAATTTCACGACGTCCCACCACCAGCCAGCGATCCGCGACAGTTTCCGCGCCGCTGACTTCTTCTTTCTTCAAAGTCCAGCCCACCGCTGTACGCAAATCGGATTGGATCGCTTCCGGCAGGGTGTCGTAGTGCTGGAAGCCCTGAATCAGCAATTCCAACTTGCCCAATCCCGCCAGGAGTTTTTCTGTCCAGTCGTCTCCGATTTTTACCGAAGCGCCGAGTGTTTGTAGCCACGTCGCCACTGCCGGAGCCTGGGCATCGAGCAGGCGTGCAGCCTTTGCATTCCAGTTCGCACGCTGCTCAATCTGCGGATCAGCTAACCCGTGTCGGATGATATTCGTGATCCAGAGTTCCAGATCGGTCAACCCGTCGAGGATGCGTCCTTTGCGTTCCGCGATTGTCTTTGCGCGCTGTTCCAGATCGATGGTCTTGCTACCGCCTTCTTCGGCACGTTTTTTCTTTTCGATGTCACGGCGGGCGCGTTGGGCAATCTTATCCAGCCACTCGGTAACAAATTGCGGTGGCTGTGCTTTCGGGATAGTAGCAGGTTGATCAACAAGGATATACAGTAAGCCGAGGCAATGTTTGCAGGGTAACTTGCGGCTGGGACAGGTACAAGCAAGGCTGGCCTCCGGTTTTTCACCATTCGCCAGACGCAACAGATCGATTTTGACCTGATAAGGTTTCGAGCCACTGCCTTTCATTTCGCCCCATGCACTGGCGTCGTCTGTGCCAATGGTGGCCCATTTCCCCGCCGAAGCCAGTTTTTTGCCATTTTTAGCGCTGTCCGCATCGGGCGCAAGTACAGTAACCTGTTCCGCAGTCCATCCACGCAGCATATATAACAACTCTTTTCAATTAACGAAGAATGCACAATATTAGACCATATGTGCGCCAAAAAATGTTGTTCAAAATTGATAAAATTGTTGTAGTTATATTCTATCATCCGAGTCATGCAACCTGTCGCTGGCATTTTACGTATGGAACTAGACATATGCGGAACTTTCGATTTTGACTGATGCCCTCGAACCAACGCGCCGCCGTGAACTTGCTGATTTGGTTGCACGCGCCGCTCTGTATTCAATCGAACGTCGCTATCTGGATCGCCCGGAATGGAATCGCGCCCGCCTCTATCCAGCTTTGCCGCTGGATTGGGCGCTGGATGCGCGTTTCCTCCAACTGGAACGGCTTGGCCTGAACGGTTCGGAAAGCGCCGCACTGCTCCGACACGGGATGCAGAGCCTGCTTTCAACCATGCACAGCACGCCCGGAGCGCTGATTTTCACGCTCGGCAGCGACGGTGAGACGCACAGCCTGCAAATGGGCATTCGTGCAGAGAATGCAGGAGTACAGGTTGGTGGTCTGGCGGGCGCACTGGCGGGACATCTGCCCGGTTCGCGCTGGAAACTGCTTTCGCAGGAAGATGCACAGGAAACCATTGCACAACCTCTCGCGGAATGGGAACATATCGGCGCATTGACAGGCGTCCCGGCGTTCAAATTGGAAGATCAATCCGGGCAAAGTCTGGAACGCCTGATCGAAAGCCTCAGCGGAAAGCCCTATCAATTGATGGTGATTGCCGAGCCGATTCCACCGGAAGAACTGCGTGAATTGATCGAACACGCGCGGGCGCTCTCCACCGAATTACATCCGCTGGTCAAACAGGATTTCAACGAGAGTCGCGCCACCACGCGCAGCGATTCCAGCAGTCGCAGCGAGGAACGTAACGAATCGACCTCGACGGGCAAAGGCGGTACACAGGGGCAATCTTCTCAAACAGCGGCAGCGGCGGCAGGTTCCGGTCTGAGCATGGCGGTTGCGCTGGCAGGCATGGCGGCTGGACTTGGCGCGGCGGCGTTGCTGGTCGGGCAGATTGTCGGTGAGGGTGCGGCAGCAATCACCGGACGCCGCAGCAAAAACAGCGCCGATAACTGGAATACAAATACTTCCAGCGGGCGTGGTAGTTCTGAGAGTTCCAGCAGCGGTACGAGCGACACCGAGACGCGCGGATTGAGCGGCGAAGCGATCAACAAGAGCGCCGAAGCCGCCGAAAAATTACTGGATCGACTGGTTGAGCGGATGGAACTGGGGCGTGGTCTCGGTTTCTGGAATGTCGGCGTATACATCGCCGCGCCGGATGCCGCAACGCTTGCACAGGCGCAGGCACATTTGCGCGCACTTGCCAGCGGACGCGATAATTTTGAATCGATCCGTGTGGTGAACCTCTTCGATGCGCCACCCGCTACCCGGCAAGCGTTGCTCTCGCTGCACAACCCGGAATTGCAATTCCCGGAGGCGAAACACCCGCTTGGGGAACTCTATCAGAGTATGGGTACGCCCATTAATACCGAAGAACTCTCGCTGTGGATGAACCTGCCAGCGCGCGAGGTCAGCGGTCTAAGTACCAGCGCGGTTGTCCATTTTGGGATCAATCCACCGAATGTCTCCGCGAAAAATGCGCTGCCCCTCGGTGAGGTGTTAGGCGCGAACGGCGGTACAGGCCGGATGCTCCGCACCACGCCGGAAAAGCTGGCACGGCACGCCTTCATTACCGGGACGACAGGTAGCGGTAAAACGAATACGACCTTGCAACTCCTGCGCGGTTTGGTGCGGCAGGGCATCCCGTTCCTGGTGATCGAACCTGCCAAGACGGAATATCGCGCGCTGCTGGCTGATCCCGAAATTCGCCCGTATTTGCAGATTTTCACGTTGGGCAATGAATCAATCAGCCCATTCCGATTGAACCCGTTCGAGTGGGTATCCGGTTTTGGCCTGCTGACCCATATTGATTTGCTCAAAGCAACATTTAACGCCGCCTTCCCGATGTACGCCAGTATGCCCTATCTGCTCGAAGAGGCGATTCTGGATTGTTACACCCTGCGCGGCTGGAATCTGGCGACAGGTGAGAATATAAACGCGAGTGATGGCGATCCCTCGCGGTGGCTGCCCTCGCTCTCCGACTTGTATCAGCAAATCGATCAGGTAGTAGATCGTAAACAGTACGCGCAACAACTCCGCATGGATTTATCAGCGGCGCTCAAGGCACGGATTAGCAGCCTGCGCGTTGGCTCGAAAGGGCTGATGCTGGATGTGCAGCGTTCGATCCCGATTGCCGAATTGCTGGCACGTCCGACCATCTTGGAATTGCAGGATTTGGGCGATGACGCCGAAAAAGCCTTTGTGATGGGCTTGCTGCTGACCCTGCTCTATGAACATCGGCAGGTACATAGCGGCGATGGTTTGCAGCATCTGACCGTGATCGAAGAAGCGCACCGTCTGCTCAAGCGCGTCGGCACATCCGATAACCCGGAAATCGCCAACCCGCAGGGGCGCGCAGTGGAAACCTTCGGCAACATCCTCGCGGAAGTGCGCGAATATGGCGAAGGGATTATCATTGTCGATCAGATTGCCTCAAAGATCGCGCCGGATGTGATCAAAAACACCAACCTGAAAATTATTCACCGTGTCATGGCACGGGATGATCGGGACGAGGTTGGCGGCGCGGTAGCGCTGGATGAGGCGCAGAAAAGCCGTCTTGTGACGCTCCGCCCCGGTGAGGCGGTCATCCATGACGATGATATGGATCAGGCAATGCTGATCAAGATTGATCATGCGCGGGGTTCGCTCCCGCGCGGCAGTTCGATCAAGCCCGCCGAAGTGCGTACCCATATGCAGACAGTACATGAACATTTATCAACTTATTATCAAATGTCGTGGCCTGCCGCACCGCTGGTAGAGCGTCCCGGTTGTGCAACTTGTCGCGCCCGTTGTCGCTACGGGGCGCGCGTTGCCAAATCGATCAACCCGAAGACGATGCTGCCGCTCCTCGCCAAACTGGATAACCTGCGGGACGATCAGGGGAATGTGCGACTTGCCGCGCTGGACGACGTATTGAATAAACAGATCGCGCCACTATTGGATAAAACCCAACCCGGTGAAAATGCGCACGATCTGAAACACTGTTTGTTAACGCATTACACTGAGGATGAGTCAGTGTTGCAACGACACGCCGATTTAGTGATAGAATAAACGTAAGTTGAGAGGTATTGTGCCATGCTCCGTGATTTAGTTGATTTTGAACAGAATTTCAAGCCGCGCGATGGTGAAAACAGCATCGAGTCGGCGCAGACAGCCGTTCAGGATATATTGACCGATCACATGCCGAATGCCTTCGCCATCGGCAGCGATGCAGAAGGGGCAGATGCCTCTGCAAAGGCGCTGCGCGGGATGCGCGAACTCCAACCCGGCGAGTGGGAAAAGCTCGACATGAACGAGCGCGCGGCATGGCTCGTCAAAGTCCATAACCATATCGCGGAGCAATATGGCTTCAAGCCGTATACGGTCAAGGCACAGGCGCTCCCGCCCAACTATGGCGGTTATTTCAGCGCGGCGACCCGTACCATTGTTTTGAATGACCTTATTTTGAAGGATGCCAACCCGAACCGCGCCCTGAACGTCATCGCGCATGAAACACGGCATGGCTACCAGTGGCACGCTGTCACCAATCCCGGCGCTGTCCCGGCAGACGTGAAATCGAAAGTCGATGTCTGGCGCAACAATTTTCAGAATTACAAGACCCCCGGCGTTCATGGCTATAAGGCATACTATAACCAGCCCGTCGAAGTCGATGCGCGTGCTTTTGCAGAAGAAATCGTCAAGAAGACTCTTGGGGCGGGTGTAGGTGTTTGAGTTCACCGAACAAAATCTGACTGATTTGCTGGTACGCCGCCTCGATTACAGTATGGCGGATGCCAGCGGCATGGTTCCCGAACTGATAGCGATGCAGCCTGCAATCAAGAAGGCTTTCGTGCAATGGCTGGATAGCGGAACTGTGCCGACTGAGCCGCGCTACGAGGGCTATTCGGCGCAATCGCTGGCTGTGAATCATAATTTGCAGCCTGTAGCGGCATTCCTGACACTCGACTGGCTGGCGACAGAGCCGGAAGTCGCCAAACGCGCAATCAGCGAAGGATACGATCAGGTCTTCCCGGAATAGGATTATGCAATCGGGATGGGTTCTTCTCGGCGTTGTGGTTATAGCAGGGATTGCCATACTCTCCTGGATGTGGCAATCTTCTCGTGTTGATAATCTTGTCAACCAGTGGGCAAGTCAAAATGGTTATTACCTGCTCAGTTATTCCCGCGTTTGGTTCAGCCTCGATCCCTTTGCCATGTTTGCTGGCAAGAATCGCCCTGTCTACAACATTTCAGTGAGAGATCGAAACGGGCAAATCCGCGAAGGGTTGCTTCGTGTTGGCGGTTATTGGCTTGGATTGTGGAGCGATACCTGCGAAGTGAAGTGGCTGGATTAGGAAAATGGATGAAACATTGTTTTATATCATGGGTCATGACGATGATATCCAATTGTTTGCTCACACAGAAGCCGATATTGATAAAACCTATGATATGGCGAGCGATTGGTTTCGTAATGGGCCGCCTCCACTGGAAAACTGGCGAAAGTTGTTTCGCCCAATCACTCATGAAGAAATTACCAATAATGCCACGTTGCGAAAATTTCTGGAAGCCAGTCTGAAAGGATATGGACGATCCATTAGAATGCCCGACTCCATCAAAGTAATCGTAGCGCCACTCCTGGAAGATGCTTCAAAACCGTAGCTGCAAGGCGAAACGGCTGGACTGAGCATCACACTTTTATAACTGATCTGTTCCCTCTGCAAAATCCTGTAATAAATCTATTAGAATATATACAGCGTCACGTATTTTCGGGGGATTATTACAATGCCCAACCATGCAAACCGCCGTGTCTACGGCATAATCGCTTTGCTTTTCGCCCTGCTTGTAACCGCATGTAACAATCAAACTGTCCCTGAATTAAAAACCAGCGTTCAACTCTCATGGTCGCATAACATTGAATTTGTAGGGTTCTACGTTGCTGCCGATAAGGGCTACTATGGCGAACAAAAGCTGACAGTAGATATCCGCGATAACAATAAAAACGGAGTGTACCTTGATCCACTACAGGAGGTGCTTTCCGGTAAGGCTGATTTTGGAATTGTGGATGGTTCACTACTCGTTACTGCTCGCTCCGAGGATAAACCGCTGGTCGCTATCGGGACGATTTATCAGCGCCATCCGCTTGGATTGGTGTCACTCGCAGAAAAGAAAATCCTTGTACCAAAAGACCTGATCGGTAAGACGGTGCAAATCTCACAGCCAAGTTCGGTGATGTTCCGCGCACTGTTACAATCGCAGAATATTGATCCCAAACAACTGACTATTGTTGACCGTACTGATTTTTCGATTGCGCCAATTGTAGATGGTAAAGCGGATGTACTGGACGCATGGGCAATCAACGAGATTGTGACATTGAAGGAAAGAAATATCGCTTATAATGCGATTTTCCCCGCTGAATATGGCATTGATTTCTACCCGGATGTGATTTTCACGACAGAAGACACGATTGCCAAAAAGCCCGATCTGGTAAAGCGGTTTCTGGCGGCGACAGTTCGCGGGATGCAAACAGCGGTTGATGACCCAAACGCGGCAGTCACGATTTCGGTGAAATATGACAAGACCGAGCCTGCCAAGACGCAGGAACTGGCGATGCACCAATCGGTAGCGCTACTTGCTCCGGCGAAAGCCAAACCGGGTTCGATGCAAAGCAGTGTATGGGCGGCGACCTATAAGATGCTGCAAGACCAGAAACTGTTGAAAAAAGAAATAGATGTCCAGAAAGCATATACATTGACATTTCTGGAACAAATCTACGGGAAATAGCTGGCTGTCCCGTTATCTCCAGATGGAGCGTACCGGATACATTTCCAGTGCCAGCAGGTGAACCGAACCATCTGTCGCATAGATTTCCAGTTCCGGGCCAGATGTTACCGGAAATATCTGGCTCGTAATTACTACGCTTCCATCGTTGGCAAAGACTTCTATCCCCGCATTATCGACAAATAAATGCAGTTTGATTCGGCCATTATTTGGCTTGAGTGGTGCAGTGTAGATGCCTTGAAATGTTGTGTGAAAATCCACAATGCCGGAGTGTGTGCGATTCACAAACAGCATTTCATCTGCCGCGTTATATCCAATCGTTGTGTGCTGATCCTCCGAGACGCACAGATGGATACCAAATTCTCTGGCATTCTGAAGTTCAAAATGCAAAATTATTTCAGCCGCCTGACCCGGTTGGGACAGTTTGAGACTATCCGGGATTACTCTGTAGTAGAGGTGTACTCCAGTCCCCCACAGCCTGCGTAAGGAGGGAATGGCATCCTGTCGCAGATGCAAGCCGCCCACATCACTGAGTTTCAGCACACGCGGCAAGGTCAGCGCCCCACGCCATGTAGAAGTCGGAATCAGGCGTGCATATTGCCAGTTATTCATCCAACCGATCAGGATGCGTCTGCCATCCGGGGCATTGTTCCAGGTGACTGCTGCATAATTGTCTGGGCCATAGTCGAGCCAGCGGGGGATAGTTTCCGGCGTGAATGCTTTGCCATCAAACGAACCAATCTGGTAAAACGTCCCGGAGCCGCCTGCGACTGCTCCTTTATCAACGCTGATCAGCAGCACCCAATATGTTTTCCCATTAAATGTCAGTGGAAATAAATCCGGGCATTCGGTAACACCTACCCCTTCCATCTCGTTCATGGTTTCACTTTCGAGAACCCATTCCCGAAGATTGGGAGAGCTATAAAATAGAACGCGATCCTTTGCGGCAATCGCCATCACCCATTGTTTAGCAGGAGAATGCCAGAACACTTTGGGGTCACGAAAATCAGTTCCGGGAGAGGGGATAATCGGATTACCATCGTAAAAAATCCAGGTGCGCCCTTTATCGGTGCTGAACGCCAACCCCTGACTCTGGTTATCGTAGCTGAATATTGCGACAATCCCACCGCCGGGGACAAGCCCACTGGTATTCTCTGCATCCACCACAGCGCTGCCCGAAAAGATCGTCCCGTGTTGGTCGGGCGCAAGCGCGATTGGCAACTCTACCCAATGCACTAAATCCGTACTGATAGCGTGTCCCCAGTGCATCGGCCCCCAAACCGTGCTATGAGGATGGTATTGGAAAAATAGATGATACTCGCCCTCGAAATATACCAACCCGTTCGGATCGTTCATCCACCCGCTTCTGGGGGAAAAATGATATTGAGGGCGATATTGTTCAACCATGTCTACTCCAGATGTTGATGCCGACACTCTACCGCAAAAAACGACCCGCTGACAAGCGAAACGGAGCCTGGAAATTCTACAGGCATAAAAGCGTCAGGATTCTCTCTCAAAATTGACTGTATGGATAGTTTTATGACGTACCCTGTGTCTTGTTACGGATTCTGTTATGCCTTCATGGTAGATTAACCTCGACCAGTGATCACTCGAAATATTCCAGAATTTGTTGCAAGTCCCGGCAAAGAGGATTTTTATGATCTCCCCACCTGCTTTAAAACGCATCTCGTTGTTTATCATCGCCTTGCTTCTCGTGAGTAGTGTGTTTACGTATGTTTCACAGCCGATAGTTGCCCAGGCGCAGCCGTCGGTACACGTCAATCAGGTGGGCTATCTGCCGAGCCTGTCTAAAATTGCGATGGCGGTTAATAGCTCTGGTTCACCCGTGAGTTGGCAACTCAAAAACAGCGGTGGAAGCGTTGTTGCTTCCGGGATGACAACCGTCTTTGGCAACGACGCGGCGACCCGCGACAATGTTCACCGGATCGACTTCTCGTCATTTACCACCGTCGGAACAGGATATACCCTGACGGTAGGTAGCGCAGTCAGCTATCCGTTCGACATCAGCACAACAATCTATCAGACCATGAAGTATGACGCGCTGGCCTACTTCTATCACAACCGGAGCGGCATAGCGATCACTATGCCCTACGCTGGCGGCAATCAATGGACTCACCCCGCAGGCCATATCCAGATTAGCCCGAATCAGGGTGATAAGAGTGTTCCGTGCGCCTCTGGCACAGGTTGCAGCTACTCGCTGGATGTTTCCGGCGGTTGGTATGATGCTGGCGATCAGGGCAAATATGTTGTCAATGGCGGCATTTCCGCCTGGACATTGATGAATCAATATGAACGCACCCAGTATCTGGGAACTTCTGTTGGCAATTTTGGCGACGGCAAGATGAATATCCCGGAAAATTCCAACGCTGTTCCCGATCTCCTCGATGAAGCCCGCTGGGAGATGGATTTTATCCTGAAAATGCAGGTTCCTGCCGGACAGCCAAAGGCAGGGATGGCACACCACAAAATGCACGATGCGAACTGGACGGGATTGCCGACACGCCCGGATCAGGATTCTCAACCGCGCGTCTTGCGTCCTCCCAGCACTGCCGCTACCTTGAATCTCGTGGCGACGGCTGCGCAGTGTGCGCGTATCTGGCGTAATATCGATCTGGCCTTTTCCAATCGCTGTTCGGTTGCTGCACAGAGCGCGTGGTCTGCGGCACAGGCGAATCCATCGATCCTTGCTCCTTCCAGCGATGGAAACGGCGGTGGTGCTTATGATGACAATGATGTAAGCGATGAATTCTATTGGGCTGCCGCCGAACTCTATATCACAACTGGCTCAAGCGCTTATCTGAGTTTTATGCAATCCTCTCCACACTGGAAAGCGATCCCCGGCGCAAGTGCATCGAGTTCGATGGGATGGGGAACAACACAGGCACTTGGAAATATTTCACTTGCCATCGTTCCTAATGGTCTGGCATCCTCGGACGTTACCAGCATTCGCAACAACATTGTCACTGCTGCGAACAGCTATGTTTCTGTGATCAACGGTCAGGGCTATCGTCTCCCATTTGCAGGTGGCACGGGCGGCAGCTACTACTGGGGCGGAAACTCCGCCGTTGCCAACAACGGGATCATCCTCGCGCTTGCCTATGATTTCAGTGGCAATGCGCAATACTTGAATGGTGCGGCAGACGCCATGAACTATCTGCTTGGGCGTAATGGCCTGGGTAAATCCTATATCAGCGGATATGGCGAAAATGCGCTGTTTAACCCGCATCATCGTTTCTGGGCTGCGCAAGCGAACGGCAGTTTCCCGCACCCTCCTCCCGGTGCGCTGTCTGGTGGGCCAAATTCAGGATTGCAAGACCCCTATGCTGCGGCAAATCTGCAAGGATGCGCGCCACAAAAATGCTACGCTGATCATATAGAATCCTATTCGACAAACGAAGTGGCGATCAACTGGAATGCGCCGCTGGCATGGCTGACTGCCTATCTGGATGAAAAATCGGGTTCTGTGGTGACACCTACCCCGGCAACCAACACCCCAACTGCAACGCGCACCAATACCCCTGTCAACACTCCGACTCGTACCAACACGGCAACTGCAACCAACACTGTGTCTACTTTCCAGCCAGCGACCAGTACGCCGACGACAACACGCACCAACACTCCAATCACACCTGTAACCAATACACCCGTTGTTACCGCGAGCAGAACAGCAACGGTTACACCTACTTTTACCTCTGGCGGATTGAAAGTACAGGTTCAAAACGGTGGGGCGGATAACAACCAGCAATCTCAATTCCGCTTCAAGCTGGTCAACACCGGAAGTACAGGCCAGAGCAATCTTTCGGTTCGTCTGTACGTGCAACTGGATAGTTCACAACCCATTTCCAAATATGTCGTGGAGAAATATTGGGATCAGTCGGGCGTAGTAACTATCTCTGCTCCGGTTCAGGCAACGGGCAATATCTACTACTACACCTTCGGTTTTGGCACAGCGACCTTGCCCGCTGGCGCTTCGTGGGAATATCAAGGCGCACTGCACCTGAATGACTGGTCAAACAACTTTAGTGCCGGAAACGACTGGTGGCATACTGGTTATGCTGTTGGCGCGTTGCCGGGTTCGGCTGCCGATACATCGTACATCCCGGCATATGTCGGCACTGGTCTGGTTTGGGGAACCACGCCCTAATCTGTTTAGATATTAACGTGAATGCGGGATAAGAAGCCCTCATCCCCCAGCTTCTTCTCCCACAGGCGAAGGGGAGTCCGATGCCATCTGGAAGTCCCTCTCCTGCGGGAGAGGGATTTAGGGTGAGGGCAATCCACCACGCCACTCACGTTATCCCGAACTCACGTTGTTTTAGATAGCTGTGTAGCCTGTTTCCAATAACAGGCTATACCCCCGGATTTCTGCAAGAGTCTTTTTCCCCGGTTTTGTGTTCCATATCTTGCGATTAATAATCATAGTGCGGGGATTCCATGACTGAGCGTTTTGCGGGAAAAATTGCGCTTGTAACAGGGAGTGGGCGCGGGATAGGTCGGGCGATTGCGCTGCGTTTTGCCAGCGAAGGCGCGGATTTGGTCATCAATTTCTTTCGGAACCGCGAACCTGCCGAAGAAACAGCGGACGAAATCCGCAAACTTGGGCGACGTGTGGAGGTGGTCAAAGCAGATGTAGGCACAGAAGGGGGCTTGAAACATCTTTTCAGGGAAACAGAACGCGCCTACGGAAAACTGGATATTCTGGTGAACAATGCCGCTTCCGGCTACAACCGATCTGTGATGGAACAACGTTTCAAAGGATGGGATTGGACGTTGAATATCAATGCCCGTGCTGCTTTGTTCGGCGCACAACACGCCACTCCGCTCATGGAAAAAGCAGGGGGGGGAACAATCATCAACCTGTCTAGTATTGGAGCGAATCGCGTTTTACCGGAATATGCGGTAGTTGGCGCGTCGAAGGCCGCACTGGAGGCGGTGACACGCTATCTGGCGGTAGAACTCGCACGCTCAAATATCGCCGTAAATGCGGTATCAGCGGGAGTAGTTGAAACCGAAGCGCTCTTGCACTTTTCACAGATGCAAATAGATTTTGGAGATCGTCTGAAAATGGCAGAAGCGCGTACTCCGGCGGGGCGCATCGTTACGCCGGAAGATGTCGCGGGTGTAGTTGCTTTTCTATGTACTCCCGACGCTGCAATGATACGCGGGCAGGTTATCCTGGTCGATGGTGGTTTCACCCTGCCATTTTAACAATTCAGAATTAAATTAGGATTTTGCCTCATAAACCGTATTTTGTGAGGCTTTATTTTGACCCCTTCTGATTGTTTTTGAGCAAAGTGAACAAAAATCATTGCAGGTTTATATTGCAAGTTGAACAAAACGACTTTTCTCTCTTTAGTAAGAATGCACAGAACCAGTGGAAACTGCGTTTGACCTCTGGCATAATAATTTTGCCTGTAAAAATATTTTGGTGTGTGCCGTTGCACACAAGACAAAACTAGTGGAGGATTCTCGTGGCAAGCGTATCATTCAAGCATGTATATAAGCGTTATGCAGGGGACGTTGTTGCTGTAAAAGACCTGAACATCGAAGTCGCGGATAAAGAATTTCTGGTGTTCGTCGGGCCGTCGGGTTGCGGCAAAACGACCAGTCTGCGGATGCTTGCCGGGTTGGAAGAAGTCAGCGACGGCGAAATCTGGATCGATGACAAAGTAGTGAATAATATTGCTCCGAAAGACCGCGATATTGCGATGGTTTTCCAGAGCTATGCGTTGTACCCACACATGAGCGTATACGACAATATGGCGTTCGGCCTGCGTCTGCGCAAGACTCCAAAGAATATCATTGACGAGCGCGTCCGTGAAGTTGCCAAGAGCCTCGACATTGAAAAATATCTGGATCGCAAGCCCCGTCAACTCTCCGGTGGTCAGCGCCAGCGTGTTGCGGTAGGTCGTGCTATCGTCCGTGAACCGAAAGTGTTCCTCATGGACGAACCGCTCTCGAACCTCGATGCCAAACTCCGCGTCGAAGCCCGTACATTCATCAGCCGTCTGCATCAGCGCCTCGGCACTACCTTCATCTACGTGACCCACGACCAGGTGGAAGCGATGACGATGGGAACGCGCATCGCCGTGATGAGCATGGGGCAATTGCAGCAAATCGACACGCCGCAGAATCTGTATGATAATCCGGCGAATGTGTTTGTTGCTGGTTTCATCGGCAGCCCGTCGATGAACTTCTTCGATGGCACAATCAGCAATCTGGATGGAAAGCTGTGGTTTGAGGCGACGGCTGGTTTCCGTGTTCCGATTCCGCCACAGCGCTATGAAGCAGTCAAGCCATATGTTGGTGAAAAGATTATTTTCGGCATCCGTCCCGAAGACATCTTCGACCCGGCATTCCCACCCGCCAACGTCCACAACGACGCGCCAGTCACCGCGATTGTTGACGTAGTAGAGCAGATGGGCAACGAAAAGATTGTCTATCTCGCTGCTGGCAGCAAGACCTTCGTTTCGCGCCTCGACCCGCGTACTGCGGTCTCCGTCGGTCACGAAATTCAGGCGCGTCTGAACATGGATAATATGCACCTCTTCGATGGCAAGACCGAGAAGAGTCTGTTCAACCTCTAGGCACATTTTTGGTTGAATGAAATCACGGGCGAGGGGTTATCTCTCGCCCGTTTTCATTTGCACTCTCAATTTTCGTGCGTTAGGATCAGCGTCAACGGACGAGGAAAATCGTTGACTCAATATCTGATTTCAGCGGGGGGAACAGGCGGCGGGACGTATCCGGCGCTTGCTGTTGCCGAAGCACTCCGGGCGCAGGAAAACCCGCCGAATTTGCATTATATCGGGAGCGTCGGCGGGATGGAAAAAGGCATCGTTGCCCGCACTTCGCACCTGTTTGCAGGCTATCACGAAATTCAGGCGGGGCCGCTGCACGGTGTAAGCATCCCGCGCCGCATCAGCAGCATCCTCAAATTGGCACGCGGCACGCTCCAGACGTTGGGGTTGATCAACAGGCTAAAGCCCTCGGTTGTGTTCCTCACAGGTGGCTTTGTGACATTTCCCGTTGCAGTGGCGGCGTGGTTGCGCCGTATTCCAGTGGCGATTTATCTGCCGGATATTGAACCGGGGCAGGCAATCAAGGCGACGGCTGCCCTCGCCAGAGTGGTGTACGTGACCGTGCCAGACTCGGCAAAATATTTCAAACCCGGCAAAACCATCGTGACTGGCTACCCATTACGTGCCGATGTATTGCACGCCAAACGGCAGGATGGCATCGATCATTTCAAACTCGTACCAGGTCGCCCAACGTTGCTGGTCGTCGGTGGTTCGCGCGGTTCGAAAAATATCAATCAGGCGATTATTCAAAACCTCTCAGCGCTGATTGCATTAGGTCTGCAAATTATCCATGTTTCTGGTGAACTGGATTGGCAATCGGTGAAGGATGCTCGTCATGCTTTGCCGCCAGAAGAACAAGCCCATTATCATATTTTTTCCTACCTACATGGAGATATGGGGCTAGCGCTAGCAGCCGCTGATTTGGTTGTTGGGCGTGGCGGTGCAAGCGCATTGGGCGAGTTTCCACAATTTGCACTCCCGGCGATCCTTGTGCCATATCCCTGGGCATGGCGCTATCAGAAGGTTAACGCGGATTGGCTGGCAGAACGCGGTGCTGGAATTAGAGTCAATGACGAGAACATGAAAACCGAACTGCTGCCAACGATTCAATCCCTGATTCAGGATCGGGAAAAACTGGGGCATATGCGCGAAGCATCTGGCAAGCTGGCAAAGGTCGACAGTGCTGATCACATCGCAGCAAAATTGCGCGAACTGGCAGGATAGAATGAATACTAATCAATATGCCCCGGCGCTGAAGCACCGGACCAGACTCAAATTTTATCGGAGCATCTCGTGTAATAATTTGAAGTATGATGGATTTCCACCGATTCAATATTCAAAACCAAAAATGTCTTTGAACCCTCTAAAACATTTATTCCAACCGTTTTTGAGTTTAGCCCGGTGCTTTAGCGCCGGGATTATCGCATTTTTGGCGATTTCTCAATTTTCTGTGCTTGCTCAAACCAGCACGCCTGCGGCGACGCCCGATCCTGCCAAACTGCCCGGTTCGTACAGTGTGGTGAGGATTGATCCGGAAGGCAACACGAAACAGGGAAGTTTGAAACTCTCAGTCGATGGCAAACTGCGATTTCGCACCGAATGGACGTTTGAAGATTCCAAAACGGAAGGACTCGGATTTCTGCGTGAGGATGTTTTGGCGTTAGTAGATGGCCCGGTAGGATGCCGTGTCTTGCTCTATCAGGCTGGCACGGATGGGATTTTGAACGGAATATGGTCAAATGTGGGTTCAAAGTCGCCACAAGAGCAACCTGGCATTGAAGTTGCAGAATCCAGTTTGAAATCGGACAAGCCCAAACTGTCTGGTGCTTTCGATTTGAGCAGACGCGAACCGGATAATGGAGAGATCACAAGAGGTAAAGTTCTGATTTCTCCACAGGATGATTATTTCCAATTGTTCTGGACATTCGGCACGAACTCCTATCAGGGTGTTGGGCTTGCCACCAAAGAGCGCTGGCTTGCTGCAACGGCGGCATTCCTTCCAAAAGTCGCCTGCAACCTGACTATGTTTCAAGTCAACGAAGATGGAACGCTGGAAGGTTCGTCCATTGACACACAAAAAACAGTAGTAAATACGGTCACTGCTGAACGCATCAAGGACAATTAATTTCATGTCCCAACTCCTCACCAGCCTGAACACTCAACGCCTTCTCGTCGCTATCCTGTTCGTGATGTTGTTTGCGCTGGCGGTGCGCGTCCCGGTGGATACGGATACGTGGTGGCACTTGCGCAGCGGCGAATATACATTGCAAACGCGCGCTGTCCCGCAGACCGATCCATTTTCCATCACGCGCGGCGGGCAGGAATGGATCAATCAGAGTTGGCTGTCACAATTGGTGATGGTCTTTTTTTATCGCGTCCTCAGCGGCAATATTGGACTGGCGATTTATACGGCACTGTTGGCGACAGCAGGCATGGCGTTTGTGTTTCGGATCAGCCCCGGCAACGTGTACCTGCGTGGCTTTGTAGCGATCCTTTCGGCATCTACGGCGGCGGTATTCTGGTCGGCACGCCCGCAGATGATGTCCTTCTTTCTGAGTACCGTCACGCTGTTCTTATTGGATCGCTATAAGCGGCAAAAGATAGATCAATTGTGGCTTTTCCCGCCTCTGATGATCCTGTGGGTGAATCTGCACAGCGGTTTTGCGATTGGCTTCATTTTCATGCTGGCGTTCATCGGCGGCGAGATAGCTAACCGTCTGTTCAACCGAAACTCGCCAGAGATTTTGACGTGGCGACAAATTGGCAAATTGATCCTGATTGCCGTCATTTCTGGCGCGGCCTTGATCGTCAACCCGTACACGATCCAGATGTTGACCTATCCTTTCCGTACTGCCGGGATCGGTTCACTGCAAGCCTATATTCAGGAATGGGCATCGCCCGATTTCAAAATGCGTGAAACCTGGCCTTTCCTTGCGTTGCTCTTCGGCGTACTGGCGGCGGCAGGTTTTAGCAAACGCGGCCTCGATTGGACAGATTTGGCGCTCGTTTGTGGTACGGCGTTTCTGGCGCTCCTCTGGCAGCGCAATTTTGCCGTGTTCGCAGTAGCGGCTGCGCCTGTCCTCGCGCGGCATGTCGATTACATCCTGCAAAGTAATCATTGGGTGCTGCCGAAACCGCGCCCGGTACGCGGTTTCGCGCTCTATCTCAATTGGTCGATCCTGATTCTGGTGATTATCGGTGCATTATTGAAATGCTATATTGCGCTGAACCCGGCAACCGTCGCACAGGCACAGAATGACTTCCTGCCTGTAAAAGTCGCCAATTATCTAAATAATGCCAAGCCAGTACCGCCGATGTTCAACACCTATAACTGGGGCGGCTATCTGCTCTTTGCAGCGCCAGATTACAAAGTGTTTGTGGATGGACGCACTGATTTGTACGATGATCAGATTTTGAGCAAATGGCGGTTGGCGATGCTTGGCGAGAACTGGCAGCAGGTGTTTGATGAATACGGCATACGTCTGGTTGTGATTGAAAAAGACACGCCACTTGCCAAAATCCTGAGCGTGCAACCCGGCTGGAAACTCGGTTATAGTGATGAAAAGGCTGTCGTCTACGAGAAAACCGCATGAACAACCGATTGCTCACAGATCGCCGTACCCTCTTTTATCTTTTTCTCGGCTTTCGGATTATGCTGCTGTTGGTGTATCAGCCGTTTTTGCTGCAAGGGGTAGAGCGCGGCTTATCAACGTTTGGCGATTTTCAGACCTATCACCAATTCGCGCAACTGAGCGATACAGGCAAGCTACCCTACCGAGATTTCTGGTACGAATTTCCACCCGTGTTTCCGGTGATTTCGCTGGCAGTTTATGCCTTCGCAAAAGATTTTACGCCTTATGCAACTGCGCTCGGCCTGCTCATGACCCTGTTTGATATGGGCAACTGGTGGTTGCTTGGGCGTATCGGAAAAGCAGCACATGGGGAGCAAACAGGATTAGGGTTGCTCTGGATTTATGGATTGTTGGCTGCGCCGCTGGTGCTGACATGGTGGACATTTGAACCGATAGTTACTTTTGCCATCCTGCTTGCGCTCGATCAACTGATTGCCCGAAAAGAAAACCGCTCGGCACTATCGGCAGCATTTGGCGCATTGACGAAACTCTGGCCTTTAGCGATGGTTGCAGTTGTGGCACGCTTCTACCCGATCAAAACTACAATTAGTTATGGGCTGATCGCGGGAGTTATTACCTTGATTGGCATCGGCGCGATGCTTGGTATCGGTGGGAAGTTCGGCACGGCATCACTGGTCGCGCAGTTTAACAAAGCCAGCTATAGTACAGTCTGGGCATTGCTCGATCAAAACTACAAAACAGGCAACTTTGGCCCGGTTCAGGATCGCTTTGATCCAGCGAAGGCGTATGAATTGCAGGGCAATCCGGCAACAGTCCCTTCGTGGTTGCGTTTGCTTGTGTTCGGCGGGATCGGTCTGTTTGTGTTTGCGACAGTACGTCGTTTTGATGCGCGTGGAATGGTTGCATTCACAGCGATTATGATTTCCCTGTTTTTCCTGTGGGCGCAGGGCTGGAGTCCGCAATGGATGACAACGCTGATCGTTCTGATCCTGCTCAACTTCCCGACGCGGGTTGGCATTCTTATTTCGCTGGCGTTGAGTTTCGCCAGTTTTGTTGAGTTTCCAGTGCTATTCATGCGGACGGCAGAGACCGATGGTGCAATCAGTGGCGCGCAACTCCCGCTTTTTACGGCGTTGATTTTGTTCCGAACGGCGTTGTTAATCGGGTTTGCCGTTGGTCTATATGGAATTTTGCGCAATTCCAGAGCTAGCACCATAACCACATGAAACCTCGCAATCAAGTTCTGTTCGTTTTTGCTCTCGCGCTCCTATTGCGCCTGATCACCATTGGTACACGCGCCATGTGGTATGACGAAGCCTTCGCCGTGCTGTTCAGCGAAAAGGGCTTGCAGGCAATGCTCTATGGCACGCTGACCCCGGTCAACGGTGCGGCAGCAGATGTCCATCCCTTGCTGTACTATACGACACTTAATTTTTGGATGAGCCTTTTCGGGCAAGACGCCGCCGTTGTGCGCTTCTATAGCGTTCTGATTAGCCTGATCACGCTTCTGACTTTCTATGTACTTTTGCGTGATTTATTCGACTACCGAACCGCGATTACTGGAATGTTGATCGCAGCAATTGCGCCGTTTTACGTGCAATATTCGCAGGAAGCGCGTATGTATTCACTCCTTGCGATGTTGATGATGGGCGCAACATGGTGTTATGTGCGTGGATTGCACAGCGGACGTGTTGGCTGGTGGATAGGGCTGGCGGTTTGTGCAGGATTGGGCATGTATGCACAACAACTCGCGGCATTCTATCTGCTGGCGCTTGGACTTGCGGCATTCGCCACACGGAAACGCGATACTATCGTCAAGATGGTACTGGCGGGAATCGGCGCGGGCGTAATTTACCTGCCCTGGTTGCTGCAACTGCCATCGCAATTCGGCAAACTTGGCGCATACTGGATCGAGCAACCGGGTCTTGCGCAATTGTTACTCCTTTTTCGGACATTCCTGTTTGGCGATCTGGAGCCGAACGCACTGGCACAATTGGTTACGCTGGTTGCTCTCGTCCTGATCCTCGTGTTCCTGATTTATATGGCGCTAAAGCTAATCAGGCGGGATCGTGGTTCGCTCATGTTCATCTTCTGGCTGGCGTTCGCACCCGTACTATTGATGTGGCTGGTATCACAGTTTCGCCCCGTATTTCTGAATCGAGCGCTGTTGCCTTCCGGTTTGATGTTCTACGCTGCACTTGCGTGGTTGTTTACACGAGCGCGTCTGGCGAAACCAATACGCGGGATGTTGATCGGAGCGTTGGGTATATCATTTCTGCCTGGTCTGAGCGCTTTTTATACATGGGATACATTCCCGCGCGGGGATTTTCGCGGCATGATCGCGCTGATCAACCAACAGAAGCAGACAGGGGATCAAGTGGTTCACGCCAACAAAATTACTGGTCTTTCGTTTTACTATTATGATCGCGCCTTGCCGATGCGCTATATCTCTGATCCGATTGGTTCGGGGTCGGATACGCTGGCGTTGCCGACGCAGGAAACGCTCAAACTTTTTGCCGATATGTGCATCGGTAAAGCCGTCAGCGGTGCGCCGCGTGTATGGTACGTTAAGTATGAGGGGCATAATCAGGGAGAGGCTGACCTACCCTGGTTGCGAGCGCACTTCCACGAAGCCAGCCAATATAAATTCAACGATTTGACGCTCACGCTTTTCGATCAACCAGATAGTGCAACCTATGCCTGTACGCCGTGATTACTTTATTGTCGGGCTGATTGCCTTGATTATCGGGTTGATCCTGATGTTCAGCCTGAGTCAGCCTGCCTATACAGACGCCTACTATTATTTCAATGCCGGAAAACGTCTGGCAACCGGGCAGGGCTTGACCGATGCCGCGCTCTGGACATACCTCGGTAATCCCACAAAACTGCCTGCGCCGAGCCATCTATACTGGATGCCGTTAGCCTCACTGATGCAAGCCGTTAGCATGTTCATTCTGGGGGCGACTTTCCGCGCGGCACAACTCCCAATGCTATTTTGCTACATTGGATTAGTGGTGATTGCGTTTTGGTTTGGCGGTAGGCTGCATGGATCGCGGCGCGGCGCATGGATCGCGGCAATTCTGACTTTGTTCAGTGGCTATTTTATGGCCTATTGGCTGATGACCGATGCGTTCGCCTTGTTTGGGCTGGTTGGAGCAGAGGCGCTGGTTTGCATGGGTTTGGGGCGTACAACTGGTCAGATGCGTTGGTTCATCGCCGCCGGGGTACTCTCTGCGTTTGCACACCTGACGCGCGCTGATGGGCTGCTCTTCATCTTCGTTCTAATCCTGATCGCGCTCTGGTCGCGTAACCCAAAGGCGGCGCTGTTCGGATCGATTGCCTATCTGCTGACGATGTTGCCCTGGTTTCTGCGAAACTATGCCGAGATTGGCGCGATTTTGCCTATGGGTGGATTTCAAACGGCATGGATGCGCGACTATGTAGAAACGGTCAATTATCCGGGCGTGATTTCGCTGGATAAATTTTTGAATAGCGGACCTGGCTTCATTCTGCAAACCCGCGTTGACGCTATAGTTGGGTCAAGCGGCGCATTTGCCAACTTGATCGCCGTTGAGGGTATGATTTTCATTGCACCCCTGATGCTAATCGGGCTATGGCGACGCCGATTCGATCCTTTTCTGAGCGCGTTCATTTTATATGCTGTCGGGTTGCACGCGGCAATGTCGCTGGTATTCGCGTTTCCCGGAATGCGCGGTGGACTATTTCACTCAGCCGCTGCGCTTGTACCGTTTTGGGCAGCGCTCGGTATCTGCGGACTGGACGATGTGATCCGTTGGCTGGCGAAGCGCCGCCGCTGGAAGGTACAAGGGGCGCTGCGTTTCTTCGGGGCTGCTCTGGTCATTCTTGCGGTTAGCTTCAGTCTCATTCTGGCGATTCCGACGATACGCCGATTCAACATACTAAATACACGCTATATCGAACTCGGTACGAAACTACCGAAAGATGCTGTTGTCATTATCAACGATCCGCCCGCGCTGTACTATTACACGGGCTTATCCGCGATTGTTGTGCCGAATGCGTCGCCGGATGTAATCCCCGAACTTGCCGCGAAATATGGCGCGACTCATCTTGTTCTGGATGAAAACCGCACCGAACCGATGAGCGATTTATATACCGGAAAAACCGTGCCGCCTTTCCTGAAACTTATCTCCCGCGAGGGTGACTTGCAAATCTATGAGGTGATTCGTTGAAGCGGCGTGATCTGATCATTATTGCTGTGGCTTTCGCAGGCGTGGTTTTCTATGTATTGGCGGCGATAGCATCCGGTGGCGCAGGTTTCCCGCTGGATGATTCGTGGATTCATCAGGTCTATGGGCGTAACCTGGGTACGCGATTGGAGTGGGCATTTGTCCCCGGCATACCGAGCGCCGCCAGTACGTCGCCGCTGTTTACGGTGATTCTAGGGATCGGCTACGCTCTGCGCCTGCCGTTTTATTTCTGGACATACCTTTCTGGCGCGATAGGGCTGGCGGCGGTGGGGTTGATCGCAGCACGCCTGGCGGAATGGCTACAGCCGAATAACAAGCGAATAGACCTGATTGTCGGACTGCTGGCAGTGACAAGCTGGCATTTTGTCTGGTCGGCAGCGGCAGGGATGGAAACGATTATTTTCTGTGCGTTTACGCTCATGCTGATCGGCTTGACTTGGCGACGTAGCCACGTTGAGATCACTAGTACGCGGGCAGAAATTCAGGATGGCGCATTGTTCGGCCTGATTGCAGCATTGACGACGCTCACACGCCCGGAAGGGGCAGTGCTTGTTGCGCTTTGCGGCGGGATGATCGCACTTACTCATCCACAGAAAACAGTAAAAAACTGGCTCATATGGGGTATGAGTGCAGCAGTCATCTTCTTGATTGTGATGTCGCCTTATTTGCTGCTGAATCTGGGTTTGACGGGTGGTCTGCTCCCGAATACATCTGCGGCAAAACAGGCGGAAGCGACGCAAATTCTGGCAGAACCATTTCCGGTGCGCGTCTGGAATATGACTTATCCATTGATTGCGGGCGGTCAACTCATTCTATTTCCGGGTTTTATCTCTGCGCTATTCGACCTTTGGAAGCGCAAGCAACCTTTGCTATGGGTAGCGGTTTTGTGGCCTCTCGTGCTGATCTTGCTGTATGCGTGGCGGCTGCCCGCGCCCTATCAGCACGGACGCTATGTGATTCCTGCACTCGCCCCCTATTTTGTGCTGGCAGGGGTAGGAACATGGAAACTGATAAGTCAACGCTATTTCAAACCAGTTCAGCGCATCTTTTCGCGGGTGTTGGCAGGCCTCGCGCTGATCGCATTTCCGGCGTTCTGGGCGCTTGGCCTCTCACTCTATGTGGCTGAAGTGCAGTTGATTAATGGCGAAATGGTGCTAGCTGCCCAATGGATGGCGGAAAATGTTCCAGCCGACAAGCTCTTCGCAACGCACGACATCGGCGCAATTGGCTATTTTGCGCCACGCCCTCTGTTCGATCTGGCTGGGTTAATTTCGCCTGAAATTGTGCCGATTATCGTAAATCCACCGGAAGTCGTGAAGATGATGGAACAACGCGGCGTTAGCTATATGATGGTTTCCGATACGCAGTTACCAACGGCGGCAAATGATCCGCGTCTGTGCAAAATTTTTGAAACGCCGGGGCGTGAATCTCCAATTCACATGAAGGTGTATCGGTTCGCATGGAATGGAAAATGTACCCCGTAACAGGTTTAGCGCTCCTGAAGCTAGATTCGCGGCTCTGGAATAGGCGCGGTTTCGGTCTGCGTTGTTGCGTAGGGCAGGCATAGCGGCGTACCTGTACGTGGGTCGGTCATAACGTCTGCAAGTACATTGAAAACCTCTGCCAGCAATTGACTCGTCACAACCTCATGGGGTATCCCTTGCGCGACGATTTTTCCGCGATGCAGCGCAACCATCCGATCTGAAAAACGCGCAGCCTGATTCAAATCGTGCAGGACCATCACAATTGTCATCTGACGTTCCCGATTCAGCCGACGCACCAGATCAAGCACTTCCAGTTGATGCCCAATATCCAGAAACGTGGTTGGTTCGTCGAGCAGCAACACGTCGGTATCCTGCGCCAGAGTGAGGGCAATCCATGCGCGCTGCCGCTCACCGCCAGAGAGTGCTTCCAGTGGACGCGCGGCATAGTCAGTAAGCGCAGTCAGTTCGAGCGCTTCCGTGAGTTTCTCTTCGTCTTTGAACGTCCATTGGTCAAACCAGCGCTGGTGTGGATAGCGCCCCTGTGCCACCAGTTCACGCACGGTCAGGCCTTCCGGCGCGACGGGGCCTTGTGGCAGGATGCCAAGCTGTGTCGCCAATGTTTTCGTTGGAATTTTATGGATTTGTTCGCCATCCAGATAGACCGCCCCTTGCTTCGCGGGGAGTAGTCGCGCCATGCCGCGCAGCAATGTGGATTTGCCACAACCATTTGGTCCAACCAATGTCGTGACCTGCTCTGCCACAATAGCGAGGTTCAAGTCTTCGATGATCAGTTGCTTATCATAACTGAGCGATAAATTTTCCGCGTGTAGTTTGTTCATCAGAATACTTTATAGTGGATTATTGCAAACGATTCGCATTATGACATTGTAGAAAAGATGCAAGATAAGCCATAGATCGAGATTGAATTCAAAAACTAGCAGGGGTGAAAAATTTATTTGAGAAATAACGCAAAGGGATTTAATACCGTTTAATACAAAGTAGAAACCATTCTTCATCTATAAATACCCTAAAAATCTGGGGCAGTATAGCCATTTTTTAGGGATACCGTGCTAACCTGGGTTTGATCGGTTCTGTAGAGGAGAAGTGAAATGAGCCGTTTTACGAAAGTAAGCATGATCGCTGTTCTGGCGATATTTGTGGCGCTGGCATTCGCTACGGGTAATAATGCCAGCAACGCTCGTGCGCAAACCCCATCCGTGACAGCACCAGCAACCCTCACCGCAACAGCGACAAATACCCCGGAAAACAGAGTGACCATGACAGCGGCAGCAACAACAACCCTGACTGGTACAACAGCAGTAACACAACCTGCGCCGACCAATCCGCCAGCGACTAATCCGCCGCCAACTGCGGCAGTGCCAGCACAGAATACCGTTGTTGGAACCAGTAGCGTTGACTGTCCGGTTTCTGGTGTAACCAGCATTGTGACTGGCGGTATGTCTGCAACAGCGGCAGTGACCATGAATGGAACGATGGCTGCCACAATGCAAATGGGCGCTTCGCATGACATGGCGAAGATGAACATACAGGCAACCGCTGCACCTGCCGCAACATTGACGCCGGATGCACAGGCAAATGCAATCTTTAGCGGAATCTTGCAGGCGAATAAGTGCGCCTACTCGACAACGCTATCCGGCGATCAGGAAGTCCCCGGTCCTGGCGATAACGATGCCATTGGAACGGCACTGGTTTCAGTTGACCCTGCCACCAATCAAATCTGCTACGCTCTCGCAGCAGACAAGATCACCTATCCGGCGACAGCAGCACATATTCATAAGGGTGCGGCTGGCGTTTCTGGCCCGGTGGTTGTGCCGTTCCCCAATCCACCACAGGCACAGGGAAGTATTCAGGTTGGATGTGTGACTGCCGACTCTGCCATTGTGAAAAAT
Source organism: uncultured Anaerolineaceae bacterium (assembly GCA_964432445.1). Classification (GTDB taxonomy): domain Bacteria; phylum Chloroflexota; class Anaerolineae; order Aggregatilineales; family UBA2796; genus JBBRMW01. The sequence continues at coordinate 40,958 of CAYSOC010000041.1, forward strand.
ATTGCCGATGATCCGGCAGGCTACTACGTAAATGTCCATACCTCGGATTTCCCGAATGGCGCGGTACGTGGACAGTTGTTCGGTAGCGTCCGTATGTCCGGTGATCAGGAAGTCCCCGGCCCCGGTGCGCAGGGGGGTATTGGTCTGGCTGGCGTATCTGTAGACACAGAAACGAACACTGTTTGCTA
>CAYSOC010000042.1:0-14403 GCA_964432445.1 uncultured Anaerolineaceae bacterium
TAGTCTCCCGGATGCCTCGCGGATCGTTACCGGGCAGATTTTGATCATCCCGGCGGCAGGCAATCAATTCAGCCAGAGCAGCGCGTCAGATTTACCAGATGCGGTTCTCGCCAGCAGTTCGCCTTTGATTCACACAGTCATACCCGGTCAAACACTCAACGTAATTGCCAAGCAATACGGCGTGACGCTTGCCGACCTGATGAAAGCCAATAACCTGACTAATCCCGATTATCTGGAAGTTGGTCAGCGGCTGATTATCCCCGGTAAAAATGCGCCCTCTGTTCCTGTCGAGCCAACAGCCGTACCGCTTCCGCCGGGTGTACCCGTTTTGCCAAGTGCAACGCCAACCCGCCCCCCAATTGGCACACCGACCCCAACTGTGCAGCCACAAATCGCTACCGAATTTCGGATACACACCGTTCGACCTGGTGAAAATCTGGCGGCAATTGCGCGTTTGTACGGCGTCAACTGGCAAACCATCGCGGCGCTAAATAATATCACTGATCCGAACACCCTCTATAGCGGAATACAATTGAAAATTCCGCCGACCAACACCGGGCCGAATACGGTCAGCATCCCGCCGGGGCCAGTCGGCAGCCAAACGACTGATCCGGGAACTAAAATCGCAGAACCAGTTACATCCACCGGAAAACTCGTCAAGGTGGTGCTGCACGAACAGCGCGTCTATATGTACGAAAACGGAAATCTGGTGCATGAGGTTTTGGTCAGTACCGGATTACCCGCAACACCTACCGTGATTGGAGAGTTCAGGGTTTATCTGAAATATCAGTCCCAATTGATGTATGGTCCTGGTTACTATCTGCCTGGTGTCCCCTGGGTAATGTATTTCTACCGGGATTATGGATTGCACGGTGCATATTGGCACAACAACTGGGGCAATCCGATGTCACATGGCTGCGTGAATATGCCTATCGAAGAGGCCAAATGGTTGTATATGTGGGCTCCCATCGGTACGCCCGTTACAGTGGTCTGGTAAGGTGCGCGTGAGCGAAGCCGAGATCAAAGACATCATCGTTGCGAAAATCCGGGCGCGATATAGCGTGCCGGAGCGCGTCGCCTATTTGTATATGTTCTTGCTGAAACCAGACGCAAAACGAGAAGGTTTGATTCCACCTGCGGATGAAGTAGTGCAGGCGTGGGTTGATGAAGGGCAAGGTTTGACATCTTCCCGGATAGACAACGCAATCGAGAAAGCACAGCTAGCCAGCACGTTTCACCCGGCGCGTCCGAAATCATCGCAGGAGCGTCGCCTCGCAATGGCGCGCATCGTGACGTTGACTGTCAAGCGGCAAGCAGACGATCAGTACCTTGTGGATTTGTTCAGCCGCGCGCTTGCCTCTGCCCCGAAAGGAGATAGACGCGCGCTCGAAACATGGCGACCCGCCGAAGGGTCGTGGTATTCTGCTCCGGTTGACCGCGAATAGATTTTATTTGGGTTCGAGCTTATCCAATTCGGTCTGGAAGCGCGGATTGGCGGACGAAAAATCATAACTGGCGGGACTGGAACACAGCTTCTGGCGTACCGGTGCGGCGTGAATCAACTGAATGCGCGATTTAATATCTTCCGCACTTTCCAACGGTTCGGAATAAATTTCGTCATCCCAAATCGGTTGCTGCGTGTTGATCAATGGGCAAAGCAATGGACCGAGATGTTCTTCCAGACGAGCAACCAGGGTGTTCACTGTGACTTCACGCGGGACGATAATTAACTGCATTTCCTTCGGCAGCACGACAAATGCGACCAGATTGAACCAACCCTGATTGCGGAAATTGAAGAGATAGAGTGTTACCAGTTCATTGGCGGCACGTGTTTCGAGCAATGGACGGCTGTTATAGGTATCAATCCGAATGAATACCGCCCTTGCACGGGTTTGAGTTTTTATCTTCTCGCTACGCGGTAGACTCATCGCTTGCCACCTTCAATAATCCCCCGAACGGTTTCCCATACTTCCGCAACGCTTACCCCGTCGCGCGTCCAATCAAATGAAATATTACCACCTGATACGCCTTCTGTGGGGAGATCGACGGGTTTCCACAAATAGGTTGCATTTGGCGCAAATGGTGCGTATCGTACCGGGTCAGACGGCCCGAAGATTCCAAGTACCTTTGCGCCTGCTGCTGCCGCCAGATGTGTCACTCCCGTATCGTTGCCGATATATAGCAGCACCTGCGGAAGCCCCGCCAGTGCTGCCCATTGCGGAAGTGTCAACACACCTGAAAGGTTTATAACCCGTTCGTGTTTCAATAATTCTACTACGCTTTTCGTTAAATGCTCCTCTTCGCGCGATCCCAAAAGTACAACCAATCCGTTATAACTTTTTAAATATTGCGCGATCAATTCCGCAAGATTTTCTACAGGCCAACGCTTGGAAGCCATCTTCATGCCCGGATTCATCCCGCCACCGGGGTGAATCACCAGGAGCGGGCGATCTGGCGAGATGTTGCGGGAGTGCATCAGCGCGTTAATTTCCGCTTTTGATTGCGCATTCGGCGGCATATTCACAAAGCAATTTTCGGTTGATAACTTTAAAGCACGCGCTAAATCCAGATAGATTTCTGCCTCATGGCGGCGCACTTTTGGATCAATCCTTGCCCGAACGGTATAACCGAACCCACGCCCGCCAGAATCCAGACCGACGCGCGTCCTGATTCCCGTCAGTAATGCGGCAAGACTCAGCTTCACGGAACGATCTGGCACGACCAGCATATCGTACTTGCCACGCCGAAGTTTGGCGGCAAGCCGTAACAATCCTCGTGGTTTGGCAGCGGGATTCGCACCTGCGCCTGTTTGCACCACAGTTGCCAGTGCGGGGTGATAACGAATTGCGTCCACTGACCAATCGCTCACCCACCAGTCAATTTGCGCGTTCGGGTAGCCGCGCCGGAGCGCCAGCAGTAGCGGTGTTGTGAAAATCACGTCACCAATACAACAGGGCTTGAGGAGCGCAATTCGATGGGGATGAGCGGATATATTCAACGGGTTTTGTTCCGATACATCAGACTTGGCAGCCAGTGAATCTGTTCAATCGGACTGTCAATGTCTTTGCCTATGGTGAATTTGAGTTCACGATCATTGATCATAACCGTTGAACCATTTTTGAGTAGAGCCAGACTTCGATTCGGATAGTCATAAGTGAACTGGAATCCGGTCACCAAGTCAGGATCGCCTGCATAGTGGGGATATTTTATCCCGTTCTCGAAGTCAACGAATGATTTTGCAATGAAATCTCGCAAGACATAACCCTGTCGAGTTTCATCCCATGGTGGAATTGGCGTTGGAGATGGGGTTGGGGTTGGCGGTATATCTACTCTGTCATTGTCAATAATGGGAACCATGAGGGTATTAAAGACGTAATCACCCACCCATTCAACCTGATGGACATTCAGAATGCGTTCAACCTCGCAACAAGGGGATTCAAACCTGTCCGGGTTAGTTTCCTTGTCCATTTCGGGCTTACCAAAATCGGATACTTGACACGCAGGCCCTTTGCTATGAAATGCCCGATTCTCGCAAAGCAATATGGGAAACACTCCATTAGCTTTGGCAGGCGTTCCAAACGCCAAAAAATATTCCTCCGTAGGCGAGAATATGCCGTCATAGAAGGCCACGCCCGTTTCCAGATTCAGGGTGTACTTCTTATCATTTTCAACAACTGCCAAAAAATTCCCAAGTGGTGAAAAATAACGTGTGTAGACAGGCGTTTTTCCTGCCGGGAGAATCAGGCGTGGATTATTTTGTTGCTTGCCTGTTTCCCAGACCCATAACCCTTTAAGATCGTTATAGGCAAGTTTTCGCCCATCGGGACTCCATTGGGCATAGATGGCAAGTTTCTCAGCAGACTTATCCTTATCAGTATTCACGTCTGCGATTAGAGTATCCTGACAACCGACAAACAACTGTCCGGCAATCCATTTGGCATAAGTTCCCACAGGGGAAAACAGTGCAGCATCATGCTTGGAAAATTTGCAAGCGTCAAAATGATATTGAGACAAGCTATTTGGAGAATATACAATACAACCAACTCCGACACAGCGATCTTTGCCTATGCCATCATACCGCGCGTGGTTGAAGCTTAAACGTGAATCGTTATAGGGGTCTTTTCCGAGATCGTCAAAATAGGCTTGTATAGACGCAGGTTTTCCACCATCAACAGGAAGTAAATAGCGTGTGCCATTCTTCGTGACGAGTTGGAGTGGTGCGTACATGATTGAAAAATTATCTGGTTTCGGCGTCACGGCTTTACCACCAAGTCTTGTCAAGCGGGCAGCAAGTTGGGAAAGTGTGTACTTCGATATATTGTCCGGGTATTCCTCGATAACCCGATTTGTCTCATTCCCAGTATGGTAGACAAACGGTGGAGAAGAATAGCTATAGTAGCTGCCATCGAATGTCCGATGCACCAGAAAAAATACTGTGTCACCTTCATAGAGAGGTTCAGACCACCAAGTACAACTGGTATACGGCATTCCGTTAAGGAGATCCCCGATGGTTTGCGGATCGGTGAGGGTAATAAGAATATGTTCCGGCCCATTTCCCTTATAATACTGTTCGACACGCACGATTGCGTTTTGTCCGAGGTCATCAACTTCGATCACCCGCGATTTGATGACAATATCACTTTCCCGGAAATCCCGAATTAGTCCGAGAACTTCGCCGCCGACGCACGCCAGTGCGGGTTTGGGTGTTCCGCCAAGCAAACCCGCAAATGCCAGCAACGATAATACAATCACAAGAATAATTCGCTTGAGATTCATCGAGGTTTATCCTCTGTTAGATATGGGTTATTGTTCAAATCCATTATATTCAGATGGGTTTAACGTGCGCGATCCCGATACATCAGCGAGGGCAGCCAATCAATTTGCACGATAGGACTGCTTAATTGTTTGCTGAAATCATAGGATTTATCGTCAATGAAAATGGTGGTGTCGTTCTGGCGCAGGGCAAGGCTTTTGTTGGCGTGATCATAGACGAACTCGAAGCCAGCGGTGAATCCATTCCTCAGCTTATAAGTACCATCCACTTGCATTTCAAAAGCATAGTTTGGATACATATGCGGTGATCCGTCATATCCCATTCGGTAATCGATCAACACAAACCCATCCTTTTGGTCATCCCAATAAGTTTCTGGTTTGAGTCCGTCTTTTTCCTGATACGGAAATGGATAGGGATGCACCAGCGCCCGTAGAGCAAATTCACCTACCCATTCGATCTGTTTCACACGCCCCAAATCGGTATATATGGGGACTTGTGTATCAGGGAGTAGTGTTTTGTTGTTGCTGGATAGTTTATCCATGTCGCATATATCATAGGCACGTCCCTTGATTCCGGGTGGGACTTTACAGGGGAAAACAGGAAACGCACCAGTTTTCGGATCAGGTGTTCCGAATGCAAGAAAATATTCTTCATTTGGCGAAAATAAGCCGTTAATAAAAATTGTACCGGTTTGCAAATTTGTAGTGTAAGGCTTGTCATTCCATGTGATAGCCAGGTAACTATTACGCGGTGAAAAATACCGCGCATAGGCTGTACCTTTCTCGACAGGCATAAGCAGGCGCGGGTTCTCCATGTTGCCACGCTCATCCCAAAGCCATAAACCTTTCAAATCGTTGTATGCCAGAATGCGCCCGTCAGAACTCCATTGAGCATAGTTTGCCAAAACATCAGCACTATTTTTATCATCCATGTTGAGTGTTGCGATTACAGATTCTTTGCAATTAAAGAAAATTTTGCTATCATTCCAAACCACATAGTTCCCCATTGGCGAGAATAGCGCCGCCTGATAACTGTGGTCTCTACCACAGCTATCCAAAATAGATTCCCCGAAGTCCATATCTTCTAATGAAAAAAAGGCTTTACAATTCGAGCCAAGACAACGCTCTTTACCACGCCCAAAAGATTGAAATTTTGATAAATAGTACCAACGTCGGTCTTCGGGCAGTTGCTCAATATATGACTCCAAGTTCAGCAGAGTCTCCCCGTCAACAGGAAGAACATAACGTTTCTGATCTTTCGTCGTGACGAGCAGCGGTGCTTTTCGCGGGTAAGGATATTTCGAGTCAGGTACAACAAAAGCATCGCCCACCTGCTCCTTAAAATACTTTTGAAATTGGCTCTCTGTAAAAGACTCAGGCGCTCCATGATTAATAAATACGTCTGCAACATCGTCGACATTGCGATAAATAAAATATTCTTGTGAGAACGTACCTGAACTAAAATATGCGCCTGTGTAAGTGCGGTTCGCCAAAACATATATGGTATCTCCGCGCTGTACTGGTTCTGCCCAGTAATTGCAGTCACCACCACCCAGACGGCCAGAGCCAAGACCAATGACCGTCGCCACTGGATTTCGCCAGAGCAGAATATATTCCTGTCCTGCGCCGCCTTTGTAATAACGCTCTACTTTGACAATCGCATTTTGCCCAAGATCGTCCGTTTCAACAACGCTTGCTTTGACAAAAATATCGCTGGTTTTATAGCTTTCGTTGAATGATAGAGGCGTACCACTACACGCCAACGCGGGCTTGGGCAATCCACTTGGCAGACCTGCGAACGCCAGCAACGCCAAAACCATCACAAGAATAATTCGCTTGGGATTCATCAAAAATACCTCTATTGGCGGACTGGTTATCTATTCTTCCTGATTCGGTGGGCGCAACGCAGCGATCAATTGCTGTTCCATTTCCCACAGCGAAAGTTTTTCGCGCTTGCGGCGCAGTTGGTCGAGGCGCGGATATCCATTAGCATATTCGGTTGACCATTCTTCCGCAAATTTGCCCGTGCGGATGTCATCGAGGGTGTTTTCCATCTGGCGGCGCATTCGGGGATCAGCAAAGCGTTCGGCACGGGAGAGAATCCCGTACTGCGCGGTGAGGGAATACATACGAAGTGTGTCCATAAAGCCCTGCTGTGCGGCCTTATTCAACGAATAGCCAATTTCGCCACTCATATACAGGTCAAGCAAGGCTGCGTCGGGGGGATAGCCTTCGCTGACCAATACATCGGCAGCATTGATCAACAGATTGTGCAGGGCTGGTAAAAACGCCTGTTGAATGAATAAATCGAGTTCGGCTTCCTGTCGGAAGGTTAATTCGAGCGCTCCTGATCCGAGTGCGCCAAGCGCCTGCGCCAAGCCTAATGTAAGAGGCCACGCCTGACCGCTGGCATCCTGCTCGACTGCGAGGAAGCTGAGAAAACCCTCTCCGTTTTGGAAGCCTTCCCGAACCCCCGCACCGATGGTACGTGGTGCAATCAAAACGGTATCAACGAATGGGGGTGGTTCAACATATCCAAACGCAACGGTGTAGCCGGATGCGAACGCCAGCACATCGTTCACCTTCAATGAGGGCGAAATTTCCTGACTATAAACTTCCGACATCACTTCATCGGGAAGGAGCATCAGCAGAATGTCGGCCTGTTGCGCTGCATCCTTGATTGGCATAGTCTGAAAGCCATCGGCACGCGCGGCTTTGATTGCATCCTCAAACGTGACGCCAATGGTCAATGGGACGCCAGAATCGCGCAGATTCAGCGCAAACGGACGCCCTAGATTGCCATAGCCAATGACTGCTACACGACGCCCCGCCAGCACAGACACATCGGCATCTGAATTATGAAACAATCATGCCTCCTCATCTTCGACGGGTTCCTCGGTGACACCGGGCTTGTTATCCACGTTCAGACCGCGTTGCTTCATCAGGTCGATCAGGCGGGCAGCACGCATATAGCCGACACGGAGCCGACGTTGCAGGAGTTGGATGCCAACCTTGCCATCACTTTCCTTGTAAATCTTGACGGCTTCCTCATACAGTTCGTCATCATCTTCGCCGGGAGGTGCGCTGGTCACTGCCGGGCGATTCATTGGCGGCGGGTCTTTCTCAAAGAGCTTCGGCGCAGCTGTACCGGGCTTTGACCCGCTCCCAACGCCATTACTGATCCCCAATTTCTCCGAGCGCGATTGAATCGGTTCGGCGGGCGGAACATCCATAATCGCACGATTTGGCGGCGCAAGACTGGTCGTAGTTGTAGAGCGCCCGCGTTGCCCCTTCCAGTATTGCGTGATTTTGGTGATTTCGTTATCCGAGAGATACACGCCCTGACAACGCGCCGGGGCAGCCGCATCTGGCGCTTGATAGAGCATATCGCCGCGTCCTAGCAACTTTTCCGCGCCAGGTTGATCCAGAATGACACGCGAGTCAACGCTGGACGCTACGGCGAACGAGATTCGTGCGGGGAAGTTCGCCTTAATCAACCCGGTAACGACATCCACGCTTGGGCGCTGCGTCGAGACAATCAGGTGAATGCCTGTCGCACGCGCCATCTGCGCGAGGCGTGCCAGCGTCTTTTCAGTTTCTTCCGGCGCAAGCATCATCAGGTCAGCGAGTTCGTCGATAACAACGACGAGATAAGGTAGTTTCTGCGCTCCCGGCTGGAGTTTGCTATTGAAATCCTGAATGTTGCGCGCAGTAGCCGCAGAGAATCGCTTATAGCGCTCTTCCATTTCGCGCGTAACCCACTTCAGCACGCCAACGATGCGCTCCAAATCCACCACGACAGGCATTCCATCGACCATATGGGGTATGCCGTTATACCCTGTCAGTTCGACGCGCTTGGGGTCTACCATGATGAATCGGAGATCATCGGGCGAGTTCTCAAGAAGCAATGTCGAGATGATCGCATTCACACAGACTGATTTACCAGAACCTGTTGTTCCGGCGATCAGCAAGTGCGGCATAGCCGTCAGATCGGCAACAATCGGATGACCATCAACACTGCGTCCCAACGCTACGCGCAAACGTGATTTAATTTGCTGATAGGCGGGTTCATCCATAATGTCGCGTAGACTGACGACGGAGGGCTTGCTATTCGGAACTTCGATTCCGACATAGCCTTTACCGGGTACGGGTGCTTCGATACGGATGGTACGTGCTGCCAGTGCCAGCGCGAGATCGGCATCGAGACGCGCAATCAGACCTACCTTGACGCGCGTTTTCTTCCCCTGTCGGCTGACGAGATAATCTGGCTCTACCCCGAATTGGGTGATTACTGGTCCAGTATTGATTTCCACAACCTTGCCGGGTGCGCCGAAACTTTGCAAAGTATCTTCAATGATACGGGCGCGTTCGTTTAGATATTCCTTATCGGCCTGTGCCTGCGAACCGCGTTCCAGCAAGTCGCTATATTCCGGCATTTCCCAAACACCGGATTGCTTGCTTCGGACAACCACAGGCTCAGGCGGTGTGCTGATTGCAGTGGGTTTGCTATCACCATTTGTCGCAATAGTTGCCGCTGGTGCTAGTGGTTTAGACACTTCGTCCGGCTTTTTCTCCGGTTGGATTGGCGCGCTGGCAGGCGTCGATGGCCTGTTGAACGGCGAATTGCTTGCAGGTACGTTGCCGCCAAACGCTGGACGTGGTGCTAGCGGGCTTGCTGGATTGCTGGCAGGCGTATTGGTCGCGGCAGGCTGGGATGGTCTTGGTGCGAATGGAGATGTTCCCGCAGGTTTGCTCCCAAATGGGGAAGGGGTAGTTGATTTTGGCGTTGCGGGTGCATCATCTGCCGGGACGTATTTCGGCTCGTCGTCCTCGTCTTTATCATCCAACGGCATCGATCCCGGCTTCGGCGCAGGCTTTGATTTCGCCCCCCCAAAGGGCGATCCGCCGATGCTACCCGGTGGCTTTGGTCCAAATGGAGAGCCGGTTGCTGAACCGCCAAACCTGGGCGTGGCGGGTTTCATATCAATTGGCTCTTCGCCGTCTTCATCCTCGTCATCAAAATCATCATTCGCAGCAGGTCTACTGGCTGCTGAAGACGCAGGACTGGCGACGGACCTGTTTCCGAATAGCCCCGTACCCGGCGGCTTGGGCGCTCCAAATGGTGAACTTGTTGCTGTTGCGGCGGGTTTATCGGCAGCGGGTTGAGACGACCCAAAAGGCGAAGGCTTCGGGGTAAATGGAGAACCAGCGGGTTTGTCTTCAATCCCGGCTGCTGGTTCACTATCTATTTTCTTTTCAGGCTCCGAAGGTTTCGGCGCAAAAGGACTGGTTCCGGCAGGTTTTGGTGCAAAGGGCGCACTCGCTGGTTTATCTTCAACTTTAGCCGCAGGAGCGTTATCGACTTTGGCAGGCTCCGATTGGGGTTTGCCGAAGGCAGAGAACGGCTTCATTGGCGCGGTGTTACTTGCACCACGTGTATCGCCTGCGTTCGGCGGAGGTTCCGAGATAACCTCGGTTTTGGTAGGGGCAATGACTTCGGTTTTCGCTGGAGTCGCAGCGGGTGCAACCGCTACTGCCTCGGCTTTCGCTGGTTCGGATTTAGCAGGTTCAGAAGGCTTGTTACGGTTGAACAACCCGAATGGTGCGGGCTTTGCTGGCTCTACTTTGGCAGGCTCGGATTTAACAGGCGCAACTTCCGCAACCTTTACAGGCTCCGGTGCTTTCGCAGGCTCAGAGGGCTTATTACGGTTGAACATTCCGAAAGGGGAGGGTTTCGATGCCTCCACCTTTGCAGGTTCTGGCGCTGCCTCTGTTTTGATTAATTCAGGCTGTGCAACCGCAGGCGTACCGCGATTGAAGATTGCACCCGGCGCAGGTTTGGAAGTTGCAGGCGGCGCTGTCGTTGCAGCAGGTGCTGATGTGAAAATACCAGCGGGCGCAGGCTTGGAAGTTTCGGGCAAGGTCGCTGGCGGCTGCGTCACAACGGCAGCAGGTTTATTTTCTTCCAGTGCGGTAGCTGGTGGCAATGCCGCCATTCCCGGATTACGATTGAATATGCCGCCTATCCCGCGACGGGGCGCATCGGCAACCGGAGCAGCCCCAGCGGGTACAAGTTTGGCATCTGGTGCGGGTGGCGGCGGCACATTACCAGAATTGAGCAGATTTGCGGAACGTCCGGCGGGTAGATTGGTGGGCGCAGTTCCAGCCGCAACCTGTGCGGCTTGCATTTTTTGTGCTTCCATCTGGCGCAATTCACGGTTAGCACGCGCACGCTGCGCCGATGACTGGAAGCCAGACTGTACGCCTAGTACCCAACGCCCAACGGATTTCGCGTATCCTGTAATTTCCGAGAGCGTAATTTCGAGCGCCAACATGACCGCAATCACCCACCATGCAAGGACAATTGCAAAGGTAGCTCCGTCACCTACGGCAGTCGTCAGCAATATATAAATCTTGTCACCGATCAGGCCACCGCCCCGCATTGCAGAGGCGGCTGCTGCCGAATTCCGGGCAAGTATTTCAATCGTCGGAACGGGTGGTTGGAACATTTCGATTTGCTGCAAGGTCGTCAACAGGACGAACAACGCCAGCACCCAGCCAACAATGCGTGAATACTGGACTTCAAGCGGTTTGTCCCCAAAATGGCGAAAAACGAAAATGCCACCGACATACCAGCAGGGCAGGAACAGGAAATAGCGCCCATAGCCGACAAATTGACCGAGTATACGGACAATTGGCCCGGTCAGGAAGGGTTCGGTCTCGCCGGGGTTACCGGGAGATATCACACCAAAAAAGAGCATCAGGCCAAACAAAATGATCCCGATACCGATCACATCGATCTGTTGATCGCGTGACCATGTGCGTTTGACCTTGACTTCCTTACCAGCACCCTTTTCAAGCGGTTTGGCAGCTTTGCCTTCGATGCGTGTTGGCGGTGCATCTTTGGCGGGGATTTTCTTTCCGGCGGCAGGAGCCGATTTGCTACCCGGCTTGGCGGGTGCGGCGGGTGCAGCCCCTCGGTTAAACATTCCAGCGATACTGAACCCGGTACGCGGTGGCTCGTCTCCCGTTTTCGCAGTTGTTGCTTTGGTATCTCCGGCAGGCTTTTCCTGACCACCACCGCGAAAACGTCCGAGGAATCCGCCGGAAGCAGGCGTAGCGGGCGCGGCTTTATCGTCTTTCTTTGCAGCGGGCGTGGCAGGTTTAGGATCGCCTGGTTTGGCTCCCCCAAAGGCAGGCGTGATCGGCTTGCTGCCACCACTTGATACGCTCGATCCAGATGATGGTGAGGAAGGTGAGGCTGGTTTGCCAAAAGCGCTCTGACTTGTACCAAAACCGCCAGACGCTGGTTTCGGCGCATCTGCTGGTTTGGATGGGCTGGTCGTGCCAAAACCACTCGGTTTGGGCGGATCGCCCGGCTTGCTCGGACCAGGCGATCCAAATGGATTAGTGGGTTTGGGCGGATCATTCGGCTTGCCCGGTGTTCCCGAACTGCTCCCGCCAAACGTACCACCCCCTGGTTTTGGTGCAGTGGAACCTGCGGATGGGGGCGGAGGCGTACCCGATGTTACCTTTGGAGTATCCTTTTTGGGGTCGTCTTTTTTCTCTTCGGGCTTACCACCACCGCCCAACCCTGCCAAACGCCCACCGAACAACCCCCCGCCAGCGGGTTTGGCTGGTTCATCCTTTTTGGGGTCGTCTTTCTTTTCTTCCGGTTTACTCCCTGCGCCTCCGGGCAAGCGTCCAAATATGCCGCCACCCGCAGGTTTGGCAGGTTCCTCTTTTTTATCGGCGGGTTTGTCGTCTGGTTTACGTCCAAAAGAACTGCTGCTGGAACCAAATGCACCGCCCGCAGGCTTGGCAGGCTCCTCTTTTTTATCGGCGGGTTTGCCGAATGGACTACCGCTGGAGCCGAATGCACCGCCCGCAAGTTTGGCAGGTTCGTCTTTCTTATCAGCAGGTTTGGCAAATGGACTGCCGCTAGAGCCGAACGAGCCACCAGCGGGTTTGGCAGGCTCATCCTTTTTATCCGGTGGTTTGTTGCCGCCGAAAGTAAAACCGCCACTCTTGGGAGGGGGGGCATCATCTTTTTTCGGGGGCGGCGCAGAACCGGGGCGCGGCGAACCGAACGCAGAAGAGGATGAACCAAATGCTGGTTTATTTGCCGGGGGTGGTGGCGTAGAGGGTTTGAAGGGGTCTTTTTTCTCGCTACCTTTGCTATCGTCCTTACGCGCGCTGCCAGACATGAACGCACCCATACCAGGACGTTCCGGCCCGCTGGAATATTTGCCGGATTTACCAGAGGTTAATTCATCATCCTCTTCGTCGTCATCCTCTTCGTCGTCATCATCCCGGTTGAAAGGTGATTTACTGCCAAATTTCATGGTCTAATTTTCCCTTCAAGAGCTACGGCAGTACGCTTTTATGAGAGCAAATAAGGGCGATCCGTTCGCGCGTTTATTCCTGAATCATATCACAAAACACCCTGTAAATCGAGGTAGATAAGTCATGCCTTGCGATTGCAATGACACGCATAGCAGCCTGTCTCCCGCCGATGATCCCTATTGGTCATTGTATGATCAATTCCCCACCGTTATCCTACGCACAAATATCACACGTCGGGCGCTCCGCCAGAACATGGCATAATCATGGGGAAGGATAGCAATTCTGCAAATAATTATGAAACGTCTGCTGCTCTGGATTATCCTGCTCACAATTCTGTTCTGTGGCGTGATTCCCATCATTGGCGTGTTGGGCAAGACCACACCACCGCCCGAATTTGCCAAGTGGTTCACCTATCCCGACGGGTCGCCCTGCCCGATGCCGTGCCTGTTCGGGATTCGCCCCGGCGTCACGAAATTTGAGGACGTGGAACATATTTTAATGGCACATCCTGCCACGAGTAAGCATAATTTGAGTTTTACAGAAGGCTACTTTTTACTTCTTTTTCAAGATAAATCGCGTAGTTACCTAGAAATTAAAGGAAGCGCAAATGATATTGTTAAGGAAATATATTGGCAATCACCAACAACAAATGGAATATCATTGGATATAGAAGGTGCATTTGTTCTGTTTGGAACACCTAGCGGTATATCGTGGTCGCCTTATAACGATACATCTTTTATTGTCCTCGAATATAGAGAACTCACCATGCTGATTGATATTATGGATCATCAAAAAAGATGTTTACTCAGCGCGGGAGTGCCTATTTTTAGTATTGCAATGTATCCTGCGCATTATCAAGAGGTATATCATTCTAGACGTACAATTTACAATGCACTCCATTATGCGAAATGGAACGGAATATATCGCCGCCCTTATGCGCCTAAATTGTATGGAATTACTGAACAATCTGATACACAATGCACCTATTGAGATAAACCAGATCGGACTCAAGCAGTAAACTCACGCCCGATCTGCCTCACATTCCCCCGCAGCAATCTTCTACTTCTTGCCGCTGAGATAATCCTTGAGAAACTGCCCGGTATAGCTCGGCTCACGGCCCGCGAGCGCGATTTGCTATGTTTTACAACGAACGGATGATTTGGTCATACTCAGCATGTGTGCCGATCCAAAACCACAAAATCGTATCAGCGGGTCTGCGCACGCCTAACGCTCGATAACCAATTCCCACTCGTGCTGAATAGACGGGTGGATCGTCGCCAACCC
>CAYSOC010000042.1:14413-41053 GCA_964432445.1 uncultured Anaerolineaceae bacterium
TTTTTAAACAACCGATAGGCAGCATATGCTTGGCGTCTGGTCTCGATTGGCAACTCCCGTAGCAATTCCCGGAACGCTTTGGTGATCTTTGATTTCACACGGCGTCCCTGTCGTTGTCGGGATCAAAATCTTCGGTCAAGCCTGCTTCATCTTCCAGGATCGCCTGCAATGCCATTCGTCGCAATACATCCTGGCTTTTTGCGAACTTCTCATCCCATAACGCATCATCGGTGGCTTCTGCATCGGTGTCGATAGCCTGAATGATGATACGTACATCGCCCGGTGGTAGATTGGGAGGCTGTATGAATTCCAATTTTCCTGCCTCGTTTACATGCCCCGCAATTTCAATTACGCGCATAGCAACCTGCCTCCTGCTGATTCATTCCTATGGGATCATTGTATCATCAGTTTCCTGCACATCCTCACACTGCAACCTACTTCTTGCCGCTTAGATAATCCTTGAGGAATTGCCCGGTATAGCTTGGCTCACAGTCCGCGACCTCTTCCGGCGTCCCTACCGCCACGACATAACCACCGCGATCCCCACCTTCCGGCCCGATGTCGATCAGCCAGTCCGCCACCTTGATGATGTCCGGGTTATGTTCGATGATCAACACCGTGTTACCCTGTTCGACCAACGCCTGCAAGACCTGAATCAAGCGCTCCACGTCGGCGGCGTGCAGCCCTGTCGAGGGTTCGTCAAGGACGTAGAGGGTGCGCCCCGTGCCACGCTTGCTGAGTTCGCGGCTCAGTTTGACGCGCTGTGCTTCGCCGCCGCTCATTGTCGTCGCCGGTTGCCCGATGCGGATATAACCAAGCCCGACCTCATTCAACGTCTTGAGTGTGCGGAAGATAGTGTTGAAGTTGGTGAAGAACTCCATGCCCTCGTTGACGGTCATATTCAGCACGTCTGCGATGCTCTTGTCTTTATACTTGACCTGGAGCGTTTCCTTGTTGTAACGCGCACCCTTGCATACATCGCACGGCACAAAAATATCTGGCAGGAACTGCATTTCGATTTGCAGCACGCCTTGCCCTTCGCAGTTCTCGCAGCGCCCACCCTTCACATTGAAGCTGAAACGCCCCGGCCCATAGCCGCGTACTTTGCTCTCTGGCAGTTCCGCGAAGAAATTGCGGATCACATCGAACAGCTTGGTATAGGTTGCCGGATTACTGCGCGGTGTTCGTCCAATGGGCGACTGATCAATATTGATGATCTTGTCGATCTGGTCGATACCTTCGATGCTCTCGTGTGCGCCGGGGATATCGCGCGCACCGTTCAGTTGCATCGCCAGTTTCTTGTATAGAATCTCGACCATCAGGGTCGATTTACCCGAACCGCTCACGCCCGTGATCACGACCAGCTTGCCAAGCGGAATATCCACATTGACATTTTTCAGGTTGTTCTCTTTTGCGCCGAGAATCCGAATGAATTTGCCATTTCCCTTGCGGCGCTTCTTCGGCACGGCGATCCGGCGGCGTCCGCTCAGGAATGCGCCCGTGATGCTTTCCGGGTGATTAACGATGTAGTCATATGTCCCTGCTGCGACGACCTGTCCACCGTGTTCACCTGCGCCTGGCCCCATATCTACAATGTAGTCGGCATGGCGCATGGTGTCATCATCATGTTCAACGACCAGCAACGTGTTACCAAGATCGCGCATTCGCTCCAGCGTGTGAATCAGGCGTTCATTGTCGCGCTGATGCAGACCGATGGAAGGTTCGTCAAGGACGTACAGCACGCCCGTCAACTGACTACCGATCTGTGTTGCCAACCGGATGCGCTGCGCTTCACCACCAGAGAGTGATCCCGCCGAACGGCTCAATGTCAGATAGTCCAGCCCAACATCGACAAGGAAGCCAACCCGCGCGCCAATTTCCTTCAACACCTGATAGGCGATCATCTGCTCACGTTCGGAGAGGATAGAAGGATTCTCCTGATTGCCCTGTAGCTTTGCTACCCAATCCTTGATGCGCGTGATCGTCATCTGCGTGACCTGATGAATGCCGAGATCAGCAATCGTCACGGCCTGTGCTTCGGCGCGCAGACGAAACCCTTTGCAGACCGGACAGGGGCGCTCACTCATCAGCGCCTGGTACTTATCGCGCATATAGTCGCTGGTGGTCTGCTCATAGCGCCGCTGGATCGTGTTGACGATACCTTCCCATGTGAAATTGTAGGTGTGCATGTCGCCGCTGGAATGCTCATACTCTACTGGATACTTGCGCTCTCCCGTGCCGTAGAGGATCACATTCTTTTGCTTCTCGGTGAGATTCTTCCAGGGTTTATCCTTCGGAACACTATTTAATTCCGCGACGGTCAGCAGCAAGCGGCGTGACATGCTGGATTCACCCGGAGGCCACGCATCTTCGCTCACAGCACCATCATCTAATGTCAAATCCGCGTTTGGAATAAGCAGTAACGGATCAATTTCCAGTTTCACGCCCAAGCCCTGACATTCCGGGCAAGCACCATGTGGGTTGTTGAAGGAAAAGGTACGCGGCTCGATGTCCGGGATGCTGCCATGTCCGTTAACACAGGCCAGCTTCTCGCTGAACATATGATCCGTCGGATTGGCGCTGTCGGTCACATCATTGATGATCGCCAGACCGTCGCCCATTTCCAGCGCCGTTTCAATCGAATCGGTGAGACGGGTACGGGCGCTACGTGCGTCTTCACTGTCTGTATCTTCATAGTGACGAATCACCAGACGATCTACCACCACTTCAATGGTGTGGCTCTCGTAACGTGGCAGGTCAATCTGCTCATCAACTTCACGGTTCTCGCCATTCACACGGACACGGACAAAGCCGGCCTTGCGGACATCCTCGAATACTTTTTCGTGGCGACCCTTGCGATCCTTGATCAGCGGTGCGAGTACCTGAATACGCGCGCCGTCGGGCATCGCTTCAACCGCATCAACAATCTGTTGAGCGCTTTGCGCAACGACGCGCGCGCCGCATACCGGGCAGTGTGGGATGCCTACTCGCGCATAGAGCAGGCGCATATAGTCATAAATTTCTGTGATTGTGCCAACGGTAGAGCGAGGATTGGCACTCACACCTTTTTGATCGATGGAGACGGCGGGCGACAGCCCTTCAATCTGATCTACATCCGGTTTTTCCATCTGACCGACAAACTGACGCGCATAGGCCGAAAGTGATTCGACATAGCGCCGTTGTCCTTCTGCAAAAATCGTATCGAACGCCAGCGACGATTTGCCGCTGCCTGAAAGCCCTGTGATCACTACTAATTTATCGCGGGGAATATCAATATCAATATTTTTCAGGTTATGTTCGCGTGCGCCACGCACAACGATTTTTTCCTGCGTCATAGGATGGTTTGCCCCTCTGAACAACTCGAACCGAATTGGAAGAGTATAACATATGTTCGATGAGTTGACAAATAATTTTTAGGGGTCTAACGCAGTTCTATCGAAGAACTTTTAGCGTAGAAACAGCGCAAAAATGAGCAGCATCAGTACAACGCCAACCACAACAGCGATCATCACCCATTTGCTTTCGATGTTTGGTTCTGGCGGAGGCGCAATCGGTTTGCCGTCAACGGTACGACGGGAAGCAATCACCTCTTTGGAGATGTTACCAGATGCCATATAGTTTGCGGGGCTATTCGCCGATCCGCCGGGTTTCGCAGGTTGACCCGGCATTGGGCGCATTGCACCGCGCGCTGGACGTTGTTCACCCTTCAGATAATAATGGCACTTAACGCAGAACTCTGCACCAACAAGATTCGCCGCACCACAACGCGGACAAAGTTTAGTTGCGGTGGGAACAGACGGTGCGGGGAGAACAGGAGCAGCAGGCGATACCGGAGTATCCGTAACTGAAACATCCAGTTCCGGGATGGTGGTTGGCACTTGTATAGGCGGTGGTGCGACCAATTGGCGGCGTCCGCTGATCACCTCGTTAGTACGGGGAGCAGGCGCAGCCGGAGCTAGTTTGACCGTATCCAACTGATCCAGCAGGCTTGACCATAGGCTCAAGGGTGGACATTCGCTCAATGCCGCACTACGCCACGCCCGTTCAAATGCCTCCGCTAGTTCTGGTGAATATTCAGAGCGCAGGTAATCAAACATCAGACGGAATCGTGGTGTATCGGGTTGCTGGACTTCTGCCGCCGCGAAAAAATGTTCATCGGCGCTGTTATCGCGCATCCGGTTACTATGCCAGGCCAGCATTTCCGAAATCAGGATCGCGCCACCGAATCGATCCCCATCTTCGCGCCATTGTCCTTCGTTGGCACTAGCCCGGTGCTGATAGCCTTGTTGTCCGGCGGGGAGTTCCACCGGGCGCGGCAAGCCTGCACCGTGCATCTCTTCAATATCCACGAGTTCGACACGGTTAGTACGCCGATCAATCATCACATTTGCGCCAGCAATATCGCAGTGTGCCAAGCCGTTCGCTTCCAATCCTGCGAGGATTTTCGCGGCTTGTTGCGCCAGTTTGACCGATTCCAGCGGCGCAAGCGGCATCTTTTTTGTCATCACGTCGAACCACGTCATCCCTGGCAACCAGGGCATCAGGACACCATATTCCAGTGCTGGATACCTGCGAATCAGGGAAACGTGTGTTTCGACGGTAAAGATGGTGCGATAAGCGGCGCGCAACCCCGGCAGATCGGCAAATTGGCGCAGGGTTCGCCCGATGCTGACGAGTTCTGACACACGATATTTAATCTTGAAATATTTCAGTGCGAAGCGTTCGGAGTTAGGCGCTTTTAACTGGATGACAAAACCCCGCGCACCACGCTGGATATAGGGTACGCCGGGTAATGCGGGGTGTTCTGCAACCTGATACACGATGTTATCAATCGTGATCAGTTCGTTGAGTTCAAGTTTGATCTGCGCTTTATTCATCTGGCGGCGCTGTTGCTGTTTCCAATTGTTCCATAGACCATAAGCAATTTTGCCAGAAAGGGCAAACACCGCCAACGTAAGTACAGGTTGTGGTTTTGAATCAAAACAGGCTCAATTGCTGTGGCGGTTTGTCGGGATCGTCCGATGGTTTGTTCCCTGACCCTGCATCTGGTTTGCTGTTACCAAAGCGCTTATCCCACTCGGACAACAAGCCCGGAATCTGCTTGAAATCCTGAAATGCGCCATCGCGCAAATTTGGGCTACGCAGCACTGCCGCCGGGTGAAACAAAGGCAGGTAACAGCGATTATTCTCAAACTTGGCCTGACCGTGAACGGCGGTGATCTTCGCACCGGGGAAGAACAACCCCATCGAAAAGCGACCCAATGTAGCAATTACCTTTGGCTTGACCAGATCGATCTGTCGATACAGATAGGTACTGGTACACACCTCCACCTCGTTCGGCAGCGGATCGCGGTTTCCCGGCGGGCGGCATTTGACGACGTTGGCAATGAATACTTCGCGTCGAGTCAGGCCGATGCTGGCAAGCATCTCTTCGAGCAATTTCCCGGATTGACCAACAAATGGCAACCCTTGTTGGTCTTCGTTTGCGCCGGGGCCTTCACCAATAAACATAATTTCAGCGTTAGCAGGGCCTGCGCCTGGTACGGCGTTCATGCGCGTTTTAGCGAGATCGCAAAGCGTACAAACCTTGATTTCCTTCGCAGCGGCGACCAACCCGGCAACGCGCTGGTCGAGGGTAAGTTCCGACATTCCTAATCACGCCCTTTCTTTTCTGGTGCAACCTTTTTCCCGTTCGGGATGCTGTTTCCATATTCCGCCAGATCATCCTGCGAAACATCGTTAGCAATCGTTACGCTACGTCCAATGGTAAATTTGGCGGGAATGCGTGCATTCTTGCCGATGACTGTGATCGCAAGATCGGAAGAATCAGTAATCTGTCCAACGGTTGCCCCGTGTCCAATGATCACTTCCTTGTCGATGATGCAGCGCTCAACCGTTGCGCCCGCTTCGACAGTCGTGTCGGTCAGGATGATAGAATCGCGGATCACGGCATTTGGCCCGACGTGTACACCGGGCGACAATACCGAACGCTCTACTACTGCTCCTTCGGAAATAACACAGCCATTGGTAATCAGACTGTTCTTGACCGTCGCCCCATCCTTGATCTTGGCAGGCGCGCGTTCCTCCGAACGGGTATGTGTTACCCAATCACGGTTATAGAGATTGAAGGCTGGCGGGTCCTGGAGCAAATCCATATGTGCGCTCCAATAGGCATCAATCGTCCCCACATCGATCCAGTAATCACGGAATGGATAAGCAAAAACTCTAAGTTTTGAGGCGATCATGCGCGGGATAATATCCTTGCCGAAGTCGTGGCTTGAAGAATCACGATCCGCATCATCATTCAACATTTCTTCCAGAATGGAAGTTTTGAAAACATAAACACCCATGCTGGCGAGGTTCGAGGGTGGCTTGGCGGGTTTTTCTACAAAATCAACAATCGAATTATCTTTGGCGACTTTCATAATTCCGTAGCGACTAGCTTCTTCAATCGGAACCTGGAGCGCGCAAATCGTAACATCCGCGTCTTTTTCGATATGATAATTTAGCAGCGCATCATAATCCATCTGATAAATATGATCGCCAGAAAGAATCAAAATATTTTCCGGTGGTTTGCGATCTACCGCCTGATGTACAACAAAACTCAGGTTACGATAGACAGCATCCGCTGTGCCAGAATACCAGTCTTCGGCCTTGCGCCCCTTGTACGGTTGCAGCATATGGACGCCACCCGTAAAGGTGCGATCCAAATCCCAGGGATCGCCCTTGCCGATGTGATCGTTCAGGCTGTGCGGGCGATATTGCGTAAGGATTAGAACGTCGAATATCCCGGAATTGACACAATTGGAAAGCGTAAAATCAATTATGCGATATTTACCAGCGAAGGGAACGGCGGGCTTGCTGCGTTTGGCAGTGAGGACACTCAAGCGGTTGCCCTCTCCACCCGCCAGAATGATTGCGCGCGCTTTCATAAGTTTTTTATCCTTTTTGAAATAGAAATTCCCTACGAGGAAAGTATAGCTTATTGCGCATGTTTGAGCGAGGCGTCGGTACGCTTGACTAGGGCAAAAGTATCAAAAATAAGCAAGCGGTTCGGATAAGAAAGAATCATTCAGGGCGGTTTTGAAGCGTTTGTGGTTAAGATTGAGCCGACCAGATATAGCCTTACCGCCGGATGATCCAATTATTTGAACGCAAAGTCCATAATCAAGACGTTGTACGTGGAGAACAGAATGAAAGCAAAACGTTGTCTGGCTTTTGGATTATTCCTATACGTAGCGTCGATTGTGTTTTTGCCACAATTTAACGTGCAATCTGATGAGACGTTGCCAAATCCTCTCCCTATTAAATCCTCTTCCCTTATTCGATGGTCTGATGACGGTCAATACATAATGACATTTCGTGATACAGGTGAGGTAATCGGCGTTTATGACGTGATCACCCAAAAATCTATTGCCCCATCAGGAAAGCGCTTACAACGTGAGGCTGGCTTGTCAGGCATAGGAATCTTCAAAACAGAACTTGCGCCTGACGAGTTGTCGCCCTATATATTTATTTCTCCGAATCGTCGCTATGTGGTCTACCCTGGCAATAAAGTAAACTTTCCATCTGATGAAAATGGCGTCAAAGGAGAAGGAAAGGCATGGCATCTGATGCTCGGAGATCGAGAGCAGCAATCTTTTGTAGACACAAAAGCAACTATTGGTGATCCATTTTCCGAGTATTTCCAGATTACGTGGAGTGGCAATAGTCAAGCCTTTGTACTAACGGGGGTTTCGGCTTTTGGAGATGTGTTTCCTTTTGGAGATGGATATTTTGATAATTATGCTGGTTCGTTAAGGGAAATTCGCAAGCTAAACATCGATCAACCAGGTTTCTCTGGTCAAAAATATAGCTCAACCAAAGTTTATCGGCTTGCTTATTCAGGTGAAGCAATACTTATGGCTGCATCCGATAAATCACATCAAGTGATCCTGATTTATAACATTTCGCAACCAGATAAGAGTATCGAAATTCCATACGAGGCTTTTGGAGAATTTGTTGATGCTTCATTCGCATACCAGGACGAAAGCAATGTGTTAGTCTTTAATCAGCAGGGGATTGTTAGCTACAATACAGCTACTAAAACGACTCGACTTTTAAGTAGTGTTGCTAATTCCAAAATGATTTCCAGCGCTGTTTTCTCTCCCGATGGTGCTAGAATTGCATTGAAAATGCGCTCAGGGGGTATTTATCTTTTGAATATAACTCTCACGATTGAGAAGTAAGTACAAAGTTCGACCTTTGAACGGTTTCTGATGACGATCTCAAAAATAGATAAGGATGCCGCGTTCTTCCATCTCTGCGATCCAGTCTGGCAAGACTAGCCCCTTATTCCATCGCAAATCGAGTTTCATCAAATTTGGCAAGTCGCGCAGTGTGTTGGGGAGTGTCGATAGCTGGTTGGCACGCAGATCAAGGAACGTCAGTGCTTTCAACTCACCGATGCTATCGGGCAACGCCGAAACATGACAATTGCGCAAATCCAGATGGGTGAGCGCTTTCAGGTTGCCAATAGAATCTGGTAAATGCGCAAGTGGATTATTCATCAGATAGAGTTCGTGTAACCCCTGTAATTCACCAATCGAATCCGGTAGCGTCCTCAATTGATTATCGTACAGACGCAATTCACGTAACCCTCGTAGTTCCCCGATCCAATCAGGAAGGGTTGTAATTTTGTTATGCGTGAAACCCAGATAGGCGAGTTTTGTTAATGCCCGCAACGGTTCGGGAAACATCCTGAAATTGTTATCGCTCAAATAAAGGAACCGATTCAGGGACATCAGATTTGCGAAACTACCGGGTAAGGAGTCCAGCATATTGTGTCCCAGATCGAGCGTGTGCAGTTGGGTCAGCGCCCCGATACTATCCGGCACAACGCTCAAACTTATATTATGTAGATAGAGTTCGCGGAGAGTCGTCAGCGTCCCGATCCATTCCGGGACGGATTTTAGCGGGTTATCCCCAAGATACAGGGTGGTTATGTTCGGGGTGGTTTGAAGGCTGTCTGGTACTGCCCTCAGACCGCGCCCCATCCAGTCAATGGTTGTCATGTTGCTGGTGAGAGTGTTGCGTATTGGTTCATTTCCTCGCGGAATGCCTTCGCCTTCGCCTCTGCCGCCTGTGCATAATCTTCACCGAGGCTGGCATAGATGATCGCTCGCCCGACGTTGATCACTGGCCCGATACCATCAGTAGTCTGTCCATGAATGACCGAAGCGCGTAAATCACCACCTTGCGCGCCTACCCCTGGTACGAGGAACGGCAGTTTCGGCGCAATCTCGCGGATATGCGCGAGTTCAGCCAGTTGCGTTGCGCCAACGACGAGGCCGATTTGCCCCGGATAGCTGGACGAGAGTTCAACACTGCGTCGCGCAACAGACTCATACAGGGGTGGCGTACCTGTGGGTTGGAACTCATTTCCGGTGACATTGCTGGTGCGACATAGCGCGAATATCCCTTTATCGGTATAGCTGAGGAATGGGGTCAACGCATCTGTACCGATATAGGGCGAGAGCGTTACCGCATCCGCGCCGAATTTCTCGAACGAGAATTTGGCGTACTGCTCTGCTGTTGAGCCAATATCGCCAAACTTGGCATCCAGAATGACCGGGATCGTTTTAGGGATATTTTCCATAATGAGGTTGAGTAGGTCCAGCCCCATCGTCCCACGCGAGAGGAAAAAGCCAAGATTGGGCTTGAAGGCGCTGGCATATTCTGCTGTGACTTTGATGATTGTGGTCAGGAAGGTTTGCAGTTCATCATATTGATCGGAGTGGGTGGGATCGAGTCCGACGCAGAGAAACGAACGTTGCGATTGCTGTGCGGCACGTAGTTTTTCCAGAAACATTTGATCCCACCCTTTTCCAACTTATCCCGGCACAAAAGCGCCGAAATTATACCCCAGAATTACTTGGCAGGTGTCGCCGCTACAGGGGTAAACGCAGAATCAACCTTGATTTTTCCGCTGAGGATGTCTGCCTGTGCCTGCTCTACCAATTTCAGCACCGACGGCGGCGTATTCTTCAACACGGTTTCGCTCAATGCGAGGCCGACGCCGCCTTCCTTCAGACCATAGTTGCCAATCTTGCCATATTCCAGCTTGCCATCCTTGTGCAAACTGAGAGCCAGGAACAGCGAATTATCGACATTCTTCAGCATCGATGTGACAATTGCACCCGCCAGTTTGTCCTTCTTGTCCGCGAGGAAGATAGCCGCCTGATCGCTATCGACGCCGATGGCGTATAGACCGCGCTCCGCTGCCGCTTCGATGACACCCTGACCACTCAGCGCAGCGATCTGGAAGATGATGTCCGCGCCCTGGTCATACATGCTCAACGCGATTTCCTTACCCTTTGCCGGGTCGCCAAATGCCTTGTCGCCACCGACATATTGCACCAGCACGTTGATCTTCGGGTCAACCGACTTTGCACCCTGCTTATAGCCCGCGATGAAGTCATCAATCACTGGAATCGGCAGACCGCCTACCGCGCCAATGGTGTTTTTGCCCTGCAATTTTGGCAGCTTGCCATCCTTCAAAATTCCGGCAGCGTATACGCCCGCCAGGTAGCTGCCTTCGTTCTGCTTATAGAGGATGCTATAGACATTCGCGCACTTGCACCTGGTATAGTCTACGGCGGTATCGTAGACAATGAAGCGCTTGGTCGGGTGAGCATCAGCGCGTGCGGTCATGAAGTCTGCCATTTGGAACGTACCCGTAATCAGGATGTCATAATTAGCTTCGTCGCTGATCGCGTCGTCCAACCCAGCTTCCCATTTGCTGGCCTCGAAACCAAGTTCAATCGTCTTGAATTCGACGCCGAGGTCTTTCTTCGCTTTTTCCAGTCCGCGATTGGCACTATCGAAAAACGACTTATCCCCAAGCGTTCCATTATGAACGATGGTAACGCGAATCTTTTTGGCATCCTGCGCCCGTGCTGTCATCGTCAAAGCGGCAGCGCTCATCAGGATTGCAACAGTCAGCACAAGTTTTACAAAACCGGTCTTCCTCATGGTAAACCTTTCACGCTCTCAAAAATAATCGGGCGACGCTGAGTGTAGCCTGATTTATGAAGGATGTAAACTTGCATTTGGCTCTCCAATCCTGATGAAATATTTATTCCCGGCTCCCCATAAACGAGTAAACTACATTTTAGAGAATCCCACAGACTGGAAATTTGCGCATGGCTGAAAAGGTCATTCTGGTAGCGCCAGATAGTATCAGGATACGTCGTCATTCTATCCTTTCCCGAATTGTGGGCTGGATCACCCGTATTGTCATTTTTCTGTTCTGGATTGGGTTTCCGCTGGTCATTGCCATTGATTCACTGACGGGATATGGCGGCAGCACGTTCGATCCAGCACGATTCCTGGGCTTCGCTATTGAACATCCACCTTTGATCCTTGCGTTGTGGGGAATTTTTTACGGTTTGCTGATTCTTGATCCAAGTGGAGACAGCGATTGGAAAATAACGCCAGAAGGACTATTCCGAACGCGGAATTTCATCCTGCCGCTTCGACGGGAGCGTATCGGGCGGGAGCGCATAAAAAGCGTAGCGTTAATCAAAATAATGGGGGTGGTTCCTGTAAAAGGACGTGACCCACATATTGTAGCGGTGCAATTGGACAATCAGCAGGTCGCAGAAAAAATTATTTTCCAGACCAAAAATGCGGAAGAAGCGCGTAATCTGGCACAAACATTGAGCGATTGGTGGGATGTGCCATTTGAAAACCAGATCGGCTTCAACAAAGTTGGTACAGTTTGGGATACACTGGCGGGAATTGCCGGAGTTGTAACATTTTTTATTGGTGGGATTGTGCTGGCGCTCTGGTTCAATATCTTGTACCTCGAAGACAGGCTGCGGTTTTCGTCGTCGCCAATCGCCCTCGTCGGTGCGGTAGTCCTGTTTTTCGTTTGGGTGATAACCCTTCTTATAATAGCGGCCTGGTTCTTTCCCGTAAGCAGCGTCAACAGCCGTATCACCCCAAGTGAGATATACCTCAAATCCGGCTTTCGATTTGCTAGGCCAACACCGTATTCTCGTTCGGATATTCGCTGCCTTTTGATTGGACAGTCCGAACGGTCTAATCACACCTCTGGACAAACGGTAAATGCTTTACTTCCCGGTATGCTGGGAATAATTACAGAGGCGGGAAAGTTCGTTATCCTGTGCCAAACAATAGTTAGTGGCTCGAACATCGAAACCATTCAGCGTATTTTTGATGTTCGGTGTATCCCTGTGATCCCATTGGAACCATTTGGAGAATACCAACAGGGTTATCTCATTACCGATACACAAAATCGACAGATCAATCTCATACCGCGTGGCGTGTTTCAAGGGTTGCCGCAGCGTGATACGACAAAATGGCTCAACTATCTCTATTCATTTATAGAGCATATTGAACTGCAAACAGTGCAAAATGGGGCAAGAGTAAATGAAGGGACATTCTTTACCCAATTTGATTACAGCTATTGTATCAATATCACATTGGGTGATGGAACAATCATATCAACTTTCCACACACTTTTCGCTGCTGCATTTCGCCGTCCAACCCCGAATAATGAAGCACTACAACAGGCTGAAGCAATGCTGGCGCAGTTAAAGCAGGAAATCTTCGGGGAGCAAGAACAGAGTTCCACTGAGGAATTGACTGCACTCATGCGCGCCAGAAATTAGAAGAGCGATCAATCAGGTATTGGTCGCTCTTAAATCACGCGGGATTACAGTGTCAAATCTGCGATAACCTTCGAGAGGGCTTCACGACTTGGACGGAGTTGCTCATCACCGAGATGGGTGAGTGGTGTCTGCGGCAGGTGCATCACATCCTGTAGCGTTTCACGACCTTCATTGACATACAACAAACCCGTGATGAATTCCTGCTTGCTGTGCGCTTCTTCGAGTTTCGCCAGCGCCGCATACTTGTCGCGTGGGTCGTGACCCTTGTCCAGTTTGCGGAGAATGATAGTCGAACCGTCGTGCATCTTGACCGGGATCGCTTCGCCTTCGGGATAATCTACCGTGATTTGTTCCTGCGGCATGACGTAGATCACGTCTTGCAGGATTTCGCGGTGATTCTTGCCCCAGTCATAACCCTTTGTCGATTCTTCGTGGTTGTTGAAGGTCACGCAGGGGCTGATGATGTCGATCACAGCAGTTCCGTTGTGCGCCAGTGCGCCCTTGAGCAACGCTGCAACCTGCTTCGGATCGCCGGAGAACGAACGGGCAACATAACCACAGCCAGCAATGATCGCTTCCATGCACAAATCCAGCGGCGGGAGTTCGTTCAAGCCTGCATATTTCAGCTTCTGGCCTTCGTCGGCGGTGGCACTGAATTGACCCTTTGTGAGGCCATAGACACCGTTGTCTTCGATGATATATACCATCGGGACGTTGCGGCGTACCATGTGCTTGAACTGGCCGAGGCCGATTGACCCGGTATCGCCGTCACCACTTGCGCCGATAGCGGTCAGGCTGCGGTTGGCGAGCATCGCGCCCGTCGCTACCGAAGGCATACGCCCGTGTACGGTGTTGAAACCGTGCGCCCGGTTCAACCAATAGGCCGGGGTCTTGGACGAGCAACCGATACCGGAGAGTTTGATCACCTGTGTCGGGTTGATCGAAAGTTCATAAAATGCGTTGATGATCTGGGCAGAGATCGCATCGTGACCGCATCCGGCGCAGAGGGTCGAATCTGCGCCCTTGTATTGCGTCTTTTCCAGCCCAATGTTGTTTGTTTTTGTAGCTCTTGGTGCAGCGGTCATGTTTAGCCTTCCTGTTCGAGAATAGCGCCGGAAATCCAGCGGGCAGTTAGCGGGAGTCCATCACACTTGGCAACAGAGATAATCTTGTCAGCGAGATCGGGTAGTTCTGTACGTGCCAGAATCGCCATCTGACCATCGAAATTGTTATCGATCACGTAAACATGATCGTGGCTTTCGACAAACTCGCGCAGTTGTTCGTTGAACGGCAGAGCGCGGATACGCATGTAATCGGTCTTCAGGCCGCGCGCGGCAAGAACGTCACGCGCTTCGACGATGCCCGGATCGCTTGACCCAAAGCCGACGATTCCGACAGTTGCACCTTCGGTCTTGTGCAGGACTGGCTTCGGAACATACTGGCGCGCGGTGTCGTGCTTCTTGAAAATGCGGGCGAGGTTCTTTTCCCAATCTTCGGGACGCTCGGAATAGGTCGCCTTGTCCGTGTGGCCTGTACCGCGCGAGAAATAGGCTGCCAATGGGTGATCTGTGCCGGGGAGCGTGCGATAGCCAACGCCGTCGCCATCCAAATCCTTATAACGGGCAAAGCTGCCAAACTGGGCGATGTGTCCTTCCAGCTTTTCCTTATCCAGCACTTTACCGCGATTCAGCGGTTGTTCGGGATAATTGAACGGCTCGGTCATCCACAGGTTCATACCCAGGTCGAGGTCGGAAAGAACCAATACGAGCGTCTGGAATTGTTCCGCGAGGTCGAGCGCAGCAATCCCGAAATCGAAGCATTCGGACATATTTGCGGGCAGCAGCACGATATGGCGGGTATCACCGTGCGAGAGGTAATAGGCGCTGATCAGGTCGCCCTGACTGACGCGCGTCGGCAAGCCAGTCGATGGCCCCATACGCTGAATGTCCCAGATTACTGCTGGAATTTCCGCAAAGAACGACAAGCCCGCAAATTCACTCATGAGCGAGATGCCGGGGCCGCTGGTGCTGGTCAAAGCACGCGCGCCGGCCCAACCTGCGCCGACAACTGCGCCAATCGAGGCGAGTTCGTCTTCAGCCTGCAACACCGCGAGGGTCGTTTCACCCGTTGCCTTATCGGTACGCAGATGTTGATAATCGCGGATCGAGTCTACCATGCTGGTCGATGGGGTGATCGGATACCACGCTACAACCTGTACACCACCAAAAATCGATCCAAGTCCGGCGGCTGCGTTTCCTTCGATCAGGAACTTTTTGCCGCTGTCCCCCATACGCTCGACTTTGAATTTATCCGAAGGTTTATGATTTTCACGGACGAACTTTGCGCCTTCGTTGACAACCCACATATTGAGTTGAATCGGTTTGGCTTTACCTTTGAAATGGAAGGAGATAGCGCGTTCTATCTCGGACATCTCGATCCCGATCAGTTCCGCAAGCGCACCGACATAGACCATGTTCGCTACGTAATCGCGCAGGCTGGCATCGGCACCGGATTCCTTCGCAATTTTGGCAATGGGCAACCCGATGAATGTTACATCATCGCGGTTTTCGCGTACTTTCCATTCCTGCGGATACAGACACAGACCGCCGGAAGCGAGTTTTTGAATATCTTCGGCCTGCGTCGCCGGGTTCATCGCTACCAGGACTTCGTAATCATCACGGCGGGCAGTATAACCGTCTTTATTCACACGGATGTTATACCATGTCGGCAGGCCAGAAATGTTCGAGGGAAACAGGTTCTTGCCGTTGACCGGGATACCCATCTTGAACAAGGCGCGGATAATCGTTGCGTTGGCGGTCTGGCTGCCCGATCCGTTGACTGTCGCGGCGACAATCGAGAAATCATTCACCAGAGGATAGCTTCTCGTATCCGGTGTAGCATTCGCACCGGGCTGGACGTTGAGGGCCATAAATGCGTCTCCTTATTAATATTGCGCTTCAAATCAAACGCCGTTAAAAGGCGTCTTGTCGATGATAGGGTAGAGTGTTTCTTCTGCCAGCGTTTCCAGATTTACGGCCATGCCGTTACTCAGACGCAACAGTTGCGTATGCTCAATGAACGCGCGCCGCGCCACCTCGACTTCGCCTTGCTCGATCAACTCCAGAATACGTTCGTGATACTTCCATGCGGTACGCCAATATTCCAGATCGGCGTACAGGTTGCGCTCGACGGCTTCGTAGGCTTCCCAATAAGCTTCGAGCAAACCTTTCACAAACGGATTTTTCAGGTGGGAGAAGATAAGCAGGTGAAATGCGCGGTGTTCGCTGTGCGGAATCTGGATGCGGTTGGGGTCGCCTCCAAGTTTGCGTCGGGCTTCGTCGCACAACTGCCTGAGACGCGCATGATCGTTCGCGGTCAGGAGCGGCACGGCTTCATGCCAGAACGCTGCCTCCAGATGATTGCGGACTTCGCTGAACGACTCGAATTGACCACGATCACGCGCTAGCGCATAGAGCAGGCTCACGCGGATAGCAGGCAAAAAGTCGTATTCCTTACAGCGGATACCAGTACGGGGGCGGACTTCCACGAGGCCAAGTGTCCGGGCAACTTCCAGTTGTTCGCGCAGTTTCCCGATGTTGATGTCGAGTTCCGCACTCAGTTCTGCCAACGAGGGCAGGTGTTCACCCGGCTGTTTGTTGTGTTCAACAAGATAGTTGAGCAGGTCGGAATCTAGGTCTGGCACAATAATTCATCTGATCAATCTGATTGTTTATAAGTATATGATCAGGTTGTGCAAATTGCAATAGGGGTAGCCACCGGGTTTTTATGCAAATGGCTCAAATTGTTATGAACGTGGGATGTGATTGACAGGCCGGAATTAAGAAAGACAGGAGACATTGGTGACAAGGAGACCCGGCACTGAAAGGCCGGGCTAAACTCAGAGAGCAGGTAAATGGTAGAGAAGGAATTGTTGCCTGCTTAACTGCTGGTAGCAAGCGCACGCTCTTTATGAGCAAAAGAGTATTAAACGCTGGCAGTACGACCACTCCGAACCTGATAGCGCCGCACATCATCGAGCGCTTGGGCATAGGCGGTCAGAAGTTCTTCGTCCGATCCTTTGTAGCGCCGCAGGGTTTGTACTGCACATGCGCCACAGCCCCGCATGGCGCGGTAGCTATCGGTTTCGCAGACAATACACCCGTTTAACCGGATCATCATCAACATAAATGCCAGACATTCTTCGTGCGATTCGCCAAGTGTAGCTACCCGCCCGACGAGCGCCGCCCACTTTGGCCCGCGCAACCCTTGCAACGACGCGATCACCGAATGCGGAAACATCAGTTGATTACTGGCATACATTGCTTTTTCCTCAAAAAGGTGGGCATTTGCCCGGAAAATGCTAAAATTAATGGCGAAAAATTTCATTGATCAGTGTATCATCAATCAGGTACAGATTCTGCATAAAACTCATAAAGGGTCTGATATAGTCCCGTAAATATCGAGTAAAGGTTTGTTTATACATCGTGGCAGATCGTAAAGTCATCGGCGTTTATGGGAGCGCCAACACCCAACCGGGTACACCGGATTATGAAGATGCGTTTGCGTTAGGAATGCGGCTGGCACAGGCAGGCTTTGCCGTTATGACTGGCGGCTATGGTGGGACGATGGGCGCAGTTTCCGAGGGCGCACACGCTGCAAACGGGCATGTGATTGGGGTCACCGTCGGGCTATTTCGGGAACGCGGGCTTGTTCCGAATCCGTATTTGCATGAAGAGATTCACCTGCCGACGCTGGCGGCACGATTGAATCACCTGATCGTCGCGCCGGATGCGTATGTGGTCATGCGTGGCGGCGTCGGGACACTGGCAGAGATGGCGCTGGCGTGGAGCCTGTTACAGGTTGCGGAAGTGCCGGCACGCCCGATGGTGTGTATCGGCGGAATGTGGCGCGACTTTATTGCTCACTTTGCGCAGGTGTCCACCATCACGGAGCGCGACACCCGTTTTATCGAAGTTGTGGACGATGTGCGCGATGTGGTGGGCGCTCTCAAGCGCTGGTGGAAGAACCCGCCGAATATCCCGCCACGCATCGGAGATGTACAGAAGACGCCTCCCCTTTCGGGCAGCGGGAACTAACATGCAGGCTTGTTGTTCGGGATAACTGTTGCGCTCCAGCTTGTTCCATTGCGCGATTCAATAAACTGGAAGAGCGCTTCCCGAACGGCAGGATTGGCCTGTTTTGTTTCAAGTTCCATGATCGCCGCCTCTGCAACCGTGACCACGTAGAGGCGGGCAAGATGTGCCGCGTGCTGCCAGCCCATCGCTTCAAAATCAACTTGCGCAATCGTGGCGAAATCTGCGTTCCGGCGTTGTACTTCGGCGGCAATCGCGGGTTCGCTGCGTGCCTCAAGCAGGAGCGCCTTCACCGCCTTGGATTGCAGACAGCCATCCAGATAGGCGATGATCCCCGCGCGCAGGCGTTTGCTTCCCGGTGGAAGATCAGCCGTTGCCGCTAATACTTTCCGTTTGATTCCATCGTGAAACCATTGATGGAGAGCAACAAGATATGCTGCCCTATCCGGGAAGTGGACATAAAATGTCCCTTTGGCGACCTCCGCAGCAGTCACAATCGCGTTGACGCTCATCTTGGCAATGCCGTGTTGTTCTGCCAGCTTCAACCCGGCTTCGATGAGCGCATCACGAGTAGGATGGGACATATTCACCTTTTGGGCTAGCTTGCTGTTGGGTTTCAGGAATGCTTTCGACTTGTGCCAGAAATGTCTGAACAACATTCATAAACAGTTCCGGCGCTTCGGCAAACGATTCGTGTCCAGTATCCGTAATGATCAGTTTTGAGCCGGGAATAGATGCTACTGCGTTTTTGCCGTCAACGTTCGCGCGAATTACCGGGTCATATTTCCCGATAGTGATCAGTGTTGGTACGCTAATCGCTTTTGCCCGCTGACGCAGATCGTGATCGGGTGATGTAAAACTGCGCCAAACGGCAGCATCAACCGCGACAGTTGCCGGATTTCTGCGTCCAGCCTCGGTACGTGCGAGGATTGCCTCGACAAATGAGTTCCGACCTTTCATGTAGAAGCGTGCAAATTGCGTTGCCGCCATCCTGGTAAAATGTTCGCTACCTTTGACGCGGCAAAACAATCCTGAAATCAGATTTTGTGGCGTGAATCCACCCGGCGAAACCAGAATCAGCGCTCTTACCCGTTTTGGCTGTGTGATTGCCAGCCGTGCCGCTGCATAACCACCAACGGAATTTCCGATAAAAATAGCCTGATTCAGATTCAGCTTTGCAGCGACCTCTTCCAGGACATCTGCCATCAACATAGCGCTGGCAGATTGCGGTGGGTTTGGTGTCGAAGATTCGCCGTAACCGGGCCAGTCTATGCCGATAACACGATAATTTCTGGCAAGGCCGGGAATGACCGCATCAAAATCGTGATGGTTGCCGGGATTGGCGTGCAGAAGCACCAACG
Source organism: uncultured Anaerolineaceae bacterium (assembly GCA_964432445.1). Classification (GTDB taxonomy): domain Bacteria; phylum Chloroflexota; class Anaerolineae; order Aggregatilineales; family UBA2796; genus JBBRMW01. The sequence continues at coordinate 33,545 of CAYSOC010000042.1, forward strand.
GCTTTCCATCGCCATATTCCTCATAGGCAACATGCCCTGTTTGAACTGGAATAGTTTTCACCGCACACTCCTTGAACTCATTTACAAAATATGACTGACCGGTCAGTCATATTGTACGATAGAGAAACAAAGAGTGTCAACACTTTCACAAAATTGAATAGATTGGCAAGCGCTATTTCACCGCAAGCCGTTCGGATTTCAGGCGATCCGCCATTGCCTTTACCGGTGCATCCTTGCTAATGAGTCCATCTTCCAGAATTGTCGCGCCGACTTCTTCATTCAGGTTGACAACGACACGCAAAATATGCGCTTTCACTTCCGGGTCAAATTCCTGAAAATAGGCACGGCGCAGGATGCCGGATGCGCGGCCATGTTTCGTCCACGCCAGCGGCCAGATTGCCGCCATGCGTACATCGGGTGCAGTATCGAACAGCGCAATTTCGAGGGCATCGATCAGAAGTTCTGCTGCTTTCGCCGTCCCGATGTCTATCTTGAGATAGTTAGTGGCATGGAAGAAACCGCGCAACACCTGCTTGAGCGTCTCGCCTTTGGTGCGCCCGATCATGCCGGAAAGTTCCTGAAAGCAGTTATCGCCCGCCAGTTCGATCAGGCTCAGGGTGGCAGCATATTTCACATCCGGTTCGGGGTCGTTAAGCATATGCCGAACAATGGGCATAGCTTCATCCAGTTCCGTCCCGCCGAGCGCTTCCAAGCCTTTGACACGCACTTCTGGATCGATGGCTTTCAGTACCGCTTCGAGGCATGGTAGCGCAGCAATGTCCTGACAATCACGCAAGCCCCATGCTGCTGCCATGCGTACTTCGTCGGTCTCATTCTGTAATTTGCTTGCGAGGAGTTGATAGGCGGCGAGTTCGTGGAAATCGCACAGCGCATAGGCGACTGCCTCGCGCACGCGCCCATCCTTATCCTTGAATGCCTGTTGAATCAGTGGTTCGGCAGAGAACCACGAAAATCCATAGAGGTGACGGGCGATGCTGGCGCGCGTGGGTGCGGCTGGCTCTTCTACCAGCATCTTGCCCATCATCAAGCGGGCTTCCCGATCTGCGCGCTCTGCCAGCTTTTTCGCGGCGCTCTGACGGACAAAAAAGGCTTCACTGCGCAAGGCTTCAGCTAGTGCAGGCAGGGAAATCGCGTTTGCCGGGAGCAGGTTCAGCGAGTTGGCAAGCCCCATGATGGAGAGCCGCCGCTGGCCTTTTTCCCCAAAAGTAGTCGAAAGACGTGGTTCGCGTCCGGTGGTTGGCATCGTTCTAAATTCCCCCTCTAGCGCAATGTCGCCAGTACCACATCATCAAGAATATGTTTTTTGTTTTGCAAGTCGATCACGGTCACGCGCAGTTGCCGCCGATCATCAATGCTGAACAATGCCTTGAGCCGATCTTCGTCGGGCTGACCGGGTGGTGTCAGCTTTGCGAGATGCTCATTGAGCCGTTCGGCATTCAGCGGCAAAATCTTCTGTTCCACACCACCGCCCTGCGCTACAAAAACCGCCTGCCCATCTTCATACTTTACTTCGAGCATGGCAATCGAATCGGAGTCGATTTCGCCCACCATGAATTCGATTTCTGTCTGGTTCGGATGTGCCGCGCCGAGGACAACCTCGATTGGTTTTTGCGTCGGATAGCGGCTGCCCATCGGGATGATTTCGTCCCATTGGTGCAATCCCTCGGCGTCCAGATGGCGTATCCCGTAACTATGCGCGAGATAGTCATCCAGCCCGAAGCCCGCCGCAATCTGCAAAGCACCCTCTGCTACCGCCGTAAAGGGCTTATCCGAACGCACCGCCATATCAGTGAAATAGCCTTTTAGCGTGCGCTGTACCGCAGGCATGAGCGATGTTCCACCAACGAGCAGCACATAATTGATGTCTTCCTTGAAGATACCGCGCTGGTGTCCGACGTGCATCACTTTATCAACAATGCGCCGGATCGCTTGCGAGAAACCATTCTCTTCGAGGATCGCTTCCAGTTCGGTACGGGTGAGCGTGACTTTGTAATCCTTGTCGGCAGCGAAGGCGATTTCTGCTGATTCTACTGTACTCAGATGAATCTTGGCGATCTCGCAAGCGGTCAGGAGCGCGGCATAATTCGCGCCAAGCGCTTTCGTGCTGACGCCAGTACGCTTCAAGACTTCCGCGACGATCCATTGATCAATATCACTCCCGCCGATGATCTTGCCCGCTTTGGCGATGACACGCGCGGTATGTTGCCCGCCACCAGTACGTTTTATCAACCGTTGCAGGATGCCGCCTGTCTTTTCGCGGCTTTCCGGCAATTGCACCAGCGAAAGATCGAGCGTCCCGCCGCCGAAGTCAAACACCAGTACAACTGCACCGGGTTCGGTCACGGCGTAGCCAAGTGCTGCCGCTGTAGATTCATCTACCACGCGGATTTTTTCCGGCGCGATTTCGTCAATCAATTCATTCAACCATGAGAGATAGCTCTCAAAGGAAGCAACGGGCGCTGTCAATACCAATTGTTCAATCTCGGATTTATCGAAAGGGAGAGCGCCCAACACGCCTTTGACGAACGCACGTCCAGCCTCTTTATCTCCATAATCCAATCCGTCAATGGGGCGTGGATCAGGCGCAGGGCTGGTGACAATGCCACGTTTGAAATTGCGAAACAGGCGATTATCCTGCCTGGCGTCGAGTTTTTCGGCGCGCACATTTTGCCCGATGGTGACGCGATTCGTGCGCGCGTCGTGAACATATAGCAAAGATGGGACAAGAGATGGACGTTCGGCTTCCTGTAGACTCAGGGTAGGCAGCGAAACAATCTCTGCATTTTCTATTTCTGTATTCCAGCGTGCGATGACCGAATTTGTTGTACCGAAATCGATAGCGAGTTTATGTCCCACGAATGATATCCAGTCTGTGGGGCAATGATGCCCGAATAAGCGTATGATTTGCAACTATAACATAGCTTATCGCGCAACAAAAGACGCTTACAATAGCGCTACCGTCGAAATTTAAATGTTGGAATGAAGTTGGAATATGTTATATAGAATCCGGGTGATGATGATAGTTTTCAGTAGGGGCGAGGCAAACCCGACCTTTACCGGACATGCTGCCGATGTAGGGGTCAGGTTTGCCTGATCCGTTGGTCAAATACACATTGGTCTCCCGGATTTCATATGATGTGATGGAAACAAAAAGCGCCCCATCGTTTAACCACTGGCTTTGAGGTTAGCCCTCGGCTTTTAGCCGGGGGTACTCAAAGGTTGGTTGACTGAGGTTATTGAATTCCCCAATCGGTGAGGATAGTCGGGTGTTCGGTTTCTGTTACCTGATAGACTTGCTTCGTCGCCACTTCGATGACGAATACTTCCATCTTTCCCGTGCGATCCGAGGAGAATGCAATATATTTTCCATCGGGCGACCAGTGTGGACGGATGTTATTTGTGCCTTCAAGATGCACCAGCGTTTCGCGCCCTGATCCATCGGTATTAATCAGCACAATATCATTTTTCTGCCTATCGGGTTCAGCAACGTCGGCAACGTTGAAGGCGATCTTCTTGCCATCAGGTGAAATTGCAGGCGCGGATTCGTAGAGGGCATAACCGTCCTGCGTAAGCTGTACAGGTATTGTATCCGGCTTGACTGGCGCGATATAGAGATCAACGCCGTCTTTGCCAATGGCGGTGGCATCCGTCGTAAAGACAACCTGTTTCCCATCCTGTGAAATCGCAGGCCAGTTATTCTCTCCAATATCTTTTGGCGTAACGCGCACCAGATTGATGCTCAGGGGGATCGGCGTAATCGTCGGCTGCGGCGTGCCTTCGCCGGGTGCGGGTGGCTGCGTTGGCAAGGTACGGGTTGCGGGCGGGCGTGTCGGCGGTTTAGCCGTACCTTTTCCCACAGTAGGCTCTGGCGGGTTAGTCGGCAGCGGCGGCTCGGTTGGCGGCAAAACAACTGTGGTTGGTATCGGTGTCACCGGGAAGTTCAGGAAGCGCGTCAAATTGACGACATACACTGCCGAAAACTGCTCATTTTGCAGGATATTTTTGGCGGCAAAAGCAACGATTCGCCCATCACGGGTGATTGAAGCCATGCGCTGGTTATCCAATGGCGGCAACCCACCCCAGGCGTCTTTGATAAAGCGTTCCTGAGTGCCATTCAGATTGATATAACGCAACAAGCGTGCATCCGTACCCCCTGCCAAAAAGGTATAAATGAGCTTGCCATCGGGCGTCAGAATGCCGAAGTCGCCACGCGCAGAGTCATCGGTGATACGTCGGAAATCGCTACCATCCGGCTTGAGTACCCATATCGGCAAAAACCCTTCGAGCGTGATGATCGGGCCGGAAATAACCACGAGCCGCCCCGGTAATCCCGTCGGTGGTTTCGCTATCGGTGTGCCTGTTGGCGGGATCAGGGAAGTCGGCGAGGGTTCTGGCGTCCATGTCGGTGGAAGCGTGCTTTGCGCCAATAACGCAACCTCGACGCCCGGTGTGCCTTTGGTAGGGCTGGGAACATGCGTCAGAGGTGTGAGCGTTATCGTAACGGTTGCAGTTGCCGTGTTTGCCTCGGTTCCGGCAACTGGCAACGTTTCACCTTTGCCACCAGAGAAATCGGTTGTACCTCCGGCAGCGATACTTGCAATTGTGGGCGAGGCAGGGGGAGCCGATTGCAAGCTGGAAAGCCCAATCAGCAGTACAAAACTGACCAGTACCGCAACGACAACGACTGCCCCAACGACCAGCATTGCCCGACTATTGATCGCGGCCTGCTCATGCTGCTTGATATTTTGCATCCCTGCAATACGCTCGATGGTATTCAATTCTTCCTGCGCCTTTTTGTTTCCAGGATTGATGACCAATACATTACTGAGGCAGACACGCTTTTCGTCTTCTGTTTCGACGACAGAGGCCAGCCATATCCAGCCTTTTTCGTTGTTTTCATCCAGTGCGACGACTTCGCGGAGCATTTCCTGTGCCTGTGCCTTGTTTCCGGCTTTGGCTGCCCCGATTCCATCCCTGAGTAGTGCTTCGATGCGTTCCTTGTTTTCACTCATGGCAGTGTCCTCTACCTGATTTTACGGGGTCGGCATGAAGCGCGGCCCGATGCTGACATTCTTCTGATTGGTGATTTGCTGGATTTGTGTGCCGTCGATAGACATCACGAAGATATTATAGATACTTCCGCCGCGTGTGGAACTGAAAACGATCCAGCGGCTATCCGGCGAAAAGGCCGGATCGCGGTTCTCCGCGTTGCCATCATCGGTGGTGAATAGAAGTTCGTCTGAGCCATCTGCCAGCATGGTATAGATATTGGCTTTGCGGTCACGGGTGGAGACGAACACGATCCGGCTTCCATCGGGCGAAAATGATGGATTGATATTGCTGTTCTGGGATTCGGTCAATTGTTGTCGATTTTTGCCATCGGGATCGATGGTGAAAATCTGGAATGTACCACGCCCGCTGGTATCAGCGGCAAAAAGAATTTTCTTGCCATCGGGCGACCAGCCTGGGTCACGGTTCACGAGTGTTTCCGTATTCAGCCGCATCGTGGTAGAGCCATCTGCTGCGACAATATAGAGTTCATCCCGACTCGTCTGATTGGAAACAACAACGAGTTGCTTGCCATCAGGCGACCACGCCGGAGTACGGGTGAATTTACCCGCAAATTTCGTAATCACACGCACTGATTCGCCGTTGGCGTCCGCAATAGCAACCTGCTCTTTTCCATCCACCGTTGTAATGAAAGCGATCTGTTTGCCGTCGCGCGATGGCGCAACATCGAAGGCGCGTTCCGCACTTTTGACGAGCAAGGTTTCTGCACCCTGCCCATCGGCGCGCATCCTGTAAATCCCGATGTTATCACGTCCGCGCCCTTCGGCAGAATAAATCACAGACAGGCTGGCAAGTGGAATCGACGTAGCTGTCGGGGTTGAGGTTGGCTGTTGTGTATCTGTTGGGAGTGGTGTCCAGCTAGGGATTACAAACGCGACGGGCGATCCCGCGATAGCAAAAAGGGTCGCAGTAGGAGGACGGCGGGCGCGCGTCGCGTCCAGTGTTTGCTGCTGCGCGCTGAAAGATAAGGTCACACGAGCGGTAGCCGTCGGCCCGGTGGTGGTGATTGGCGGTGTCTGGTTGATCAAGCCCGGAATCGTGAGCAATGCAACAACGCCGCCGACTCCCCCTATCAGAACAAAAATGGTGATGAGGATGCCTGTCGGCGTATTAAAAAATCCGCGCTGCCTGCTCTGTTTGAGCCGGGATGGAGCTATCACTGCCGATGGAGACGGCGCAGGCTGTCGGGGTGTTTCGTCTGGCGCGGGTGTTTGCTCTGGCTGCTGTTCAACAGGCGCACTCGTACCCATGCTTTTTTTCTGTGCAAGGGACGCTTTGATTTTTGCCAGTTCCTGCACTGCACGTTCATTTTTCGGGTTAATCTGAACAACGCGCTCCAGGCACATCCCGCGTTCACGTTGCGATTCCGCCACCGATGCCAGCCAGAACCAGGCCGATTCATTGCGTGGGTCGCGCTCCAACACCTGACGCAGGATGCGCCGTGCTTCGGTACGGTTACCAGCGCGTGCCGCATCGATACCAGCACGGAGCAGCGCATTCACTTCATTTGCAGACACAGGCACGCTCCCTCAGTTAGTAGCTTCCGACGCGACTAAGAATCAGTGCCACAATGAGTACCAGAATCACCAACGCCCCGATGATTCCCAGAATTACCAGACCACGCACCAGCGTTCGATTTTCACCGCTGTTCTTCATGCTTTCCATATCAGTCAGGAGTTGCCGCGCTTTGCTGTTCGGGTTGATACGGATCGCTGTTTCGAGATAACGGCGACGGTCTACATCATTATCAGATGCCCACGCCATCCAAATCCACGCCCGTTCTTCTTCCGGGTTTTGCTCCAGAACACGCTCAAAGAAGACACGCGCACCCTCTTTGTTATTCTCCTCGCGGGCAGCGCGAATGCCCATCTGGAGAAGCTGTTCAAGGTTAGGGCTGCTGCTCTCGCGGGGTCGATTGCTCATGAAAAAATCCTTGTAAATTACATACGCACGCTGTCAAAGAGTTTATTGTATCTATGTAGACTTGGCAACGAGGTCACTCTAAAGAGTTCGTTATAAAACGTCATGCGGGCGCGTATCAAGCGTAGACTGTTTGCAATTGAGTTAAAATGCTATCCGTTGCAAACTGAAAGACAGGATCACATCGTGATGAAATTTCGTGTACTGATTGCAGGATTATTTTTAGCGGTCATGGCTGTATTGCTGGCGAACTGTAGCGGAGCAAAACCAACAACCATTCCGGCAATTGTCTCACCAGTTGCGTTGAACGGGACGAACGTTGCGCGCCCGACACTGGGTATCACCCCGACATTGAAATATACCGACCCGGCACGTACTGTCGCGCCGCCATCTGGCCCAACGGTTGCGCCTGTACTTGAAAACTCCACCCGATTCGCAGACGCAGCACCGCCATTTATTGGCAAATGGGCGCTGGACAAAAATAAATCCTACGTCAAT
>CAYSOC010000043.1:0-509 GCA_964432445.1 uncultured Anaerolineaceae bacterium
CTGGCAATGTTTATCATCGGTTGCTATGGCGGCGCTGGCGTGTTGTTTCGCTTTCAGGACCTGCTTGGCCTTTCACCAGCCGTTGTAATTTATCTTTCCAACACCTGTTATGCGGTTGGGATGATAGCTCTGTTTGATTTTCTGCTGGAATATACAGGCGTTCCAGTACGGTTGCGGCGTGGTATGCGTACAATCGGGATTATATTGGCGGTGGTACTCTCGTCTCTGATGTGGGCAGGGTTTGCGTTCACCGACACAACCAAGACTTCAGATAATGCCGTTGCCTACAACATCACACCTTTTGGGCTGATGATCATTGCCATCGCGTTGATCTATCAAATCGTAGGGATAGATTTCATTCGACATACCAACAGTCGCCATAGCCGCACGCTCTGGCGGATTCTGGCGATCCTTCCGATTGAAGCACTCCTGAGCGTGCTTCCGGGGATACAGGGCTTTCCCTCGGATGGCATCGTTCTGATTCTGGTGATCCTTGTTGTAGCACAACT
>CAYSOC010000043.1:519-40453 GCA_964432445.1 uncultured Anaerolineaceae bacterium
GGGATCAAATCCTTGAACCAAACCTTATTTTGAACGTACAACTTGCCAGAGCAAACGCCGAATTGATCCGCGCCAACAAACGCAAATCGGAATTTCTCGCGGTCATCAGTCACGAACTGCGTACTCCGCTTGGTGCGGTCATCAGTTATACCGAAATGATGCTCCTGAATGCCTATGGCCCGCTGAACGAACGCCAGACCGAGCAACTTAACAAAATCGGGGAAAGCGGTCATTATCTTCTCGGCATGATCGGTAATGTGCTGGATTTGAGCAAAGTTGAGGCAGGGCAAATGCGTCTGAATATCCTGCCAATCTCTGTGCAAGAGCGGGTTTCGGCGGTACTCAAAACAGTGATCCCCAACGCAAAGGAACGCGGCGGAATCACTGTTTTTTGTGATATTTTGCCAGATTTACCGCCTGTAGACGCTGACCCACAGCAATTCGATAAAATTATGCGCAGCCTGCTGGCAAGTTCGCTTGCACAACTGAAAGTTGGGGTGTTGACAGTACGTGCGGAAGAGGAAGCGAAAACCATAAAAATCACTGTTTCACACACTGGCGCAGGCTTTACGCCGGAACAACTCGCGCATCTCTTTGACCCGACACATGCCAATCTGCCAAATGAAAGCACACAACTGGAACTGGCAATCGCCGCGCAGTTGGTACGGTTGCACGGCGGTGTTCTCCATGCCGAAAGCGAAGGCGTATTAGGACGCGGGGCATCATTCCAGTTTTCACTCCCTGTTCACATCGCAGTTGATGTCTTGCCTCAACAGATTGCCACCCTTACCCCGGAAATTGCTTCGTGATAGCACATACTGAAACCATCATTGTCATCATTGCCAACGGCGGGACGGCGGTTCTGGCATCGGCGGTCATGCTTCTCGTTCTGTGGCAGGGTGGCGGTCAGCGCCTGAATCAGGCATTGGGATTGAGCATGTTCTGCCTTGCGTTCTACTGCACATTGAACGCAATCGCGCGGTTCACCGGTCCGTTTCAACTCCCGGTGGATATTGTTTACTATACCTTGCTCAGTATCTATGGTTGTTTCACGTTTGCGTTGTTCATCTTTGTACTGCTCCTTGCTGGCGTAACCGGGCGTGATCTGAAAATCTGGATTGCCTATGGCATCCTTGTTTTGCCATTTGCCCTGATACTCACCTGGACAAAGCAGACCATTGTTGATCTGAGACTGACGCCCGAAGGGGGAATTGCTTTTAGCTATGGGCCATTGTTCATTCTGGGGTTTCTATCAACAGCACTCCCCACATTGATCAGTTTACCGCTGTTGATGCGCTCAAACTATCCTTGGCGGGGGCAAATTGCGCTTGCTTTGCTATTTACGTTTGCGGGTATTTTTGCCTCTCCACTGCGCCCCATTATCGGGAATTTTCCAATAAACGCCGTTGGGTTGGCAATCTCCACCTATCTGATCGGGCAAACGGTGTTTCGCTCACAGGTATTCAATCCGCTTTCGGAGATGAATGCGCAATATCAGCAGAAAAACACCGAACTACAGAAGGCCAGCCGCCTTAAATCACAGTTCATGTCCAATGTCAGCCGCGATTTACGCAACCCACTGAATGCCGTTATTGGCTATTCCAGCCTTGTATTGGAAGGCGCATATGGACCGCTGACAGCCAAACAACATGACCGAATGCTCAAGGTACATTCCAACAGCCAACACTTGCTGGAACTGGTCAGCGACATTCTGGATTTGAACCAGATGGAGACAGGTCAACTCTCGTTAACCATTGGCGAATTTTCGGTTGCCTCGATTGTTGATCCGGTTTGGGCGATTGCGGAAGCATTGGCGCAAAAGAAACACCTTACGCTGGAACAGGAGTTTCCAGATGGGCTTCCACCAATGCGCGTAGACGATCAACGCGCACGGCAGGTCTTGATCAACCTGCTCTCCAATGCGATCAAATTTACACCTGATGGCTACGTTCGGCTGCGTATCAGCGCGGAACCAAAATTCGTCCGCTTCGAGGTGCAGGATACTGGCATTGGCATCTCTTCCGATGTGGGCGAAAGTATTTTTGAGCCGTTTGTGCAGGGAGATTCCAGCGCAACCCGCGAATTTGAAGGGACAGGACTGGGGCTATCAATCTGTCAAAAACTGGTACAGATGCACGGCGGTAGTCTGTGGTTTAACAGCGAAATCAGCAAGGGAACAACATTTTATGTCAGGTTTCCCCGTGCAGACGTTATTTCGGATGAATCGTCCCAAAATGAATGAAAAGTGACGAGACGGGAAATCACCTCCGTCTGGCTACAGATTTGCGCTCGACCAACTCAATATCTATATCTGGAAGGTGCGGCTCCTTGTCGGCAATTAAATCCATGATTGCCTGCCCTGCTGCGCGCCCCATGTCGTAACTCGGCTGGCGAATCGTCGTCAGGGGTGGAGCCATAAATTCGGAGCCAAGCTGATCGTCAAAGCCAACCAGTGAAACTTCTTCGGGGACGCTGATACCCAGGTTGTATAGCGCCAGTCGCGCGCCAACGGCAGTTTGATCGTTCGCTGCAAAGATAGCGGTGAAGGGATGGCGCGTGCGGTTTGCCACCAGTTTTTCTGTTGCCAGCATTCCAGCATATTCGGTGTAATCCCCTTCCATAATCAACGCCGGATTAATCGGCAAACCTGCCTCTCGAAGCGTCTGGATATAGCCTTCCCGACGATCTACGGCGTCTCCCTGTGAACTTTGCCCCGCGATATGCGCGATTTGGGTATGCCCCATCTCAATCAGATAGGACACAGCAACCCTCGCACCCTCGACGCTATCAATCACCAGACAGCGATTTTTCAGCCCGGCAACAGAGCGCACCATCACGATCAGAGGCATGGTCTGGCTTAATTCCTGCAAATAGGAATCGGGGAGTGTTCCGCCGAGGACGATCAAGCCTTCGATGCGTCGTTCGGTTAAATGATCAATCGCGCGATATTCCGAACCTGCCTCCCAGCGACCAGAAGCGAAAACAGGATAAAAGTCTGTGCCTTGCAACTGCTGCTCGATACCAGAAAGCATCGGGCCATAGAATGGTCCACCACCAATATTCTGGGTCAGGATTCCGATTGCCCCTGTTCTTCCCAGAACAAGGCCTCGCGCTGTGCTGTTTGGGCGGTAATTCAGCCGCTGGATGGCTTCCAGTACAGCCGCCTTCTTTTTGGGCGCAACGGGGGTAGTATCGTTCAGGATTCGAGAAACAGTGCTGGGAGAAACGCCAGCCTGCCGCGCAATATCAAGGATGGTTACATTTTGCTTTGGTAGTTTCATCGCCACAATTTGATCACAATGGTCAGGATACTATAACCGAATCCAGCCATCGTTTGAAAGTTGAGGCAGGGAGATCGTAGAAAATGCCAGATTGCAGGCGGGTACAAGGGGATACCCGCCTGTGTAGATCAGAGCTTATCGGGCGTGGCGCTGGGCGTTATCGAAAGCCGATTGTCCAAACTGCTTAACCGCCTGATAGTACGTCCATGCGGAAGCATAGCAAGCGTTACGCTGTACTGCCTGATACCATGCCGGATAGCGACTGGAGCAAATCGCGCGCATATTGTTATAGAACTGTGTATCACAGGTGGCTTTATTCGCGCCAAGCGTGCCGTAACATATGTCATGTGTGTTGCACGCTGGTGTAAACCACAAGTCTGGCACAAGACCACCGAACCCCTCTGGACCACACCCATTTTGTGCTGCAACAGGTTGTACAGTTGTCAATGTACCGATAGAAACCGGAAGTACAGAGAGGACTGCGAAGACCAATGCCACTACCACGAAGGAAACTTTGCGAAGGCTCACGATATTTTCTCCTGCAACAAAAAAGACAAAAGTAATTTTTCCGATTCAATTTCAAGAAAAAGTTAACGACTTTTGAAATCGGTTGGAAGAGTGTACGCGAATGATCCAATATAGGCAAGAGAAAATTCAAAAGTCTGAACATAAATCACTTAATACAAGCCCAAAGTTTTATTTGTAGCATTTGTATTTATAATGCACTATAAGGCATAAGGGACAATCGTTCATGCTCAATTTCCACGATTTGTCGCTCGATACCCACGAAGGTTTTATCAATAGTCTCCATAGTTATCTACCTCGTCCGGCATGGCGCGATTTTTGTGTATGGGGACTCTCCGAAGAGAATCCCGCGCAGGCAAAGTTTGCAGGGTTGTTGGGATTGCCACAACTCACAGCATTGATGGTTTATTTACTGGGTGATTGCGTCCCCACCGAATCCGCACAAATTATGGGAATCTACAGTATTCCGCTGGGCAACTATCTCACATGGGAAGTCATTTCGGATAATCTGGCAATTGGTCTGGCACATCGTGATCCGTCTGACGATACTTTTCATATCCGGCGGGAATTGCTGCTTCGTTTTAATCATGCAATGATCGGTGTATTGAATGGCGTACAGGATGTTTCGCTGGATGCAGAATTTTCGCGTGCAGAACAGATTTCCGCGTTTGAGCGCAGCCTTAGCCCGGAAAAATATCGGGCATTCGCATGTAATTATCTAAAGACTGTGACGGATGTTACAGAGACCGATCTGGAATTCACAGTCTGGGATGGTCTTGTCGCCAATCTTAAAGCAGCCTCCGTCCTGATGAATACGTTACAAGACGCAGCAGTTTATGAATGCGTGCGACAGGGACTGATACGTCGCTATCAGGCTGTCAGTGCATTACTCGAAGACGATCATAAAACACTTCAGAAGCAACTGGAACTAGGCGCAGATAGCATCCTTGTTGTTCCGACACTGGCCTATTGTATCGGCGTGATGGGCGAACAAGTCTATGGCATCACAAATTTTGAATTGCTTGTTGAAGACGAGATGTTTCAGGCTGCGTTGCAGAAGGCCGCGATCCTTGTCCGTATGACAAACGATGTGGGAACACGATTGCTGCTAGGTAAGGCGAAAGAGCGCGATTCGCTTATGGTTGAATTGCGGGAGATTTACGAACAATCGCCAGAGAGCTATCCCACTCTACGCGCACTGATCGGCACAGTAGCAGAGCATTTTGATCCGATCCTGACACGTCTGCAAAAGGATATAGAACGCGGTGAGTTCAATCTGCTCCTGAACGGCACAGACGATATGAGCGTACCGGATGCACTCACCCACATGCACACATGGCTGCATGAATTCGCCTATCTGTATCAGTGCCACCGGATGGAGCTTTCTCATCTGTGTAATCTGCTGGAAGATCGTTTTGTGGTTCTGGAACTGGCCTGTATTCTCATCCGCTTTGTTGAGTTTCATGAATGGCTCTATAGCAACAGTTATCAGACCGCCGAAGGGGAGTACGCAGTCTAGCGCTTTTGTTGCGGGAATTTCGATCCATGATGATAATTCCCGCTATGAGCAATAGTAATCGTCCCTCTCTGCGAAAACAACGTGCCGCTGGTCAAAACGGCGTCCTGATCGCCAGCGGCGTTCTCGCCGGAATCGGTTGGGCATTCCTGTATTTTCTGGTGAACAATTCCTATCCGCTGGCCTTTGCGCGCTGGATGTTTTTTATCCTGCTATACATCGCAGCGACAGGTACGGCATTACCGTTTGTCTGGATACTCAACCGTCGCTTTATGGGACGCTACGCAGCGACGGGCGGGATCATGTTGCGCGAATCCATGTGGGTTGGCCTCTATGTGGTTATCGGCGCATGGCTGCAAATGATCCGCACCCTGAATATCATCACCGCGTTTTTCCTTGCCCTCAGTTTTATCGTGATTGAGGTGTTCCTACGTCTGCGTGAACGCGCCCGCGACGAGGCAGCATAAAACTACGCTTCTTCGGCAACAACATGCTTGATCTTCTCAGCCTGTGGACGGAGGCTGAGTTCATGGAAAACAAACACAACCACTGCAAACACCATAAACGCCACTGCCATCATTTCCAAATTGGTAACTTTACCGAGTGTTCCGATCAATCCCGGCAAAATCGCGCCACCAATCCCGACGCCTCCCATCTGTAACCCAATGGTATTTTCCGCGTGTTCCGCGCCGACTCGTTTGGCAGTGCCAGACATGAGCATCGGGAAGATTGGCGCCTGGGCAAATCCGATTACCATCAGCGCAATGAATCCCATTATAGTCACAGGCTGCCACCAGAACAGCACTGTACCAATTAATGTCGCCAGCATACAGTAACGCAGCACCGTCTCGATCTTGAAGCGATTGGCGATAATGCCCCAGAGGATGCGCCCGCCTGTAAACGTTCCCCAATAGACGCTCACCCACAGCCCAGCCTCTTCTATCGGGATTTTCCGCGACTCAGTGAGGATAGTATACGCCCACTGACCGATCCCGATTTCCACGCCGACATATGCGAGATAGGTGATGATACCGAACCAGACCGCAGGCTTACGCAGGGTAGCACCAAAAGAAGCGCGTTTGACTGCACTATCTTCTGTTGTCGCTAGGAAATTGTCGTTACGCCAGCGGTTGTGCGTGACTGCCAGCGCGACGATGAGAATGACCAGAAGGGCAGCGACAATGACATAGCCCGCCTGCCAACCCCATTTTTGGTTAAAGGCAAAGGTCATGATCAACGGCCCACCCGTGATCCCGATCCCGAAGCTGGCGTGAAGGAAGTTCATTTGCTGCGGCGTGTGATATTTCGCAACATAGAGATTCAACCCGGCGTCGATAAACCCGTTGCCGAAGCCCAGAATAAACGAAAACAGGACAACCAGCAACCACGATGGTGCGGCTGCGATGGCGAATATCGTTGCCGAGACGATGATCGCGCCGACCAGCAAAACCGTACCGCTACCGAAACGGGTCATCAAACGTCCGATGAAAAACCCTGCCAGAGAATAGCTGATAGTGGAAGCGATAAAAATGGTATTCACACCATCAAGCGGAAGGTCAAACTGTTTCTGCATTGAAGGCCACGCGAGGCCGAGCAATCCCGCCGATAAACCTATGCCGATAAATGCCAGAAATGCAATGAAAATTGTGGATGTCCACGAACTGGATGTTTTTGCTTTCATGAGAAATGTAGATAGCCTTTTAGTTGTGAAAGTGTCCTACCGTCCGATTTTTTGGCGCAATGCCCATACCAGAGCAGGCGGCAAACGGTTCGACTCCGCAAGCGTCAGCCCTTCGCGGTAGGCATTGATGGCACGTGGCAAATCCTTCGCGTCTTCCGCGGACTGCCCTTCGAGCATGAACGCTAGCGCGCGAATGGCCGGGTCTTTGCTCCCCGGCGTAATCTCCTTGCGCCGCTTCTGGAGCATCACCATAAAGCGTTCCAGAAAATCTTCGCTCTCGTCATGACGCCCCATCGCGTAATACGTTTGTGCTTCCAGCGCCAGAATGAACAGCAATTCCTTCAATTCCGCGCCGGTTCGGTTGAGCAACTGCCAGGATTGCTCCGCTGCTTTGAGCGTGTTTTCATACCGCGAAATCTCGCTCAGGGTATTGGTCAGTGCCGCCTGTACCCCGGCGCGAATTGGTTCGGGCGCGTCGGCGGTGACTTTGCGATAAAGCTGTGCGGCTTCGTCCAGTCGCCCCTGCGCACGATACACATCCGCCAGCATCTTCGTTGTTTCGTCAATAGCGAGCGCATCCTGCGTCGGTTGTGTATATTCCGTGCCGAGTGCCTCTTCCAGCGCTTTCGCCGCATCGTCAAAGCGGCGCATTGTTGTATAGATGCGTCCAAGTGTCCGAAGTGTACCTGCGTACCCTTCCGGGGCGTGGCGGGCATCCTGATAGACCAGCGCCTGATGATAGCGAACCGCTGCTTTATCGAGTTCGCCGCGAAGTTCATTCGCCTCTGCGATGTGATTCAGGATGCTTACAATGCGCCCGCCGTCCTGTCGTGGCTGGGTACGCTCGATTTCCAGCGCCCCTTCCAGTGCTTCCAGCGCTTCGGCGGCACGCCCTTCCATCAGATAGATTTCGCCCATTGTACGCAGGACAAGCGCACGCTCCAACGGATATTCTGAACGGTTGAGATGTTCCAGCGAACGGGCATAGGCTTCAATCGCCTGTGTTGTCTGATTCTGCGCGCGGTGACCTTCTGCAATTGCCAGCATGGTCAGGCCGGACTGCTCATCTTCAACAGCAGACAGAGCGCCCTCGAAATGTTCACGCGCCTGTTCATGCTGACCAACCCCGGCGTACAGTTGTCCCAGACTGCGCCGAATTGCCGCAATCTCGGTTGGCGTTGCGCCTTCGATGCCCAATGCTTGTTGATAAAAAGCAATCGCCTCGTTCGGACGTTTCTGATTGACATAAATAGCGGCCTGTTCGCTGATCAGGGTGCGCTGCATCAATGGCGAGTGCGGATATTCCAGCGCACTTTGATAAGCATCAAGCGCCGCCGGATATGCACCCATCGCGGCAGAACTGCGCGCCAGTGCGATATAGGTTTGCGCGATCTGCTCCGGCTGCTTCTGATAACCGAGCGCACGGCGGTAGGTCGTGGCGGCGCGGCGATATTGTCCGAGCGTGAAATGCGCGTTCGCCAGGTCGGTCAGGACGGAGGCCATCAACGCCTTATCCGGCAATTCCTGCACAATATCGAGCGCCTTCTCAAAAGTTTCAATGGCCTCGTTGAAGCGCTGCAAACTGAGGCGTGCATAGCCCAGATCAACCAGCGCCGCGACATGATCATCCAGTGCATCGGCGCGCGTGACAAAAGAAAGCGATTCACTGAGGATTTCAGCGGCAGCGGTGGGATTCCCGGCAGCAGTTTGTGCCTGTCCCAGTTCACGCATGAGTCTCCCGCGCAGAATCGGATCATGTTCCAAATCAATTGCTTCCTTGAGATAGGGCAACGATTCGCCGGGACGGTTGAGCGTGAGGAGCAAGCGCCCCATTTGCGCGTGAGCAGGCAACCGGATATGCAGATTCGACTGGCGATCCTCGACCAGGGTCAGCGGGCGAATCGTTTCCAGCGCTTCAGGGTATTCCTTGAATGCGATTTGCAGGTTTGCCAAATCGCGCCGCGCTGCCCATGCCACCCATGTTTCCGGCGCGTGCTGTTCTGTTACACTGAGAGCTTCGTCTGCCAGATCACGCAAGAGCGCAGGCGGATATTGATCCGGGCGCACGCTCCGCACCACCAGCCCGATCCACAATGCCTGTACGCCCCATTCAGAATGATTGAAAGCTTCATTGGCACGCCGCGCCAGCCGTGTCTCCCAATCCTGCAAAAGCTGCACGGCGCGCGTGGTACGTGCATATTGCGCCTGTGTTTTCGCCTGTAATGCCATAACATAGCCGAGCGTCGTTAATTCCGGGGTGGATTGCTTGAGCAGCAGATCAATCGCCTGCTGTCCTGCTTCCAGCGCATCTGGCGCACGATTCGCTTGTAACAGAGCATTCCGCAACGACAGGAGCAGGATCAACCGGGTATCGAGATCATCAATATGCGTCAATGCGCGGCGATACAGCCCGATAGCACGTTCCAGATCGCCATGTTCCGCTTGTACATCGCCCAGTGTGTGCAGCGTCATCCCGATGGCGGTTTCATCGCGCACTCGTGAACCTTCGCGGGCTTCCAGTTCGGCCTGGAATGCGGCAAGGGCAGCGGCAATATCGCCCCGATCCAGATAAATCTGTCCCAGAATATGCTGTGCAATGGCGATGATTTCCGGTGTGATACGCTCCCCTTCCGCATGGAGCGCCTGTAGCGCGTTGGCTTCGGCTTCCTCTACGTTGCCCTGCACCAGCAGGAGCGCTCCCAAAAGCGCAAAACTGGCAGACTTGCGTGCAAAAGAAACATGCGGCAGTTTGGATTCGTACCACAATCCCTCTGCCCCGGCGATCATGCCAGCTTCACGTACTTGACCTGCCGCTGCCAATGCCCGCGCCCGCCCTCGCGCAAAGATGCCACGTTCGGCGTCGGGAATGCCCAGTTCGTCGGCCTTTTCGTAGGCTTTGATCGCCTTCTCGAAATCACCCTGAATGTGATAGACCTGTGCGCGCAAATGCCGCGCCGTAAAATCATCATCATGTTTCAGGACTTCGAGCGTTTCCGCCGTGCGTCCCATGTGATTGAGGATGCGCGCTACGAGTCGCCGCCGGATGCGTGGTTCCGGTTCGGTTTGCGCGGCTTCCAATGCCGCTTCGTGACGATTTTGCAGCAGGCAGATCATCGAATAATCATCTGCCGGGAGAGGTTCGGGCAATACTTCTGCGGCTGCTTCCAAACGCCCAACGCGCCGATAGACACGACTCAATGCCAGGCGCACCACGTCCAGCGAAGATTGGTCGCGCAGTTCGTGTAACAACTCGCCTGACGCTTCGAGATTCTTAATCGCGCTGGAATCTTTCCCTTGCAAGTATTGCAATCGGGCGATGGCTGTCAAAGATTGCGCGACAGCGTGTGCGTGGTCACAGGTTTTGCGCAGTTCAAACGCTTCACTCAGCAACTTCTCGGCGTCTTCGATGCGGTTTTCATCAATCGCCTGATTACCTTGCGCATAGAGTTTATTCGCCTGCGTTCGCGGATCGTCTTCATCGGACGATTCATCCTGTTTGCGGAAGTCGGCATAGGGGAGTTCCGGCACGGAGATCATATCGGCACTCGGTTCGATATGCTGCGGAATCGCGCGCCGGATGCGTTCCCCTTCGACATTCACAAAGCCGCGCTGTTCCAGAAAGCGAATCGCACGCCGCGCTGAAAGCGGATTACCCACATGATTGATGACATTCTCTATCGGGATCGATTGATCTGGCAGGCTTTCAATCAATTTTTGATAATCTTTAGGGAGCGCCCACCACGATGCTTCTGCCAGATCGCCAAGCGGATCGGTGCTTTTAATCAAATGGGCGGTTTCATCCAGCGAAAGACCATCTTCCTCGATCATCGCGCGGAGCAACCGCAACGCACGCGGATTGCCACCAATTTTTGCCAGAAATGGACTGTTCTCCAGGCCACTGAGCGCGGCGGCAGCCTCACCGGGCAAACCTTCCAGTTTGATTGCGTCGGGATGATCGCCAACTGCGGCAACCGCGCCGAACTTCAGCGCATAACCCGGATCGCTGGCATCATCGACCAGCAATAAAATATTCGCTTCTTTCAAAATCTGCGCGGCGATAGCAGGTTGTTCATCGACGTTGCGCTGCAAAATCGGGAGTGATTCGAGCGCCAGCCCGATTGCATCGCCCATATCTGCCGAATCTTCCAGCCACCATACTCGTCGGAACTGCTTCCGAATCCGCGAATCATGCGCAATTGTGCGCAGGAATGCCGTTTTCCCGATCCCTGCCGTGCCGCTAATCGCTACGCTGCGCCCCGCCAGCAATGCCATCACTGCGCGATCCAGTTCCACGCGCCTCCCCGTAAAATCTGGTAATGGCGGTGGGGGAAGCAGGAGTTTCAACGTCGCTTCGGCAATCGCTCGATCTATGCGCGGATAATGTTTCGCTGGCAACAGCGGCAAATCCGTCTCACGCGGCAGTTCCGGCGCATTGAATCGCCATGCCAGTGCGTGATGGGCGGCGGCATCGTGCTGGATTGGGAAAGCCAGCAGCGTTAACGTATGTTCGAGAAATTCCGCCGATTGACGTTCATCGAGCGATGGGATAAATTCGGGCAGATTGGTCATTCTTGCGCACAATCAACTTGTCGATTTTGCCCATTTTAACACGCGGATGTAATGCGATGCTTGCCCAGTTTTATGTTCGTGATTAAAATCTGCATCAAATTATCTTACGTTCAGGAGCCTGAAACGCCATGCCAACCACGCGGGAGCGCCCTTTGGTTTTGACAGTGGAAGACGAATCGCGCATATCGCGTTATTTGCGGAGCAGCTTGCAAATGGCGGGCTATGATGTTCTGGTAGCGAATGACGGTGTTCAGGCGATGGAACAGGTGCAAGCCTATCAACCGGATTTGATTTTGCTCGATCTCGGTCTACCGCATATGAACGGCTATGAAGTATTGCAACGGGTACGCGAAACCTCCGACGTTCCAGTGATCGTCCTCACGGCGCTGGATACCGAGGATGACAAGGTGAAGGCACTCATGATGGGCGCGGATGATTACATCGCCAAGCCCTTTGGTAATCGGGAATTGCAGGCGCGTATTGTCTCCGTTTTGCGCCGCGTTCGCCCGAATACAGAACCGCATCGGCGCGAAACGCATTATGTCAACGGCGGCTTGCAGATCGACTTGCTGACTCGCACCGTCACTGTCGAAGGAGCAACGGTTCATCTCACGCCGACGGAATACCGCTTGCTTGTCACCATGTCGGAGAACACCAACCGCGTACTGGCGCATGATTATCTACTCTCCAACGTCTGGGGCGCGGAATATGCCGATGATGTACACATCCTGCGCGCGACGATCTGGCGTCTCCGGCAGAAGATTGAGCAAGACCCGGCAAGCCCGATTTATATTGTGAACGAACCAGGCATTGGTTATCGGCTCGCGCCACATCCGCCCAAAGAATAGATTGCTTATCTGGAAATCAGACCCGGCGCTGAAGCACCGGGCTAAACTCAAAGAGGTTATCTCTATCTTTGAGTTTAGCCGAGGTCTTTAAGACTTGTCCGGGAATGAAACAAGATTGGTTCAATCTGTTCAGGACAGATTAATCTCCTGACCGTTAGATTCCGACAGGGCTTAACCAACTGTCCAGCCGCCATCAGCGACTAATATCTCTCCATTTACAAACGACGAGTCGTCCGAAGCGAGAAACAGGGCGATTCGAGCCAACTCATCCGGTTGCCCGGTACGAACCGCCGATGCAAGGGTCGTTTGCAGTCGTTCATAGCCCAGCGGATTGGGTTGGCGAACGCTGATATTTGTATTAACCCCGCCGGGACAGATTGCATTGCAGCGAATCCCCTTCTTTGCGTAATGATAGGCGATACTACGAGTCAGTCCAATTGTACCGTGCTTGGAAACAGTATAGCTCACTCCCGAACGGCCTCCGAACAATCCACCAATCGAGGCAACGTTCACAATTACGCCTTTTCCTTTAGGCAGCATCGACTGAATCGCCTTCCGACAAATGAACATTGGGCCGTCCAGATTTACGCCCAATACCCGACGCCACATCGAATCATCAAGATCGGCCACCGGAACAAACTCATCCATGATCCCTGCATTGTTTACCGCAATATCCAGCGTTCCGTAGGCATTCACTGCGGTATCCACCATTTTCTCGGCGTCTGCGCGAACAGAGACATCGCCGGTTACTGTTGTTAATGACGAGTAGCCCAGATCATCGAGTTCTTTTTTGAGTGAGTCCAACCCGGCAGGATGAAGATCGGTTCCGACAACCCGTGCGCCTTCTTCCACAAATAGTTTGACGATTGCCCGCCCGATTCCTGAACCTGCGCCTGTTACCAGTGCAACTTTACCTTCCAGTTTCATTTTACGATCCTCACGATAGCTTCTTTGCTATCTTATTCCCAGTCTATCGCGGATGCTATGTCGCATATAGTGACATCCATCACCCTATCGTGATGATTCTGCTACGGTTTTTATTGGTCGAATCTGCCGAAAGCGTGGGCTTTTCATTTCATGTACTATAATTCGTTTATTCCCATTTCTTGCTCTAAGGAATGGGATTTATTTGTCATCTCTACAAGGGAAACCGCATGAATTTTGAACAAACACTGGAGAAACACATCAAGGCGCTACAGGAAAAGAATATCGGGGCTTTTCTGGAAACCATACCTGAGCAGGGCGAATTCAGCCTGATCCTGCCCAACGGGAAAATGATAAGCACCGCCGAAGAGTTTGTGGCTTTCAATCGGGATTGGTTCGGCGATCCCGACTGGACAATGCAGATAACTATTGTGCGAAAGTTCGGCGGTGCGGATATGGGGTTCGCGTTGCTGGATGTTGCTTATTCTGATCGGGATCGGGAAGGCAAACCCATCAACAAATCATTTTATCTGAACTTGATTTTTCGGCGCGTCGCGGACGGTCATTGGTTGCTGACGCACGATCAGAATACCGATAAGAGCGTCTAGCTCTCCGCGATGGTACGCATCCAGGGGATATGTTCGCCATAGTGATGGTAGGTATTGCCGATCACCCGGTTAATCACCGGACTGGTATCATCTGCATCGTCCGCCTGGTAGTACCCGTAAGGCCGATTTAATTCCTCGTAGGGAAGGGTTTGCAGGGTGGCAAACAGGCGATTGTGAACCTCTTCCAGCCGCTTTAAAACTTCCGGCAGCGGTAAATCTTTGTTCTGCTGCTGGATAATCGCGTTGAATTCCTCGAACCCATCCCGATCCCAGACTTCTTTGGTCAGCCCCATTGCGACATAACGCGGTTGATGTGCCAGCAGTGCATTAATGCCATCTTCCCAGACAGCAAGATGAATCAAATGATCCTTGACTGTCCACCCGGCGGGATCAGTTGGTTTGGTCAGTTGCTCTTCGCTCAGACTACGGATGAATTGCCGTAATTCCTGCCAGCTATTTTGAATATTTGCCAGCAGTTCGGGTTTATTCGGATTAGCTGTCATGCTGTCCCTGTTTCAGGTAATTTTGAATGAAAAATATACCCGATTCCCGGTACAGTTTCGAGCAGGCTTTCATATTTTACGCCCATTTTCTTGCGGATGCGACCAAGATAAACATGCAGATAGTGGCTTGAACCGCGATATTCTTCCCCCCAGACGCGCGCCAATAGTTCGTCGTGGGTCAGGATGTTATCGCTGTTCTTGCCGAGCGTCTCGCAGAGCGCGAACTCGGTGCGTGTCAGGTGTAAATCTGCACCATCTACAAACATCCGACGCGCTTTCGTATCGATCACGACGCCCTCTATGATAATCTTGTGTGAATTGGTATCGGAAATAGTCGCGCGCCGGATGAGCGCCCGTACACGCGCCAGAAATTCCTCCACCTTGAATGGCTTGGTAACATAATCGTCTGCGCCCGCGTCGAGCGCCTGTACCTTCATATCTTCCTGATCATAGGCGCTCAGGACGATGATCGGCGTTTCATGCCCTTGCATCCGTATCCAGGCGCAAAGGTCGACGCCGTTCATGTTCGGCATGACAAGATCGATAATGCACAAATCTGGCACTTCCTCGCGGATCATCGCCTGTGCCTGTGCGCCGCTGGAAGCCTCACGAGCGCGATAACTGCGCTTTGCCAGATTGCTGACAACCAGCTTGCGGATCATTGCGTCGTCGTCAACGACGAGTACCTTCAGTAGTTCTGTAGTCATTCAGGATGTGGCCTTGCGTGTAGCTAACATTTGTGAGACGGTTTGCAAGAGTGTTGCCACGCCAAGCGGTTTCACCAGACGCGCAGCAATACTCGGATAACTGGAATATTCGGATGGATCGCTGAACGAGGACGCGCTCATAAGAATCACCGGAAGTTGTGGCAGCGACGAATCACTCTGAATCACTTTCAACATATCCCATCCACTCATCCCCGGTAACTTTATGTCCAATAACAACGCATCCACAGCTTGTTCACGCAGGAGGCTCAACCCCTTCTCTGCGCTATCTGCTTCTACGATTTCATATCCTCGTGCCTTGAGGTTGACTGTGACGAATTGACGGATGTGCTTCTCATCCTCTATCACGAGCAGTATAGCCATAAGATTTGCTTGGATGATAAATTCCGACAATAGATGTTCTTATGATACAGATGAAATGATTTAATAGAGTATTTTTTTTGTTTTTTTTTAGACCCGCCATGATAGACTCGATCAAATCCTGTCAAATATTCCGATCTTCGTAGATCGACAAAGCACAATTATGAAGACTATCACTGAACACAAAGCGTTTAACCGTACTTTATGGAGCGCTTTGGCAGTTCCATTTATATTGGTTGTTGTACTATTCATTGGTTTTTTCTGGCAGTTGACAAGTATTTTGTCGGTCAATCAGTGGGTATATCATACCGATCAGGTGATCAATGAGGCGCGCTTGCTGCGCAACCAGATTTTGGGTATGGAAACCGGGCTACGTGGGTTTTTGCTCACCAACAGTGTCGAGTTCCTTTCCCCTTATCAGCGTGCAAAAGAGTTGGTGTTTGCTCAAATTGATAAGGTAGAAGAGATGGTCAAAGACAATCCAATCCAGATAACACGGTTTGCAAAGCTAAAGACTGATTTTTTAGACTGGCACACCTATTCTGAAGATGTATTGATGCGCCAGGCTCAGGAAAAACCAATTGATCTGGAAATGCACCGCAAAGGGCAAGCCCTGACAGATAGTATGCGAAATGGATTTACCGATTTGATAGGGGCAGAAACCGATTTGCGGGATGCGCGCCTCGTTAATTCCGAACGCACTATTCAGACGGTCATTTTCGTTGGAACAATTGGGGTTGTATTGCTTGGTTTACTTTTGGGGATTCTGACACGCCAGCAATTACGCCAGCTTTCGCGTCTCTATGGCGATTCGATTGATCAGGTACAGCAAAAAGCGGTAGCACTGGAACATACCCTGATTGATAACAAGCGTCTTCTGGAAGAAGAAGCTAAAGCCCGCCAGACTGCCGAAGAAGCCAACGCGATGAAAATCTACTTTTTGGGCATGGTTTCCCATGAGTTACGTACTCCGCTGGCTTCAATCAAAGGGTTTGCGACAACCCTGCTCGCGGAAGATGTCGAATGGGATGCCACCAGCCAGCGCGAATTTATCGGAATTATCAGCGAAGAAGCCGATAAACTCACGGATTTGATTGGTCAATTGCTCGATTTGTCCCGGATACAGGCGGGCAGGCTACGGATTGAAACCAAGCCAACGACGATGGCCGAAATTGTTGGTCTGGCATCCACTCAATTCATCGCCCTTACGCCAAATCACCACATGAAAACTGAACCGGTAGACAAACTCCCGATAGTGATGGCAGACCCGACACGGATTGCTCAGGTACTGGTGAATCTGGTGAGCAATGCCGTCAAGTATGCCCCAACCGGGACAAGCATCACCCTGAGTGCGCGGGTCAAGGGTAATATGGTCGAAGTCTGCGTGCGCGATCAGGGGCCGGGTGTCCCGCGTGAGGCACGTAACGTTATTTTCGAGGCGTTCCGCCAGCTTGACCCAACCAAAGACCATATGACAAAAGGCGCGGGGCTTGGTCTGGCAATCTGCAAAGGGATTATCGAGATGCACGGTGGCAAAATCTGGGTCGCGGAACAGGATGACCCCGGTGCGTTGTTTTGTTTCACCTTGCCTATCCTGCCAGAAGCCCCACATCTGAAATATGAATTTGCCTTGCCAGCGAACAATCAGCCTGTTTAGGTGTTTTTGAGCGCCACTTTGGGATTTTTTGAGTAAATGTTCAGTAGGATAGAGGTGAAAATCAGCAGGAAGGTTTTCACCAATGAGTACACATCTCGCGGGATGGCTGGCATGGCTATTCATCGGCGCAATTTCCGGCGGGGTAATCGCAGCCTTTCGGAAACCCGATCAATCCATCAGCAATATATCCTACGTTCTGGTCGGTACAGCAGGCGCTTTTATTGGCGGCCTTTTGTTTGCAATTTTTGGCGGCCAGCCAATTACCGGGTTTAGTCCGAATAGCTTTGCGGTTGCCCTGGTTGGGGCGGCAGTGCTGCTTGGTATCCTGCTCTCCCTTGACGATCATTCAATTGCACACTAGGCGGACGGCATGAATCGTATAAAAGCCGGGTTTGGCTTGTTACGCCAGACTCTTGATGAATGGAATAGAGACAATGCTCCGCGTCTCGCTGCGGCATTGGCCTATTACACGGCATTTTCGCTTGCTCCGCTGCTAGTGTTGGTTATTAGCATAGTCGGTTTCATTTTTAGCAAGGAAACTGTCCAGGATGCCGTTCTGGAGCAGGTGCGCAACGCTACCGGAACTGGTGCGGCAGAACTGGTGCAGGGGTTGATTGAGGCTGTGAACAAACCCCAGGCCAGTTTCATTTCCGCAGTGTTGGGGCTAATTGCATTATTCCTGGGTGCGTTGGGCGCATTTGAGCAGCTACAAAGTGCGTTGGATACGGTCTGGGGTGTAAAACCGGAGGATGTTGCCGGGTCTGGCAGCATCGGTTATTTCATCCGAAATAAATTGCTATCGTTCGGGATGATATTGCTGCTTGGCTTCCTGCTTCTGGTTTCATTGGTGATCAGCACTGTCCTTTCGGCTGTGAACGGATATGTTCTGGGTTTGTTGCCCGGCTCGGAAGTTTTGTTGCAGGTGATCGGGTTTATCGTCGCTCTTGTGATCACGACGGCGCTTTTTGCGATGATGTACAAATATCTGCCGCACCTGAAAATCGAATGGCGGGATGTCTGGATCGGCGGTTTTGTAACGGCGTTGCTGTTTTCGATTGGGCGCTATCTGCTGGGGTTATATCTGGCGCAGAGCAGCACCACCTCCGCTTATGGTGCGGCGGGATCGCTGGTTGTCTTGCTTCTATGGGTCAACTATTCCGCGCAAATCGTATTGTTCGGTGCAGAGTTCACCCAGGTCTATGCCAAATGGTATGGCTCCAAACAGGGTGGAACCCCCAAAGTTGCAGCGGCTAAAGCAGTAGAGCAGGTGACAACACCTATCCCGCAACAAGTGCCACTTCTCGCAGCAACCATCGAAGATGGCCGAAGTGGGCAATGCCCCAGACGTAAGGGTAAGACGAGCATCCCGGAATTTCTGGTATTTCTCGGTATTCTGGCAGGAAGTGCGGTTGTGTCTCGACTTGATCGCCGTTCCTCACAAAAATAGGGCTGGATCAACGGCAGGGGTTCCAACTCATAGCGCGAATATCCGTCACTTCATAGTTGGTGAGAGGGATTAAGCCACGCGACGAACCATCGGGAGCAACAACACGAATCGCATAAGTAACGCGCAGAGGATCATAGACCGCAAGTGCCAGCCGATCATTTTCCCGTGACCACGCCGCCATTGATGCGTTGCTGAATCGTTCTGTATACCCGCTTTCCAGATCGATCAGGAAAACGTAATCGGTGCGTGTTGTTCTATTTTGGGTGTCCCCAACATAGACCGCAACACTGCGCCCGTCGCGTGAAAACCACGTCATCCAGCCGTTGATACTTCCCACAGCAGGCAACCGGACTTCCCAGCGGCGCTGATCGTCCAGACTGACCAACTCAAAATTCATAGTACCATTGCGTGCGGCAAAAAAGCCAAGCCAACGTGAAGCCAGTCGGGTTGTCATGTCTACGGCAACATTGACATCGCCTATATTCTCAAATCCATCCAGTTCGCGTTTGCCCGTTCCATCATTGTTCATCCAGACAACACCCGCGCTTGTAGTCCCGGTGAAACTGCTACGTAGCCAGGGGACAATCACCGTTCGCCCGTCCAGCGCCCAGCCATATAAGCGCCGATAACCTGTATAGGGGCTTTCCAGATCGGTCACAAGACTGACCTCTTCCACCATCGGAATGATCCTTGTCCCGTCCAGCGAAACATAATCCACACTAAAATCGGAGCCTGTGCGCCGGGTGCGGAACATAAACTGTGGTGGCGATTTTACGGCAGAAGGATGATAGTAACGATCAAGCGTATCCGGGAAAAACGCATCCTGCATGTAATTTGCCGCAAGTTTATCGGCCAGACTGGTGTTTTTGCGGGTGGTTATATCGAAGCTGTACAGTTCAAAATAGATGCTCTGCGGCACATTTTCATGCAGATAGAGAAACTGTTTGCTATCTGGCGTCCAGCGCATGACGTTGGGTGTCGGGTCTGCAAAATTCACAGAACTACGATTTGGGTTTAACTGCAAACCGTCCAGCGAATCGACAACCAATTCGCCATCAATGGTAAAAATATTGTAGGCGTAATTCTGGAGACACCCTTGTGATGGGGTGACGCAGAGGGAGGGCGTACTCTGGAAAGCGACGTATTTTCCATCGGGTGAGGGATAGGCAGCCAAAACCACCCGACGGGGAATCACACTGGAAATGGGAACTGCTGTTTTCAGCGTATCTGACCAACGCATGAAATGCAATTGACCCGGCGTTGTTGGATAACCAATCCCGACAAATTCGTGACTGTTCGGTAGCCATTCTCCAGCCTGCCAGCGCATCAGCGGATCGATGGATAGCAATGGCGCGGTTGACCAGATTTCTATATCGTTGGTCGGCGTAAAATCCTTGCGGACAGTGAGATATTTTAAATCCGGCGAGAAAGTCCCCAGACAACAATACTCCCCTGTTTCCTCCAGACTGGTTGAAAGCTGTTCCCCGGTATCGACATTCAACACTGAAAGCGTTTGTGGGTAGACACGCGGATTGGCGGAGTCTGGCCCGTTGCGTGACAGATAGGCGAGTCTGCTGCCATCCGTTGACCAGACCATCCGGCGGGAACTTTCGGAGAAATATTCAAAATCATCATTTGCCATCCCGCGCTGAACGATTTGATCCTCGCTGAAAATCCCGCTTTTGCCTTGCACAATCAGCGAAGCACCGCGCGGCTGTGCAACATCGGCAGCGACGTAAACGGTTCGGTTGGCAACAGGAGAAAAGCTGACTTCGGTGCGCGCCGGGAAACGGCTTTCGCGCACGACACGCCCATGATCAATATCTGCAAGCAGCGTCAATACCGGATCAGATGAATAGGGGCGGGCAAGGGTGCTGTAGTTGAGGATACGCAGGCAGGCGGCAGTATCAGCACGCGCAACTGTCAGCAGGATCGCCATGCACAGGATGAAGAAAAGCATTATCCGCGCAATATTGACCAGCATCCGCCACAAGGACGATTTACGCATGTGTATTCCCCGTTACTTTTTCCCTCGCAAGCGCCGAACGATCAGCAGGATCGCAATCGCCGCGAACCCGGCTGGCATAAAACACCCAAAATAATAGCAGCCTTGCAGGAATCGTTTCAATCGCATTAGTTAAGCAAATGATTTGATTTCATCGGCAATTTGCCAGATGGCATCCGGGCGGGCAATCTTGCGGACACCTTCGCCCATTTTCCGGAGAATAGAGCCATCATCCGAGAAAATACGCGCTACCGCTTCGGCAACCTTGCGTGGCCCCGGCGCGGATACGCCCGCACCCTGCTCCACAACATATTTTGTGTTGGGCGATTCCTGAAACGGGATCGCGCCGCTGATTACCATTGGCAGACCGACAATCGCCGCTTCGGTAATCGTTCCGGGACCAGCTTTCGTAATCAATAAGTCTGCTGCGGTCATCAATTTTTCCATATTGTTGACGAACCCGTAGACACGCACTTTCCCCCGCCACTGAATCGCTTCCAGTTTTGCCTTTGTCGCTTCGTTACGTCCGGCAACAACGACCTGTTGAATCGGCAGATTTTTCTCATCAATCGCCAATGCGGTTTTGATCAACGGCCCCATTCCCGTTCCACCACCTACCATCAGCACCGCAGGCAGGTTTTCATCCCATCCGAGTTCCCGTTTGGCTTCTGCGCGTGTTGCGTTCACCATCGTAAACTTGGGATGTACTGGCGCACCTGTCAGCCGCATCTGCTCAGGTTTCAGTCCCACCTTCAATCCACGCTCCCAGGCGGGTTCTGTCGGGACAAGACAGCGATCTACCTGACGATCATACCAAAGGACGGTAGGCCACGCATAATCGGTGATCACTGTGAGAACGGGTTGCTTCATCTTTAATCGTCGTAGTGCGTAAACCGCTGGACGGACAAACACCGAATGCACGCAGACGATAATATCTGCGGGGTGATCCTTATATAGTTGCTTCATGCGCGGGAACATCTGATGTGAATAGAGCCGCGAACTATTACGCGCACTCAACAATTGATCGTTGAGCCAGAATAACGCCGAATAGCTATATGGATTGCGGTTGATCCAGGGTGTATATAACTCTGGCATATTGTTTAGCGGGAACGGCGTATAGTCTTTCCAGCAATCGACCATTTCACAGGTAAATTGATTCGGATAGCGATGGTTAAGGGCAGCTTCGATGGCGCGGCAGGCGGCGCGATGACCACCCCCGGTATCAGACATCAGGAACAGGATGTGAGTCATTCTTGTTTTTTTTGTTACTTGGGTTGACGAGTCGCAAGCCGTTTACTGCGCAGATAATCGCCAGAACCAGCGATAGGCCAAACAATACGTAATAGTTCGAGATTTGCAGAATCACGCCACCGATAACCGGTGCTATCAGCGCAAACATGCTGATAGTATTGGCGATCCCGGAATAAATCGGGCGATTGCCGGGTTCGGGGTAGGCGATCATCCAGTTCAATAGACCAGGTGCGCCTGCCGCATGTACCAGACCAATCGTGAAGAAAGCTATCAAGAGTGCGGCATAGCCCACTGCCGGACTGACGAGAACCAGCAACGGCCCCACCATCGCGCTGACGATCATCATCCAGATGACAGCACGGGCGCTCAATTTCTGGGAGAACCATGTCGAAAGCAGCGATCCAATCACGGTTCCGATCATGACTGCAATCAGCGAATCGCTGACCGCCTGTGCTGAAGGAATGTTGAGTTTTTCGGTTTCAAAGCCAATGTAGAACGGCGAAACCATATAGAACGCGGCATCCAGAAAGAAACGCATCACCAGAAAGTCACGGAACGGGCGATCATTCCAGGCAATTGATTTCAGGTAGGGTAAAAAATCGCTGGCCTCAATAGTACGTGTCTTGACCTTTTCCGTCGCTTTGGCTTCATAGACATTGGTCAGGAAGAAAACACTGATCGTCAGCAATATCGCCGCAATGATAAAAACGATGCCATAATTCACCGGAAAGCCGGGTTGTTTCTTGTCGTCCAACAGTTCGCGCAGAATGCCCTGTACACCCAGAACCATCACGCCTTGTATGATCTGCGATGCACTGAACATTGTGCCGCGCACGCCGTCCGAGACTGCCCCGCCGATGAGTTCCACCCATGCCAGCGAGGTGATGCCGTCCATGATCGCAAAGAGGGCATAGCCAGTGAAGAAAGCAAACAGCATCAAACCGGGGTTATCTTTGCCGAAGAAGATGGCAACCAGTCCGATGATGAAGATCGAACTACGACCTGGCAGCGAACTCTTGAGCATCCAGCGGCGCTTGTTTGTGGCACGATTGGCGGCAGACGCAAATGCTAGCTGTGGTAACCGCCAGCCAATCGCAAACAGAATGCCCGATAGCCCAACCAGCACCTTTGATTCTGTTGCCTTACCTACAAACTCCGGGATCACAGTGCTGGCATCCAGAAACCCAACCGCAACCCCAAACAGAATCATGTCGATAAAGAAAAACGGGATACTCAGGCGACGACGCAGGCTATCATTATTCATCATAACTAAATGAAGCGCTTTACGATCTTGAGGATACCTTGATCCCACGCAACGCGATGGTGCGTGCCAGTACCCTTCTCTTCCGTTTCCTTGTAGTTATCCAGATACCACTGATAGGAACGGATGAGTGCCTGCGCGTTACTGTAATTGGCTTTCCAGCCGAGTTCCTGAATACGTTCTGTACTAACGAACGAATCCTTATCTGCTGTGCCATAGACCCACTTGTACAACGGAGAGAGCTTTACGGCTTCCGCAGCAGCCAGAACAGGCTTGACCAGCGCAGCAGGCGTCGGGAGAATGCGCGATCCACTTCCGGCATATTTGCACAATTCGCCAACGTCTTCCTCAACCGTATGGAATTCCATTGAGCCGACGTTGAAAGTACGGTTAGCCTTCTGTTCATCGGCATGGGTGGCAACCAGTTGAATCGCGTCTACGAGGTCTTCAACTTCAAGCAACTGATAACGGTTCTTGCCGTTGCCGATCATTGGGATGCGGTGGCCTTCCTTGACCCATTCGTAGAGGATGGCGAAAACGCCGAGGCGGTGCGTACCAATGAAGGTCTTGGGGCGGATCACCGGGACGATCATGCCCTGTTCGCGGAATTCTTCGCAGATACGTTCGGCTGTGATCTTGCTTTCGCCATATGGCCCGACGCCAATCAGCGGATCATCTTCGTAGAGCGGGTGCTTTTCCGGGACGCCGTATACGGCTGTGGAAGAAATCTGGACAACGCGCTTTACTTTTGCATCGCGTGCCGCTTCCAGGACGTTCCGCATCCCGCGCACGTTAATATCAATGATTTCGTCGCGTGGCAGAAGGGGCAAACCCGCCGCAGCGTGGATAACAATATCCGCGCCGTCGAAGATATTTTCCATGCGGGTTTTGTTGCGAACGTCGCCTGTCAGTTTTTCGACAGCAGCGGGATATTCATCGTTGGGATATTCCGCAATATCCACGAGGACAACCTGATTGGTGGGGTCGGCGGCGAAGCGTTGCGCCAGATGAAGACCGAGGAAACCTGCACCACCTGTAATGACGACTTTGTGTGCCATTGGGATAAATTACTTCCTGATAGAACGAACTCAGCCCTATATGTTACAACCAGCAGGAACGATGGTCAATTTTTTGCGGTTCGTTGTGAGGATAGCGCAGGGTATAATCACGCTGATTTTGCAAATTTGAGCAATGATTGAGATGAATAATTATCAGCGTCTCGCAGGTCGTTTTGCATTGCTGTCAATCATTTCGTTTCTGACGGTGTTTGTGCTGCTCAATTCGCCCAACGATAGCTATATCGTGTTTCTGCTCTTTGGGGTGTTCTTTCTGATTCTGGCAATGGTTTCTAATAATCGCGCTGAAAAAGAAAAGCGAGAGAGCGAACAAAAGTAGTTCACATGGATTCCCTGACCAGATTCCAACAGAAGATTATTGGCATAGCCCTTATCGGAATTATAGCCTCTAATGGCACTGTTATAGTATCTTCTCGGCTACTTTGGGTTGCTTTGGTTGTGCTTTCCTTTGTTTGTTCCAGCACCGCACTATTGCTTGCGTTCACCCCCAGTGCAAAAAAGAAAAAGAAGTACAAAAATAGTCAGCTATCTGATGAAAGAAAAAGAGTAATTTACCGTCGAATCATCGTCATAGTCTGCATCGCATTCGGAATACTTTGCTTTGTCGGTCGAATGTTTGTTGCGCATATCCCTGAGTTTAACGTGTTCCCCTATACCGAAAAGATGTATCAGGGAGTGTTTGATTCTTTGCTATGCGGTGTACCAATATTTTTTGCCTGTGCGGTATTTGCCTTGTTCGGTTTGCTGGATAGAAACAAAAATTATGAAGATCGGGATATAAATTGAGTAATAAAACCTCGGATCAAAGTGGTTAAAAAAGTTATTTTGCACCCTTCGCTACGACAAAACAAAGGAATATTGATTCGAGAGGGGTATCCCGTGAAACACATTTTGGTTATTTTTGTACTTCTCCTTGCCTGCGCGCAGGGAACAGCAGCGCACGCCGGGACAGTTCAACATTCACGCGCGATCATCGGCGGCAAGCCCGCCAAAGCTGGCGAGTTTCCCTTTATGGTGGGGCTAATGGATGACGATGGTGTTTTCTGCGGTGGCTCACTGATCGATAAGCAGTGGGTACTCACGGCGGCGCATTGCTTCTATGACGAGGAAGGCACTGCGCAGGAAATATTTGAAGAAGATTTCAAGGTCATTCTAGGGACAATCAACGTTACGGATGGTTCAGGCCAGACTGTCAGCGTGAAGAAGATTTACGATCCTGGCTATGACGGCGAAACACACGATATTGCTCTGCTCAAACTCTCGAAGCCCGTCACGCTGGATAAGAACATTTCGACCATTCCCTACAACACCGAAAAAGCGTTCCCAAAACTGAAAACAACGGCGACAACGATGGGTTGGGGTGCAACGAAACCAGATGGTGAAAATTCATCGGACGTATTGATGAAGGTGAGTCTGCCGATTGCAGGCTGTACTGCCGATGATGACGCAAGGGAATACCTGTGTGCTGGTGGCGTGAGCAATAGAGATTCCTGTAGTGGAGATAGCGGCGGTCCGTTGGTTGTCCCGACAGAGGCCGACGCAGAAAAATTCGTTCAGGTTGGGATTGTCAGCTATGGCGGCGACAGGTGCGGCAAACTCGGCGCATATACCCGCCTCTCCGTTTATAAGGAATGGATAGCAAAAACGATACGCGGGGAGTAATCCCAGGCAAAAACGAGGCGGGATTAATTCCTGCCTCGCTTCGATTCAATTTGAAATTTTCACGTTCGATAATGGATCAAGAAAAAATAAACGCCCGGTGGGGGAGGCCGAGCGTTACATAAATATAAGTATATTAAGTTTCCTTGCGGAATCTAAATATAATTTTTTGCGCCGTAGCGCGAATGACTGATAGATTAACCCGTTTTAACAGGATTGCAAGAGCATTCCCTCTGATTTTTATAGAGACTGCACAAAAAAGAATTGAGGAAAAAATGCACATTTAGGGAAACCGCTCTCATAGAACATAAATTCAAAAGAATTGAGATGTTTGAAAACGTTTACCCAAAAATTTATACTTCAATCTGGAATCGGCAGGAGTAAACAACATGCAACCGCAAGATGAAAATCGACAGCCAAATCTTGAAGGGGAGGAAGCCCCGCCATTCCCCGAATCCGCGTTACAGGAAACTCCCCGGAGCAAAAGTGACGAGGCGGCGCTCCTGAAGCCAAAACGCAAAAATCAGGATGAACCAGGTGGTGAACGGCGCAAACGATCTGCCATTGTCGGAATCGGTGCAGGGATAATCTGCGGATTGATTGCGCGCTTGCTTTTTGGCAGTTCTGGCCTCGGTTCGCTCTTTGATGAAATGTCCTTCGCCTTCCTGATTGTGATGCCGGTTTCGCTGGGTGCGCTAACCGTCTACCTGACGCCATCTCCGCTTCGGCGTTCATTTGGACGCAACTGGGGATCGGCTTTTGCCACCATCACATTTTTCATGTTGGCTACGATGGTGCTGGCGTTGGAGGTATTCATTTGTATTCTGATGGCTAGCCCCTTGCTCTATTTCGGTGGATGGGTCGGCAGTACCTTTATGACATGGTTTCTGCGCCAGTGGGATGGGGGTAAATCCAAACACTATGCGTTGCTGGTTCTGCTGGCTGCGCCATATTTCATCGCACCAGTGGAAAATATGGTGCAGGCTCAGGACTCTATCCGTACCGTAGAAAGCAGGATCATCGTCCGTGCAAGTCTGGATACGGTCTGGAAACAGGTGACGCGGGTTGCGCCTATTAGCCAGGACGAATATGGGTTTGCATGGTCGAACCTGTTTGGGATTCCGCGTCCGGTAGAGGCAACCTTGAGCGTAGACGGAATAGGTGGAGTGCGCGATGCTTCCTTTGCCGACGGATTACGGTTCATGGAGGAAGTATTTGAATGGAATCCGCCGTATTCGTTCAATTTTACGATCAAGATTGACCCAACAGCCCGTTTAAATCCACCATTTGGCGCAATTGGTGGAAAATATTTCAACGTGATTGATGCGCAATATGTTCTCGAACCACAGGCCGACGGGACGGTACTGGTACGGTTGATTAGCCGGGAACGGGTTACAACGCGCTTTAACGGCTATGCAACAATCTGGACGGATTTTCTGATGAACGATTTGCAGGATGGGATATTACGGGTAATTCGGACACGTGCGGAGAAAGTACAGGCTTCGCAGAAATAAAAAAAGGGTGCAATGCCTCTGCAAATGCACCCTCTCGAAAAACTAACCTGTTTATTTATTTGGCAGGTGGAGGAGCAGCCGGTATCGTTCCCATCATCGGGGGCATCATGCCGTTGACCATCGTCATCATGTCCATGCCGAGTTGACCGCGAATTGCACCCGCCGGGAAGTCGGCGTTGTGAACGTTGTAGTAGTAGCCCGTCGGATTTTTCACGATGTCATCGAACAGCGCGGCATCTACACCAGTGACCGTATTCTTGAACATGCCGTCCGCATCGGGCGCACCCTTCGCATCAACTACCACTGAGCCAGACGTACCAGCGGCACTCTTGTGAATGTGCGATGCAGTAGCAGGCAGTTTTATATCGGCAACCATCACCTCAAACGTGATCGATTTAGTATTGCCATCAAACGAGATACCAGCAATGCCGTAGCCCTTTGCATCGCCGGGGCCGGGGACTTCGTTCTTACCGGAAAGCATGGTAATCTGGCAAGTTTGATTCATGATAGGAATCGCAGGCATGGTCATTACCATTCCACCAGGCAATCCAGGCATGGCAGGCATGGTCATCACCATCCCCGGCATTCCGGGCATTCCGGGCATCCCCGGCATGGCGGGCATGGTTGGCATCATGCCACCGGGCATTCCAGGTATCGCAGGCATAGTCGCCATGATACCGCCCGCAGCCATCATCGCTTTTGAAGCCTCAAACAAACCTTTTACCAGTCCGGGCGGACACAAACCGGGGAGCATCATCATGCCACCGGGCATAGACATTCCCGGCATTGTTGCAGGCGCTGTTGCCTGTTGCGCAGAACGTGCGGCACTCCCGCTGACGCTGCCAAGTGCCAGAATCGTCGCCAGTACCACAACTGCACTCAGCTTAAGAAACGTTTGCTTGTTCACTTCTGCCATCTCCTCGTGAAAAAAAGGGACATCTAATATATACGCCCAAATGCCCTAAAACGATCTTAATATTTGGATCAGTATGTGAAAATCTGATGAACATGATTTAGCTATCTTTCATGTAAAATACACTGGTTAACATCTTCGAGATTGATCACAAATGGTACAAACAAAAACGAATTCAATTCTGGTGATAGGCCACCGTAACCCGGATACGGATGCCATCGCCTCTGCTGTTGGCTACGCATGGGTATTAAATACAGTTGGTGGCGACACCTATACTCCCGGACGCACTGGCGCGGTCAATGCACAGACCACCTTTGCGCTGCAAAAATTTGGGTTGACCGCACCAGAACTCATTCCCGATATTTGGGGGCGTGTTGGCAATCTGGCGCAACCTGTCAAACACCTGAATCGCGGGCAAACGCTCCTGCAAGCCTGCCAGCTTGTCGCGGAGACGCGCCGCCCTGCTCCCATTCTGGATGCTGACAGGATTCCTGTTGGTATGCTTTCCGGCGCGCAGCTATTCGGAACGCTGGCTAATGCGCTGAGTTCCGCTTCCGTGCTGGCACTGGCGCATGAATTTGATCGGCCAGTGGAATCAGCATTAGAGGGCGGTATCGGTACGCCGCTTGGTGATGAAGAACATATTGGTGATGTTTTGGGGCAGGCGCTGCGCAGCGATCAGGACGATTTTCTGGTGACGGGCGAAGATGGGCGCTATGTCGGGCTAGTGAAGAAAGCCGATCTCCTCGCGCCGCCACGCCGCCGCGTGATCATCGTGGATCATAACGAATTGGGACAGGCTGTTCCCGGTTTGGAAGAGGCCGAACTAATCGAGGTGTTGGATCACCACCGTCTGGGAAACATGCCCACCGCTGTGCCAATTCGTTTCCAGGTAGAACCTGTAGGAAGTTGCTCGACACTGGTATCCGAACGCGCATTTGAGCATCACCTGACCTTCCCGGCGAATATCGCAGGATTGCTATTGTGCGGTATCCTTTCCGATACGCTGGTGTTCCGTTCACCGACAACCACACCGCGTGATCGTCGTGCGGGGGAAACGCTGGCAGTGATGGCGGGGCTTGTCGCCAGCGCTGGTGATCCCGACGCCATCCAGAAAGTAATTCAGGAATTGGGCAACGAACTCCTTTCGGCAGGCGCAGGATTGGGAACGCGCGATGCCGATAACGTGGTGAATACCGATCTCAAATTCTATGAGCAAAATGGACACAAGGCCGGGATTGCACAGGTAGAAGTCACCAATTTCAGCGAACTTGCTCCGCGTTTGCAGGATTTGCAGGGTGCATTGACCAAAATCACCGAAACCCAGCAACTATCGCTGGCGTTGCTGATGGTGACGGATGTAGTGCGCGGAAACAGTCGTCTGGTCGTGGTTGGTGAACCGCGCATTGTGACGGCTCTGCCCTATTCCCGTTTGGATGACGATACCTTCGATGCGCCGGATGTCGTCAGCCGCAAGAAGCAATTGCTGCCTGCCGTGCTTGGCGCACTCCAAACCGTTTGATTCGTAATAGTTGAAAGGATTTGAATATGCCGAATGTTGGCGAACTGGCACCGGATTTTGAATTGATCAACGACGAGGGCAAGCAAGTCAAGCTCTCCGACTATCGTGGCAAAAAGGTGATTCTCTACTTTTATCCGCAGGATTTCACCAGCGGTTGTGAATTGCAGGCGTGCAGTTTCCGCGACAGCTACCCGGATATCACTGCAAAAAATGCGGTAGTGGTTGGAATCAGCCCCGACGATCAGGAATCGCACAAGAAATTCCGTGAGGCGCTCAACCTGCCTTTCAATTTGCTGGTAGATGTCGACGCCGGGTTAGCCAAAGCATGGGATTGCTATGGGACGCGCACGCTTGCCGATGGCAGCACTTACACGGGGATGAAACGCGCACAGTTCGTCATTGATGAGCAGGGCAAGGTTGTCGATGTGCAAAACCCGGTCAAGGCAACAGAAAGCAAGACACTGGCGCTAAACGTCCTCTGATTCTATTCAGGGTGTGGCGCGTGCGGCCTGTAATGCAAGCGCCAACACCACAATCCCGACTAATACCAGAATAGAAATGATTGCGGTTCGGAACGTTGGGGTTCGATAAAACGGTGCTTTCGCGGACTCAGCCTCACTCTTTTCCAGAATATCCGTTGACACTTCTTCGAGATGTTCCAGATCGTGGAGCATTGCGGAAAGGTTCGGATAGCGTTCTTCGGGATTACGACGCAGCGAACGCATCACTACCGCTGCCAATGAAGGCGATACCACCCCCGGTTTGAGTTTATCCAGGCGTGGAATTTTGCTGTTCAGATGCTGCGCCAGAACCGCCATCGGTGTATCTCCGCGAAATGGTGGCCTGCCAGCAATCATCTCGAAAAGCATTGTTCCAATCGCGTATTCGTCGGTGCGTTCGTCGCCGCGTTGCCCTTCGATCTGTTCTGGAGCCATATAATCCGGCGTGCCTGCCATCGGGCTGAGATTGGCGTAGGTCACGCGGCGTCCACCTTTGGTCAGCGCCAGTCCAAAATCGAGAATCACGGGTTGACCATCATTTGTAATCAGAATATTTTCCGGTTTCAAATCCCGGTGAACCACCTCGTGTTGATGGCAATAGGCAATCCCGTCAATGATCTTCTTGATCAGCGTAAGCGCTTCATCGACAGGTAAGGTCTGGCGTTCGTCCAGAATATCGCGCAAACCACGCCCTTCGATCAATTCAGTAACCAGATAGGGGGTGCGGTTGAATGTACCGCTTTCGATACCGTGCTGAATCGCAGGATGATTGAGTTCCTTCATGACCGCCAGTTCGCGCTGGAAACGCTCGAACTGCGCTGGATCACCGAGAAGCATTTGATCCGGGATTTTCAGGACAGCTTCCTTACCCGTCAGCAGGTCGGTCACGCGGTAGATGTTGCTCATCCCGCCCTGTGCCATGTGACCACGAATCTGATAATGATCGAATTGATCGCCGATTTGTACGTTCATGCGGGGCATTATAGCCTGTGCAACGGGCTTTTCCAATAGCCCGGCTACACCGTAGCGTTTCCCTTTCGGCTGCTCAGGAGGTCGGGCAGGCCAAACCAGCGTCGGCCTCGCGCGGGGAAGTTTTCGGATACATCCTGTATACGGATTACCCATGCGGAAAGATTATCATCGCTGCCATTTGCCAGCGCGGTTTCGATCAGATGGTCAACGGCTTCGTGAACATCATCGCTCGAACACGCCAACGTTGCCAGTTGCTCATCCTCAATAGACGACCATAACCCATCGCTGCACAACAGGAGCGTATCGCCGCGCTGAATGCGGTGTGTGCTGAGTTCCGGCTGGACACTTGATTCCAGCCCCAGACAACGATTCAATATCGAACGATTGTTATGCTGGCGCACCTTATCCTGGCTCAGGAGTTTGGCGCGTACCATATCCCCTACTGGCGTATGATCGTTGGTCAGCAAGGCAGGCTTGCCATTACGGAACAGGTAGGCGCGCGAATCGCCAACATGGACGACGCGAAGTGTTCCATTATCGAGATGTAACGCCGTGAGCGTCGTTCCCATACGGGTATTCAGGCGCATGGCTTCCTGATAGACACGCAGGTTTGCATCCAGCATCGCACGTTTCATCGCTCCCATCGGATCACCTTTGTAAAGGGCGCTCCAGGTTCCGACAAACGTTTCCAGCGCGAGTATGGCGGCTAATCCACCATGTTCATAGCCGCCCATACCATCGGCAACAGCATAGAGG
The DNA here is from genome assembly GCA_964432445.1 of uncultured Anaerolineaceae bacterium. Classification (GTDB taxonomy): domain Bacteria; phylum Chloroflexota; class Anaerolineae; order Aggregatilineales; family UBA2796; genus JBBRMW01. The sequence continues at coordinate 32,593 of CAYSOC010000043.1, forward strand.
AAGCCGGAGTCCGCCTCGCTCACATAAGAGCGAATCGCGTCCTGGTTTTCCTCGCGGAAATTTCCGATTTGGCTGCTGCCGTAAGCATCTGTTGGCATCATTCTAAAACTATATGCAATTGTCCTGCATCATTTCAAGGAAATTTTGCCAGAACTTTTAACCAAAAATTTTTGGTGATTTTACCCAACGGGATAGACCAGCGCGGCTGCCATGAGCGCCATCCATGACACCACCTTAAACGAGCCATCCAGAACAGCTTGCTGCACCTGATCGCGGGTGAGCAAAACCATTTCCTGCTCTTCCAGATCGTCCGATGTTTTCTTGGTGGATGGATATGCACCCAACGCCAGATACAGATGCCCGTTTCCTGCGCCACGATTACCATCCACCGCATATGTACCGAGCGAAATCCACCGTTTCGCGCTATAGCCTGCCTCTTCCATAAGTTCGCGCTGTGCTGCCAGCAATGGGTCTTCACCCGGTTCGATATAGCCGCCGACAGGTGCGAGGGTCAGACCCTGAACGGCATATTTCGTCTGGCGAAAGCAGATGAACTCACCCTGTTCCGTAACTGCGGCGACATTCACGAAATCGGGCGTGATGACCCATGTCCAGTCCGGGATGATCTGACCGTTTGGCAATTCGATTTCGTGATTTTCGACGCGCAGGAATTTCCCGGTATCGAGGATCAGGCGACGCGAAAGGGTTTTCCAGAGTTGCATTAAACACCTTAAACTTCTGATGAACACTTACAGTTCATCAAAATATTTTAACTCACGTTGCGGGGCGACTCTGAAGCAAGTTCGGTTGGGTTCAAATTTGCCTCCGCAAGAGTCGAACGGAGCAGCGCTCGCGCTGACCACATCATGAGGTCTTTGGCCTCGTCACGCGATAGCCTGGCAACATCACACAACCAGACGAGCGACTCGATCCCAACCGCTGCTCTGATTGCGAAGACGAGACGTTCAAAAGCTTGTTCGGACAACTGCCCACGCAGCGGTTCAAGGGCATCCTTCAGCCACATGATTACCCGCCCTTGGCGCAAGAACAGTTTCTCGCGGTGAGTTTCGTCGGGCGCAAGAGACAATCGCAGCACAGCACGGAACGCTGCTTCGTTGCTAATGATCTGATGTAGATGTTCGCCCACCACCATGTCCAACCGTGCTTCAACGGCATCTGGTGGATGCTCTCCAAGTAGTGACTTTGACCCCATCTCTGGATACGCAGCGATCAATAGATCATTCTGATTCGAGAAATAACGGTAGGCGGTAGTGCGCGAGATTGATGCGGCGTCGGCAGCTTCCTCTACGGTAGGCGTGATCCCGCTATCGATCAGCTTACGGGTTGCGTCAATCAAGGCTTTGCGCGTCCGCATCTTCTGCGCGGTGCGTCCAGTCGATTCGTATTGTTCCGATCCACTCATCATTCCTCCGATGGCTGCATTGGGATTGACATATTCATGAATATATTATATCATGGTACTTGGGTGTCCATAATGGAATTCGGATACCCATAAAGAGGTAACTATGAACAGTACCATGCCAATAATTACGATGAAAGAAGAAGGCGATGCTGTCTGGTTTGGCGGTGGACTCGTTACGTTCAAAGTAACGAGCGAACAGTCAGGAGGCGATCTTTGCATGATTGAGCAGGTTGCCAGCCGTGGCAAGCGGACGCCCTATCATCTCCACCCCGATCATGATGAAATAGGTTATGTACTCGAAGGTGAACTGCTGCTGAACATCAATGGCGTTGAACACACAGCAGGGGCTGGTGCCGTCGTATATGTTCCAAGAGGCACTCCCCATGCCCTGCTCGTCACCTCTGAGTCGGCGCGAGCATTGTGGATTTGTACACCTGGTGCGGCGATGGAAGCGTTCTTTCGTCAAGCAGGAGATGTAGCAACAAGCCGAACGCTCCCCTCGATAGAACTCGATATTGCGCGCATTCGCATGGCGGGAGAGCAGACAGGCGCTATGAAAACACTTGGTGCGCCGCCGTTTCCCGAAGACGCCTAGTTGTACTTTGTACTCTAATATGGAAGCTGTTATCGCGCGTTAGGGATAAGGAGGGACGCCTTTCGCAGAAGGATTAGACTTCTAGCTGCCAAGCAAGAAAGGTGTCCCAACCATGAATTGGCTGAAACTGTTCTGTTATCCTAGTGGTTTCTGGTAGCAATTACTAACTGCTTACCCGCTTCACCTATAACGCCTTCCCTTCATTTGAACGCGCTTTGTTAACTATAATTCACATCATTTTACTCTACCCCACGCAATGAGAGCGCTCCCGCACCGATCAAACAAACATTTTCGCCAAGTGCGGCGGGCGCAACCACCAGATTTTTCCAGTAGGCAGTGTCAATCGCATAATGCTGGATCGCCCATTGCATCGGACGGCTGAGAATTTCCCAGTTGTATTCGGCAACACTGCCACCAATCACCACGATTTGTGGATTGAAGGTGTGTAGCAGGCTTACCAGCCCCAACCCGATCAGTCGTCCGGCGCGCGACAGGATACGGATCGAGAGGCGATCTCCATTCTTGGCGGCTTCGCTGACATGGCGCGCATCGATCTCCATTGGGCTGCTGACCATATTCAGGATAGTCGAGGGTTCGCCGCGCTCGATCATAGCGCGGGCAGCACGTGCGATTGCCGGCCCTGCCGCCTCTTTTTCAAGCGTGGATACATTCTCTTCATCGGTGAAGATGATCAGGTGTCCACATTCCGCGCCGAGTCCTTCATTCCCGATAAGCAGTCGTCCATTGCTGATGACGCCGCTACCGATCCCTGTGCTGACAGTGATGTAGATCAGGTCACGATAACCACGCCCTGCGCCCATTTCGTATTCTGCGAGGGCGGCAAGGTTCGCATCATTACCGAGGTGAACCGGGACGCCGAGTTTTTCCTCCAGAACGGCTTTCAGCGGGACGTTGTGCCAGCCGGGGAGGTTTGGTGGGGCTACCACAATCCCTGTGTAGGGATTCATCGGGCCAGGAACGGAGATGCCGACTCCGCCAACCCTGCCCTCTTTGGGCCATACTTCCTTCACCTGTGAAACAATGCGTGCGATTACAGCGTCCGGGCCTTCGGGAGCGTCGGTGAGGGTTTCGACGCGCTCCTGCATCGCCAGTTTTTCATCGAAGCGTGCAGCGCGGATGCGCGTTCCGCCTAAATCCAGACCAATATAAACTTCATTTGCCATAATAGTCCCTTAAATTGATTGAACCTGATGTTCCAAAATGTTAGAATAGCACACGCTTGATTAAACGTAAATTATCCCCATTCACAATTAATATATGGCAAAAATCACCCCTTCACGGCAGCAATATCTTGATATAAAGGCACAACACCCGGAGGCAATTGTCCTGTTCCGGTTAGGCGATTTCTATGAAATGTTCGATGAAGATGCCGAGATAGGGGCGCGCGAACTCGACCTGACCTTGACCGGACGTGGCACGAATCCCGAAAATCGCGTACCGATGGCGGGTGTCCCTTATCATGCTGTTGAGTCGTACATCGCCAAACTCATCGAAAAAGGCTATCACGTCGTCATTGCCGAGCAGACCAGTACAGAGACTATCAATGGTCTGATGCCGCGCGAAGTGGTGCGGGTGATCACGCCCGGTACGGTCATCGAACCGGGGATGCTGGATACACAGAAAAACAGCTATCTGCTTGCGCTTGCGCCGGAAACAGATAAACGACGGGAAGGCTGGACGCGCGTTGGACTAGCCTACGTTGATATTTCCACAGGCGAATTTTCGGCAACGCAACTCGAAACGTATGGTGATAACGATGTCACGCTGGCGGTGCTGGAAGAACTGGCACGCCTGAAACCGCGCGAAGTCCTGCTCCCGCGTCACTGGGTGGAACGCGGCGTCAAGCTCCCATCTGAAATGCACGTTTCCGCGACAGCCGATTTCACGTTCGACTTTGCCCCGGCGCGGCAGGCTGTATTTGACCATTTCAGCGCGGGATCACTGGAGGGCTTTGGCTTGTCGGATAAGCCGCTGGCGATCTGTGCGGCGGGCGCAATCCTGACCTATCTCCGCGATACGCAGCGGAATGCCCTCGTACAAATCAACGAACTGTTCAGCTATACCACACAGTCGTTCATGGTGCTGGATGCCAACACGCGCCGCAATCTGGAACTCTCCGAGACGATCCGCAGCGGCGAACGGCGCGGATCACTCCTGTGGGTGCTGGATCACACTGTAACCGGGATGGGGAGTCGCCTGCTGCGGACATGGATTCACCAACCCCTGCTGGATATTCAGGCGCTCAATCGGCGCATGGATTGCGTCGAATCGTTGTTTGACGTTGGGATGGAACGCGCCGAGGTGATCGAATGTCTGCGCCCGATTGCCGACCTTGAACGGCTGGCAAACCGGGTGATCGCTGGTGTTGCAGGCCCGCGTGAACTTCTGGCGCTGCGATTCAGCCTGGAGAGTGTCGCGCCACTGCGGAAAGCACTGGATCGGAATGAGGCACTTGCCGGGGTTCGGAATCGGCTCGATCCCTGTAACGACATTATCCAGCGTATCGGGCAGGCCATCACCGATACCACGCCCGCCGTACTTGGCAATCCCGGTATCATACGATATGGACACAGCTCGGAACTCGACCAGATTCACAGCGAGACGCGCGAAGCAAAGGAATATATCGAGACACTGGAAGCCATCGAACGTGAACGTACCGGAATCAAAACGCTCAAGGTTGGCTTCAACAAGGTATTCGGCTATTACATCGAAGTCAGCGCCGGCAAGGTCGATCAAGTCCCGCCGGATTATCAGCGCAAACAAACGCTCGTAAACGGCGAACGGTTCAGCACGCCGACACTCAAGCACTATGAGACGCAAATCCTGAGCGCTGAAGAGCGTGTGATTGAAATCGAAACGCAGTTGTTTCGGGATTTGTGCGGTTTCATCGCATCGAATGGCAAGCGGTTGGTTGGGACGGCGCGTGCGGTTGCCGAACTGGATGTATACGCATCGCTGGCAGAGGTTGCCGCACGCGAGGATTATATCCGTCCAACCCTAACACTGGACGATACGCTGACCATTCGGGACGGGCGTCACCCGGTAGTCGAGAAATTGCTCAAGGGTGAGCGCTATGTCCCGAACGATACGCACTTCGATCCAGACGAACGCATCCATATCATCACCGGGCCGAATATGGCGGGCAAGAGTACCGCGATCCGGCAGGTGGCGCTGATCACGCTGATGGCACAAATTGGTTCATTCGTCCCGGCGTCGGAGGCGATCATCGGGCTGGTGGATCGGATTTTTACACGTATCGGCGCACAGGATGAAATCCACGCGGGACAATCCACATTCATGGTGGAAATGACCGAAACCGCCGCGATTTTGCAATCCTCGACAGAGCGCTCCCTGCTCATTCTGGACGAAATCGGACGCGGCACAAGCACCTATGACGGGTTGGCGATTGCGCGCGCCGTGATCGAATATATTCACAATCATCAGCGCCTGAACTGCAAAACGCTGTTCGCCACGCACTATCACGAACTGACGGAACTGGAGAAAATCCTGCCGCGCGTTCGGAACTATAATGTGGCAGTAACAGAAGATGGCGATCATGTGATTTTCCTACACAAACTTGTACCCGGTGGCGCGGATCGTTCCTATGGCGTGCATGTGGCACAGCTTGCCGGGATGCCAAAATCTGTCGTGGCACGCGCCAACGAGATATTGAAAGACCTTGAGGATAACGGCAGCGACTTTGAACTCAAGCGCCGCCGCAAACAGAAACCACTTCCAGGCTTTGAGCAGATTCATCCAGCAGTCGAACTACTTGGCAAAATCAAGGTTGAGGAACTCAGCCCGATGGAAGCGATGATGAAACTCTACGAACTACAGCGTATGGCACGCGAGGCCTGAGAGAATAACCATTCCCGATTCGCGCACGAAATTTCAATTCATCCTATAATGTCTCCATCTTGTCAGGCCGGAGGAGAAAATGCTACGTATTATCGGCAAATTGGTTGTTTTGGTTGCCATCATGTTCATTGGTTTGTTCAGCGGTGTTATTGCAGGCAAGGCTGCCCCGTTGAGCGCTTCTTCTTCGATCAGCGTCAGCCCGACTTCGGCGGCATGTAGCCAATCCGGTGGTGAACTTCATTTCAATGTAACTGCCAGTCCGGGGATATATGATTGGACATTTGTACAATACCATACCATTCTGGCAGGTGGGCATCTCAGTCTAAACCCGGTTAGCAGTACCTTGGTAACGGGGCCTGTCACCTTCAGCAAAACGATCACATGGACGGCAGACAGCAGCTATTTCTGGGAAGAGGCATCATCCTATACCCTTCTGATAAAAGTGATGCTTACAGCGGGCGGTACGGAACTCGACTCATCAACAATCAAACTCATCTGTTCCAGACCATCCAGCGTTATACTCAGCTATAGCAACAACTAACAATTACCCATCGAGGCCGTATGACGGATAACAAGGAAAAACTACTGGCGCGTCTGGATGCCATCGGGCAATCATTGCGCGCCAGCGGAAACGCGCTAGCGCTGCTCGGCCTCGGCTCTGTGGGTATGGAAACAGATCGGATTGATGATTATTCCGATCTGGATTTCTTCGCTATCGTGAAGCCGGGATTCAAGCAGCACTATATCGACAATCTGGATTGGCTGGCGAAACTCAATCCATTGGCATATGTGTTTCAAAACACCCATGATGGCTATAAAGCCCTTTATGAAGACGGGATTTTCTGCGAATTTGCTGTATTCGAGCCGGAAGAAATGCGTCGCATCCCGTTCGCCAATGGGCGCATCGTTTGGGCGATGGAAGGATTCGATGCCGCGATCCTTACTCCTGTATCTCATGCACGTTCTGATCGCCCTGCCGAGTGGTTATTAGGGGAGGCATTGACCAATCTTTATGTCGGATTAGGGCGCTTCCATCGTGGCGAAAAACTTTCCGCGACGCGCTTCATACAGGGCTATGCAGTGGATCGCGTTCTGGAGCTAACAAAACACTGGGAAACAGCGCAACCCGCCTACACCGATCAGTTTGGCGAGGAGCGCCGTTTTGAGATTCGCTATCCACAGACCGCAACACATCTCGGTTCGTTTGTGCAAGGCTATGACCGCAATATTGAATCGGCACGGGCAATTCTGGATTTTCTGGAACAACATTTCGCCGTCAACCCGGCGATTCGTGCGGCGATTTTGCGGTTGTGCGAATAACATCCAGTCAGATTTAATTCAGGTTCGGTTGTTCCAATGGCAAGCGCACGATAAAACGCGCCCCACCGCGCGTCGGGCGATTCTCTGCCGTGATTGTACCACCATGCGCTTCGACATACCCCCGACAGATAGATAGTCCCAACCCTGCCCCGCCGCCTTTGCTTCCCGGCGCACGGGTGAATTTATCAAACGCTGTTTCGATAAACCCCGACGGCAACCCCGGCCCACGATCTGCCACACTTAACAAAAACTGCCCATTCTCGATTCTGGCAGAGATGCGAATGCGTACATCTTTCGGCGTATAGTTGGCAGCATTATTCAGCAAATTGAAGAGGACGTGTTCCATCAGCCCTATGTCCATCGGCACGAGCGGCAAATCCGGCTGAATGTCTACAATCACATCATGCGTTTTCAATTCGTCTTCAAGTTGACGCAAAACAATACTGATCAGGTCGCGTGGATCGCTCGGTTCGATGCGTGGTCGCACACGCCCCGATTGAATGCGGCTCATATCCAGCAGGTTTTGTACCAGTCGATTCAGACGCTCGGTAGCCGAAAGAACATCCTCTCCAAGTTCCATTCGCACCGGAGCGGGGGTATCGGGATCAACCAGCATCGTCGCACTCGTTTTGATGGTAGTTAAT
>CAYSOC010000044.1:0-4700 GCA_964432445.1 uncultured Anaerolineaceae bacterium
ATTTTCGCCGGGTTCGCCTTCATTGCTGCGACGAATCCGCATTCCGTCATCAATTCCCGGCGGGACTTTAATCGTCAGGGTGCGCGTCTTGCGCGTCTGACCGGAACCACGACAAACCTTGCAGGGGGTGGCAATCGTTTCGCCGCGCCCGTTGCACTTTGGGCAGGTCGTGGAAGTGACCATACTACCCAAAAAGGTCTGGCGTACCTGGCGAATTTCGCCCGCGCCGTTGCATTCGGTGCAGCGTACCGGGCTTGTCCCCGGTTCTGCGCCGTTCCCGTGACAGGCTTCGCAGGCTTCCATGCGGCTGAGTTCGATTGGCTTATCGCACCCGAAAATGGATTCTTCAAAACTGATAGTCAGGTCATAGCGCAGGTCGCGCCCCTGTCGCGGCTGCCGACGGGTCGTGCCACGCGCGGAATTGAACCCGCCCATCCCGCCGAAAAACTGCTCAAAAATATCACCGAGATCGCCCGTGAACGCACCATCGAATCCACCCGCGCCGCCGTTCATCCCCGCAGCACCAAAACGATCAAAGCGCGCGCGTTTTTCCTCATCACTCAGGATTTCGTAGGCCGCGTTGATTTCTCTGATTTTAGCATCGACACCCTCTTCTTTATTGACATCAGGGTGATATTGACGTACTAGCTTGCGATACGCTTTTTTGATCTCTTCGGGAGAGGCCGAACGACCTACACCCAGCACTTCATACGGGTCTTGCGACATAGTTCAATCCTGTGGGGACTTTGGGTTTGCCACACCAGATTGTACAAAACAGAAATAGGATTTGTGTTAGAAATTTGTGGTTTGGGATTCCGGCTTGTTCTTTTTTGATGAACCCATTCAGAGACTGTCTGAGAACTTCAATAAACCCCGCCCTAAATCCCTCCCCGCCAGCGAGGAGGGACTTCCAGACCGTCGTGCGTTGCTCCCTTTCCCCACAAGCAGGGAAAGGGCAGGGGATAGGGGACACTCCTTTTCAGACGTTCCCACAGATAACGGCAGGCTGATAAATTTCCCTCAAAAATTCACCCTTGCAAAACTCCTGCGTTCGGTTTATAAATATACACACATTCGCAAGAATGCGGGCGTAATTCAGTGGTAGAATGCCTCCTTGCCAAGGAGAATGTCACGAGTTCGAATCTCGTCGCCCGCTCAGATAAACCCTTTGGTACAAACCAAGGGGTTTTTGTTTATATATCGCTAATTGAAAAGCTGTAAAAAATAGTGCGTTCCGTTCGCGCCGTTTTTCATATGGCTGTACAATGGCTCTTGTTTCGCGCTACATATCCCCAGACCTACAACATATCCATTCGCAGCATTCGGGGATGCCCTCTTGTGCAGAAGGTGTCTTATCCGAAGGATTGTTCGATGCAGAATCCGTTGACTGTTATCACGCCTATCGAACCGAGCGCCGCGCAACCGCTCGAAGCGTTTCTCCTCAATATCGGGGGAAAGATCAAGCAAAACCCGTATATTGACTTTACCAAAGCCAGCAATACCCATTTTTGCCGCTGGGTTATCCTCGATAAAGACACGGCGAAACCACAACTCCTCTTTGATTCAAATTTTGATGGGCCGATAGACGACTATATCCGGGCGCTCCCCGATTGGATGGGAGATACGATGGATGAAATCCGGGGGTGTTGCACCAACTACCCAAAGGGTCGCAAACTAGCGCCGGAGCGCTTCAAGGAGCAATTCCTGACCTATATGAAGCGCCATGCGTACCCTGTCCCGGTGTTCTTCCATGCCTATTTCGGGCGTACTGTGCAGGAGGTACGCGAGGCACAAACCCTTCGCCGGGCGCTGGAAGAGTGGCGCACCGCTATCGACTGCGCCCAATTCGCCACAGGAACACGCACCGACTACGCCGCGCAACAACTTTCTCTATCAGAGCGATGATCCCTATGGATATAAAACGCCGATTGGGTCGCACATTCGCCGCGCCAATCCCCGTGATAGCCTCGAACAGAATCCAACAGAATTGATCAAGACGGTCAAGCGGCACGCGATTATTCGGCGCGGACGGGTTTATGGTCCTGCCTATGATGGAACAAACCCGGATGTGCCACGCGGGTTGTTCTTCATGTGTCTGAATGCAGACATCAAACGCCAGTTCGAGTTTATTCAGCAGCCATGGACGAACGATCCCGGTTTCAATGGGCTGGTCGATAACAAAGACCCGATCATGGAAGACAGGAACGAGAACCGTCTACATACGAGCCTGACTATCCCAACCAGCCCCTATTCCCATCAGGTTTTGAAAATTCCGCAGTTTGTCACGACACGCGGCGCTGGCTACTTCTTCCTGCCGGAGATGGCAGGGCTACGTTATATCATCGGGATTAATTGACAGGAGCAGGCGGGATAGCCATTCCCGCCACCCTCCAAATCCGACCAAAGTTCAGGGACCGGCAGAAAACCCGTCCGTTATTCCTAATCGAACTGACGCCTGTCAGGTCTGTCTTTTCAGGCACATTTCTTCCCCAGTATTACCCTGACAAGCCGCAACTCTCCAAAGAACAACCGCATCGGGCGATAGTAGCTGATAAAAATGATGCGCCCATTTTCTATCACCAGTTCGGGATGTTCGCGTCCCGCATAGTTGACATTTTCTTTCGGCGTCAGACCCGTGAATGCCTCGATGGGGGTACTCCATACACCTTGTGGAGAATCGGCAGTTCGCAACACAACCCAGTTGGAAAGTATCTCGCTGTGAATCGCCAGATATTGTTTCAGGAAGGCGTTATAGGAAACAGATACACCGCCGGGAATGCCCGTCAGAACCGCTTTTGCAGCCTTGCTATCGCTCTCCCACGCCGATCCATTCCAGAACTGATAGGCGGTACGCTCCCGAATCTGCGTCAATGGCACACGCGCTATACCAAACGATTGCTTTTTATCGCCCAGGTCGCCATATACATAAACCGTCGTACCATCCAGAAAAGCGTTATCGAAGGTTGGTTCAGGAACAGTAAATAGCAGACCGGGATCGCGCACGGCTGTGGTTGCACCTTCTTTGATTTCTGCGATCCCGGTTCCGATAAATTCATAATCCAGAAAACCCGGCTTGACTTTCAACTTGAGGTAGAAGATAAACCCACGCTTGCCGTCTGCGATGACACTGCCGGGCCATAGGGCGATACGCTCATTGGTTTTCCGGTTCGCCTCATTGAATGTGATCTCCTCAGCGGTGAAGGGCAAGAGAGCATACGGAGCGCCGTTGGCGTCGCCCGGTTCGCTGACGTTCAATGGATCGACAGGATCAGCCAGCGCCGCCGTGCTGGATCGCAAATTTGTCCCATCGACAGATTTTGGGTTGAAAAGAGTATCCCCAAACGTCCAGAGCAATTTGCTGCCAACGATTGCCGTAGCGCCACCATCGCGCGTTGTCGTTGTTTTCAATTTGCCGACACTGCCCAATTCTTCTGCGGTGATGATTTCGGGCTGACATATTCCGATACTCTGAACAGCGGTATAGGATGCTCCAATCAGCACCAACAGGCACAGGCAAATTTTCCAAATCCGAACAATTTTTGGTACGTCCAAAATACACCTCCAATTGCTACATGGAGTTTGGCAAAACGACCTGATTGCATTTTTAAAAGGATGGGACGACAGAGAGTCGTCCCGGATTTTAGTGTCGTTGTTTGTGATGTTCCTGCAAACTGCGTACCCGGATTGGCTTTTGCTTGAGCGAACGAATCGCCTGCAACCCTGCCGCTGCCGCGCTGAGAGTCGTCAACAGCGGAATCTTGTAACGGTGCGCCGCTGTACGCAAAACGATACCGTCATCATGAGCAAGGCCACCCAACGGCGTATTCACGACAATCTGAATATGGCCTTCGCGCATCGCATCCACGATATGCGGCGATCCCTGGTTGATCTTGTTGATCACCGTCACGGGTAGATTCTGACTCTCGAAGTACGCGGCTGTTCCATTCGTCGCGGAGATGGTAAAGCCGAGACTGATGAAATCTCTGGCAAGTTTGGCGGCAGCAGTTCTGTCGAACTTGTTTACGCTAAACAGTACATTCCCGGAAAGCGGCAGATTTTCACCCGCTGCGATCTGGCTCTTGGCGAAGGCGTGTCCGAATGAGGACGCATGCCCCATCACCTCGCCCGTACTCTTCATTTCCGGCCCAAGTACCGGGTCTGCGCCGGGGAACTTGCGGAAGGGAAGCACCGCTTCCTTCACAAAGAACCCTTCGACATCTGGTTCATCGGTGAAATCGAGTTCTTCGAGCGTCTTTCCGGCGGCAATCTTCGCAGCGAGTTTAGCGATAGGCGCGTTCGTCGCCTTGCTCACAAACGGAACGGTGCGGCTGGCGCGCGGGTTGACTTCCAATACGTAAATCACATCATCCTTGATCGCGTACTGGATGTTGAATAAGCCCTTCACATTCAAGGCCAGCCCGATTTCTTCGGTATAATCGCGGATTTCATCCAGGTGATACGGCGTGATTTTGTATGGCGGTAGCACGCAAGCGGAATCACCACTATGGACGCCCGCCTCTTCGATGTGTTCCATAATCCCGCCGATGACAACCTGTTCCCCATCGCCAAGAGCGTCTACATCAAGTTCGTAGGCGTCCTGCAAGTAGTGATCGATCAGCAGACCTTTTTCCCAGTCCCAGAGTTCGGCGTTAGTGTGCAGAGCGCGTTCCAGCGCTTCCTGATCGAATGCGATGGACATA